>WQZG01000018.1 GCA_009780855.1 Treponema sp.
ATGTTTGATGATTAAAGCCTTAAATGCTCCTCTTTTGCATAGGGACATTTCTATTGGTTTTTGAGCAAAAGGGGACATTTCTATTGAACGCCATAGGGGACATTTTCACTGATTTTTAACACAGTTGCGGCGTTGGCTTGTCAGCGTTGGCTCTTTTAAGGAATCAATTATCAAACAGCGATTCCGGACTCGGGGGGCGCGCCGCCGTAAAGGTAACCGCGCGGAATGGGAGCCGGCCGCTGGAAGGTACTGGTCATCTCGTAGAACTTGCCGGTCTCGCAGCTCTTGTATAGGCCCAGCAGCATTTCAAGACCGTGGAAGGCCATCTCTTTGCTGGTCCGAGGTTTGCGGCCTTTGCGCAGGGCCCAGGCGAGTTCGGCCGGCCCTATGCCGCGGTGGTTCTCGCTAAAGGCGTGGGTCGGCGGCAGCGCTGTTGGTTCATGCTGGCCCTTGAGTATTACTTTTACTTCCCCGCCGAACCGGTTGGGATCGGGCATGTAAAGGATGCCCTCAGTACCATACATTATTATCTGCGGAATTTCGTTACCTATACTGCACGAGTTGAACATCAGCGTTCCAAAAACTCCGCTGGCAAACCTGAAACTCCCGGCTACCAGGTTTTCTGCCTGCAGTTTGTATTTTTGACCAAAGTCTTCCTTGTCCGGGAAATAATGCATGCGGTCGGGTTTATTGGTGGTCACAAAACCGGAGATTTGCTTTACGGGGCCAAGTATGCTGAGCATTGCAGTTACATAGTAAACGCCGACGTCCAGTCCGATTCCGCCGCCGGGAAGCAGGGTAATCGGGTATTTCTCGGCCAGGAATCCGGCGTCCCTGTTGAGGACAGCGACTACGCCTGTAACATCGCCTATGATACCGCTGTCAATGTAGTAGCGGGCGGTCTGGATCGCCTGGCCCATAAATGTGTCCGGCGCGTTTCCGTATAAAACTCCCTTCTTGTCAGCAAGCTGTACAAGTTCCCGCGCCGCATCAATCGAAAGATCGATTGGTTTTTCTGAATACAGGTTCTTGCCGGCTTCCAGTACCTGTGTGCTGACCAGATGATGGTTAATCGGATCGGTAATATTGAGCACCAGCTCAATGCTTTTGTCTGCAAGTATTTCTTCTATCGACATTTGTTTGATATTGAACTGGGCAGCGCGCTTTTCCATGCGTTCTTTTATAATGTCGCAGCAGCCGACCACATCAAGAATCTGGAAAGCCGAAGTCATATTTTTAAGATAAATTTCGCTGATTATTCCGCAGCCAACTACCGCGGTTTTTACCTTCTTTATTTTTGCCATGTTAAACTCCCGTAAAAAATATATTACAGTCCGCCAAACTACGGACGCGCGTCCACTACAAAACCGTCGCCAAGCATGAACTGGTTGGCATAAAAATTAAAGTGCTTTTCATTGCTCATCATCGGTGTTTTATTATAACGGTCCAGCTGCTTTTCCGGTTCCCAAAAACTAATTACACGGCTGCGCAGATCTTTTGATATTGAAGCATGGGCCGGGTCGTTTACAAGGTTGTTAAGTTCTCTGGTGTCTGCTTCCATGTCGTACAATTCATCGCCGTTGTCCAGATAGTGGTTATACTTCCACTTGCCGGTCCGGAGCATACAGCCCGAATGTTCGGGTTCCTTGAGCACTGTGCTTTCGCAGAACAGATCCCGGCGATCCAGCGGCCTGCCGCCAACAAGGGCGTCCGCCAGACTAACCCCGTCGGCATTAATTGAAACGCCGTCATATTCGGGCTCGAGTTTTATCCCTGCCAAATCGCACATGGTCGGAAGCAGATCGATAATTCCGGCCAGGTCAGCCTGTGTCCTGCCGGGGCTGAATCTTGAAGGGCAGCGGAAAATAAAAGGTATGCGTGCGGAGCTGTCAAAAAAGACAGTCTTTTGCCAAAAGCCCCGCTCATAGGCCATTTCGCCGTGGTCGGTCGTATAGATAACAACGGTGTCATCCTTTAAGCCAAGGTAATCAAGCACATCCACGATGCGGCCTACTGCATTGTCTACCCATTCCACGCAGCCGCAGTACGCAGCCAGCGTTTTTAAAATCAAATCATGATGATACCGGTGATTAATAACGCCGTTATTGCGGGCCGCGTTTTTTACAAAAGGCACCGCGCTTTTTTCCAGGTAGTCTTCAAGGTCTTTTTGAATACTGACCTTGTCCTTATAATGGTCAAAATAATTTTTGGGCGGGTTAATCGGGAAATGCGGCTTTTCGAAATTAACGCTCAGGAAAAACGGAATCTCCGGCTCCTTGCCCGCGTGTACCTGCAGCCATTTGGAAGCCTCGGCCACACAAAGCTCAGTCTGTGTCATGGGAAGGGGAATACCTGAAGGCCCGGAGTCCGCCACAATATCCCTGTTGCCCGATATTTTTCCCTTGTGCTGCGGGTCACGGAACGGATCCTGCTGATGCCCCTGCCCGTAGAGATCGCCGTAGGGCCGCTGCTGGAATCCCTGCCACTGCTCGCCGTTAAAATGGGTCTTGCCGATTACACAGGTCCTGTACCCGGCTGTACCCAAAATCTTTGGAAGGGTAACGCCGTTGCTCTGCAGACAGTGGCGGTTGTCGTAAATACCGTTGTTTCTGCAGTAATTGCCGGTCATTAAATTGGCGCGGGAAGGCACGCAGAGCGGGTTCTGGCAGTAAGCGTTGGGAAACCGCACTCCTTCCGCTGCAAGTTTGTCCAGAGACGGAGTCTGAACAAACGGATGCCCGGCGCAGCCCATGTATGAATAATTATGCTGGTCAGAAAACAATAACAGGAAATTCGGTTTCTTCATTATGTTCCTTCCTTAAAAACCAATCAGTCAAAAAGAGACGCCAATTTCTGTGCAGAAGCAAGATCGGGAAAATCCGGCAAAAGAAAATAAAAACCTGTCGCGCCGTAACGTTTTACCAGATTCTGAATACTTTTGGCCCAATCCTGCGGGCCTCCTTTACTGACAGGAATCTGCAGGGATTTACCTGCTCCGATTATCTGATCGAAAAGGGGATACCAGTCAGCAGAACCGGCGTCGGGTTTGCCGGCCCCGGAGATCCACTGCACAGCGTCAAGTTCTTTTATTTCCATAAGCGCCGGCGCATGTTTAATGGCGTCCGGACCGTCAAGATGATACAGGGAATGATCAAGATTTTGGCACTGCAGACGCAATGAAGGCTGAACCAAATCCCGGAACATCTGGGGCGAAATCATTGCGCTGTGATCACATTGCAGCTGCGCTATCTTTCCTTTACCCACGATATTGGAACCCTGGTATGTACTGGAACCGTCATCATCTTTTAAAATTTCATAACAGCGATCGTAATATTTAAAATAAAGACCATCAATCATTTTTACGCCAAGCTGTACCAGTTCCGGCTCATCGATCAGATCAAAACAAAATTCCTGGGGGCCGCGCAGGGCCGCCAGTATGTCAATGTTTTCCACCAGGTCCACAACGGGAATGTAAAAATCTCCCCTGGCCAGTTCCTTTGCTTCCTTCATCATTTTTAAATGAAGCTGCCACCAGGGATTTTCTTCATTGTAGCGGATATTTTCGAATTCCTGCGGACCGGAAAGCGCCGGCGTATACCAGGCTGTCTGCCAGGAGAACTCCGGCTCGCATCCCAGGTACGACGACATGGTGCCGGCGCCGTAGGAAATGCGGCGGATCACGGGGAAAGCATCACCCAGGAAATAATGGCTCTCGCAGAAATTCCTGTAATCATTCATTACGTAGGTTACATTGGTAAAAAATTCCCTGGGTGTTGCCGGTTTTTCCATCGGTGTATTTTTGCCGGGTTTACCAGGAGCAACAATACGCATAAGGGGTTTGCTTAACGGTTCGTGATTCCACCATTTTTCAAAACGGTTTTTTATGATGCCCCAGTTATCAATGTAGGTATTGCGCATTGGTGCTGTCCGCATTAAATGGCTATACCGGATTCGGGCGAACATCCGGCGTAAAGATAACCGCGCGGAATGGGGGCAGGCCGTTGGAAGGTACTGGTCATTTCATAGAACTTTTTTGTACCGCTGCTTTGGTAAAGGCCCAGCAGCAGCTCAAGTCCGTGGAAAGCCATCTCCTTGCTGGTCCGGGGTTTGCGGTTTTTGCGCAGGGCCCAGGCGAGTTCGGCAGGTCCTATACCGCGGTGGTTCTCGTTAAAGGCGTGGGTCGGCGGCAGCGCAACCTGTTCATGCTGGCCCTTGAGTATTACTTTTACTTCCCCGCCGAACCGGTTGGGATCGGGCATGTAGAGGATGCCCTCGGTACCGTACATAATTATTTGCGGAGCTTCCGGCCCTATACTGGCTGAATTAAACATGATGGTGCCAAAGGCGCCGCTTGCGAATTGGCAGCTTCCGGCTACAAGGTTCTCTGCCTGCAGTTTGTATTTTTGTCCAAAGTCTTCCTTGTCCGGGAAATAATGCATGCGGTCCGGTTTATTGGTGGTCACAAAACCGCAAACCTGTTTTACCGGGCCCAGTATGCTGAGCATAGCTGTTACATAATAAACACCGACGTCCAGCCCTATTCCGCCGCCGGGGCCCATTGTGAACGGAAATTTTTCCGCCAAAAAGCCCGCGTCCCTGTTTAAAAGCGCGGTAACGCTTGTCACATCGCCAATAAGTCCGCTGTCAATGTAAAAACGGGCAGTCTGGATCGCCTGGCCCATAAATGTGTCCGGCGCGTTCCCGTATAAAACTCCCTTCTTGTCCGCAAGCTGCACAAGTTCCCGCGCCGCATCAATCGAAAGATCGATCGGTTTTTCTGAATACAGGTTCTTGCCCGCGTTTAATACCTGGGTGCTGACCAAATGGTGATTTACAGGATCGGTAATATTGAGCACCAGTTCTATGCTTTTGTCCGCAAGAATTTCTTCTATCGACATTTGTTTGATATTGAACTGGGCAGCGCGTTTTTCCATGCGTTCTTTTATAATGTCGCAGCAGCCGACCACATCAAGAATCTGGAAAGCCGAGGTCATGTTCTTTAAATAAATTTCGCTGATCATTCCGCACCCTACAACCGCGGTTTTTACCTTCTTAATTTTTGCCATATAAAGCTCCCTTTTGAAGAAATTTAAAATTCACTCAATTGCTATTATATTAATTTATTTTCACGCGCCGCAAGGCCAAGGGCGCTGTTCCAGTAATTCATCGTCAAATAATCCTGCTTGTTTTCCATTGAATCTATGTGGCTTGATCTGCGCTGCAGCCTCCGGTAAGCCATGCTCACAGCCGTACCTATGTCTCCCTGGGTCGCACCTGTTCTCCTGTAAATCAAATATCTGGCATACAGGCAGAACACATCGCCGGGATCTCCTTCCGCGGGCAGTTCTTCCCGCACCAGATTCTGGATCCGGTTTCGTAAATCCTCTCCTTTTTCCGGTGTAAATGGCAGACAGCTTTGGGCCATCAGGCTGTAAGCAGCAATAAGCCTGTCAGCGGGATTATTCTGCGGAAGTATCAAACGTTCGCACTGGGAAAATCCGCTTCTCCAGTCGGGCTGTTCGGTAAAGAGGAAATCATTGTCATTGGCGTGAACCGAAAGGAACTTTTCTCCCAGACCGGCGGCTTCTTCGTAATTTCCAAGAAGATAAGCCGCTTCAATATTAAAAAGTCTGCCGTCGCCCGACGATAAATCGGGCTGTTCAACGGATTTTTTTTGCTTTTTCCGTGCTCCCGCCATAAGGTAGATCCCTGCCCTGTAAGTCCAGGCCGCAAGCGTCATATCCGCGCAGGAGGGGACTTTCCCCTCAAGAGATGCAAATGTTTCCAGCGCTTCCTTGTAATAACCGTTTTCAAAATAAAAACGTCCCAAAAGAAACCTGGAGCTTAAAGCCCAGCCGGCCCATCCCAATTCTTCCGCAATTTTACCGGTCTTTATTATGAGTTTTTGCGCCTGCGGCAGATTGCCGTACAAAAAATTGGAAGCCGCGGTAAAATAAAGGGCCTTTACCAGTTCGTCGGCGTTTCCGGTTTTTTCTGCCAAATCAATTGCAAATGATCCGTATTCAACCGCATCGTCAATCCGCTGTTTAAAAAGGTTAACCAGCGAAAAATAGCGGTAGGAAGGAATTCCCCCGTCCTTGAGACTTTGGTTTGTAAGCATGAGATCCCGGACAGTTTCGGAAGCGGCCACGGCATCCCTGCATCCGAGCCTGTATGCGCCCAGGTTAGACTGAATCTGGGCAATAAATCCCGGATAGATTGCGGCAGAATGCGCCGGTATAGTCCCGGAAAATATTTTACTAATTTCCTTTTGGCCGCAGTAGACCAGGGCTTTTTGGGTATGGAAGATCCAGTCCAGAATCTTAACATTATCTTTCTTAATAAACCTGCCAATCTGCCCTCCGGCAAAAATTTCATCCAGCCCGGAGCTCGTCCCGTTATTAATGTCTCCCCGTAAAACACGGAGTATAAGGGGATCTTCAATGGCGCCGCCCAACTCTTCAAGAATTTTTAATAAATTAAAACACGGTCTGATTCTGCCTTCTTTTTCCCAGGCCAAAAGACGTTTCCAGGCCATGGTTTTGATCCTTGCGCATTTTTCTCCAAGAATTTTTTCTGCAGTTTCAAAAAAATCCGGGAAGCACGGGCGGGGATCGGGCAGTGAATCAATTGCGCCGTTTGCCAAAAGGAGCTTTAAGCCCTTGTCCAATATTCCAGGGTTAAGCCCTTCTTCCTCAAAAACCCCGGGAATAAGTGCAGGCGGGAAAAACCGCCGCAGAATCAGGAACGCGTACATTATTTCCCATAATTCAGCGGAAAGTCCGGGAATTTCATTGCCGGATGCGGGAAAATCCCTGCCCGAAAATTTTAATACGCGGGGGAAAAAATTTTTCCAGTTCCGGGCCGCTTCGCCCTCACCGGAATTATAGGCCATAAAAAACAGGGAGTTATTACACTCCGCGGCGGCATTTAAAAAAATATCAATTTGGGTTTTATCCGCCAAAAATGGATCTTCAATAATAACCATAGCGGGGCAATGATGGCTGTCCGCCAGAACCTTGTAGGAATTAAACAAAACAACAAGGAACCGTTTTTCGGCTTCTGTAATATACGGAGATGCCTGATCCCGCAGGCGTTCCCTGAACAAAAGTTCCCCAAGGGAATCAAGTTCATCAGTATTAATCTTTGGCGATGAACCAAGCCGGGCCCTCAGGGCCGGAGTCAGCGCATCGCAGAAATAACGGGCGCCGCAGCCGCCGGCCTCAAAACGGAATATTAACGGAGGAATATCTTTCATAACCGAGACACAGTAATGATATGCACCGTCCCTGATTCCGGTTACAGGGCCAAGCAGCAGTGTGTGTTCCTGTTTACCGGTTTCAAGAACACGTATAACTTTATCCCTGTACGGAAAAAACCTGTTCCCGGATTCATCGAATGGTTTAAATCTTATTAATTCTGCATAACCGCGGAAAGGTTTTTCGAATTCAACATAAGGCTGTAATGAGTCCCGGACAGTCTGTCCGCACCAGATGCCGGTATGGGAAGAAGCAGCGCCTGCAGAAAGCATACGGCAAAGCCGTTCGGCTTCATGTTCGGGAATATTCTGGCTAAGAACCAGGGCATGGCCGGACAGTTCAGAACCCGCGGCTTCCAGCGCGTTTTGTATGGTTCCGGTAAGTATAAGCATATCCAGCCAGAATCCGGTGCGTTCGCAGTCAAAGGAAGCGTTAAGGTAACGGCGGTTATCGGATAGCCGGCCGCTTGCCGTAAAAATGGCCCCGGTAACCGCCTCGTCGAGCCGTGTAACCAAATCGGGCCTGGTACGGCGGAGCTGGGAACGGAATCGCAGAAAAAAAAGCATCTGTACCATTGTCTTGTTTTATCTCATAATAACACCAGGAGTATAAAAAGTCATTATGGTTACAGAAACATTAAAAGGCAGATCGCTTTTGACCTGGCTGGACTACACTACGGATGAAATACGGTTATTTCTGGATATATCAAAACAGGTAAAAGAAGAAAAACAGCGCGGCGAAATACACCGGCGTTTTACAGGCAAAACCCTTGCCCTGCTTTTTGAAAAATTATCGACCCGGACACGAAGTGCGTTTGAAACCGCCTTTGGAGAAGAGGAGGGCTACCCTGTATTCCTGGGCAAAGATGACATTCACCTGGGGGTAAAGGAATCACTGGAAGACACAGCCCGGGTTCTTGGACGGATGTTTACAGCGATAGAATTCCGCGGATACAAACAGTCCACAGCGGAAACACTGGCCAAGTATTCGGAGGTCCCCGTTTATAACGGCCTCACCGACGACTTCCATCCGACCCAGGCTCTTGCCGATATACTGACACTGGAAGAAAACTTTGGAGATGTGCACGGAAAAAAACTGTGTTTTATCGGTGACGGCAGAAACAACGTAGTCCGCTCGCTTATGGTAATAGGGTCAAAACTCGGCCTTAACCTGTGGATAATTACGCCAAAAGTATTAAGCCCCGACCAGGTCCTGCTTACCAAATGCCTGGAACATTCAAAACACACAGGTGCCAAAATTACTGTAAGCGCTGAATTATCGGCGGTAAAAGACGCGGACGCGATTTATACGGACGTATGGGCATCAATGGGCGAAGAAAACAAAAAAGAAGAAAGGGTCAGACTTTTAAAGCCTTACCAGGTCAACACTGCACTGATGGAAAAATCAGGCCGGAAGGACACAATTTTTATGCACGACCTTCCGGCAATCAAGGGCGAAGAAGTCACAGCCTCCGTCATAGACGGCAAGCAGAGCAGAGCATGGGATCAGGCAGAAAACCGCAAGCATACCATCAAGGCAATAATGCTGGCTACGATTAATGGAACTTCGGATTAAAATCCGTCGGACTAAAATCCGTCGGATTAAAAACCTAAATCTTTAAGCGCCTTGAGGCAAAGTTTTACTCCCTCAAGCGGCTTGTAAAGGGACTCGCATTCGTACTCGACAATGTACCATTCGGAACCGGCCGCCGAACCTTCGCCTTCGCCGATTTTTTTGACAGCCTGCCAGTCGGTATCATCGCTGCCAATCATCGTGGCAAATTCTTTGGATTTTGAAAACGGCTTAAGGTGAATTGTACGGCCGCGTCCTGGGTACTTGCGCATCAATGCCAGCGGGTCGCCTTTTCCTTTCATGCAGTTGCCGGTGTCCATCTGTAATACAACGCTCTTGTCTGTGGCGCCGGCAATTATGTCCCAGGGCATATCGCCTTCAACTTTGGAAAATTCAGTGTGATGATTGTGATAGCCGGTGTACATGCCGTCTTCTGCAAGGCGTTTGGCTGCGGTCTGCAGCACACTCGCGGCCTTAAGCCAGCTTGCCCGGTTGGCGGTGTACTCAGCGGGAAGCGACGGAACAACCACGGAATTATTGCCGATTAATTTATTATAGGCAATCGTCGCTTCGATAAGGTTAGGCATAATATTGGCAAAAGGCGTATGCCATCCTACGATCTTGAGTTTTGCTTTTTTTAAAGCTTTTACAAGAACATCGGGACGGATATATCCGCCAAAAAATTCTGCTCCCTCATAACCCATATCCCGGACGGCCTGTAATGTACCGGGCAAATCTTTAGCCAGATCATGACGAACTGAATAAAGCTGTACCGCAATCTTCGGTTTAGACATATCATAACCTCCTGTTATTTAATTCAAATATATGCAGAAATTATACCATTTAAACAATGATATTTACAGGTAAATTCTAACAATTAAATCCTTACAATAAATCCTTACAATGAAATTTCAAAAAGGCCTTCGGTTTCTACGGGCATATTAAAAGGCAGGGCGTTAACGCCTATTGCCGAACGCGACGGTGTCCCGATATCCGGGCCAAAGAGATCAATTAACAACTGGCTGCCTCCGTTGGCCACAGCGGGCTGATCATAAAAATCATCGGCGGATGCGACCAGGGTCAGAATTTTTACGCAGTTCTTGATTTTGCGGAGATCTCCGATATTCGCCTCCAGAACCGCCAGAACGTTAAGCATACAGTTGCGGGCAAACTGCTGGCCCTGTTCAATGGTAAAATCTTTTCCCAGCTTTCCCTTGAACTGTCCGTCAATGTTAGGACCGCAGCCTGAAACATAAACCAGGCCCTGGCCGAACTGTTTTACCGGCGCGTAAACTCCGCCTTTTGCAGGCGCTTTGGGCAGAGTAATGCCCATTTGTTTGATTTTTTCGTAGATATCCACGCAGTACCTCCTAATAACAGAAATGAATGCCTAAGTATAACATAATCCAGATATTATTTCTGCTTGACAGCAATAACTTTACCGTTTGGTTTATCAAAAACATTTTTGTTATAAACTATTTTTCCGTTCAGAATTACTGCATCCAGACCTTCGGCCATGGCGGACGGATTGCTGTAATCCGCGCGGTCTCTGAATTTAATTGGATCAAAAATCAGAATGTCAGCTGCGCATCCTTTCTTTAATATGCCGCGGTTTTTTAAATTCAATCTCGCGGCGGGCATGCCGGTCATTTTATAAATGGCCTGTTCCATGGAAAGAATTTTACGTTCGCGTACATATTCCCGCAGGAATTTGGGAAAGGCGCCGTTAAGCCGGGGATGCGGGCTGCCTGCGCTGTTGTAGAGTGAATCCGAAATCAGGCAGGTCCAGGGAAGTGCGGCAATTGTGTCAATGTCAGTTTGATCCATGCTGAATGTGATAATCCCGGTGCGTCCCTGTTCGCTTCTTACAAGTTCAGCAAGCAGTTCCGTGGGATCTTCATAATTTTCTCCGCGGGCAATGTCTTCCATACTCCTGCCGCACCAACTCTGATGCCTGTCAAGATAAACCGAACTTAAAATGATCCGGTCCCAGCCAATGCTTGTGACCATGTTGTCCCAGCCAGAACACGGGGCCTTTATCGCGGCGCGGAATGAATCACGGTAATATTTATTGGCCAGGTTTTTGCTCAGGGCATCAACGCCGTCTTCCATGAACGCCGGCGGAATGAGCGAAAGAATTGTTGTTGAGCCGCCGTTGTAGGGATAGAAATCGGCTGTGATATCAAGGCCAAGGTAGCGCGCGTCTTCGATTTTTTCAATCGCGCGGTAAATGAGGCTGCGCCAGTTATTAATTCCGGTCGCCTTAAAGTGGCTGATATTTGCCCTTAAATCGGCTGCGCCTGCAATCCGGATGACTTCGTCAACCGACTCAACAAGGCTGCCGCCTTCCCCGCGGATATGGAAACACAAAATCGTCCCTGAAGTCCCGGCCGCGGCTTTGGCCGTTTTCGCGAATTCTGTCAGTTCATCAAAACCTGAATAACATTCAGGCTGGTACATCAGACCAAATGAAAGCCCCAGGACTCCTGTGTCAAAGGCTTCGTGTATCAGTCGTTTTGCCGCAGACATCTCGCCGGCGGTAAACGGTAATTTGGAAAAACCTTTAACCGCCGTCTTTATTGCGCCTGCCCCTGCGAGAAATCCAAAATTGAGCGGAAGCGGAAAATTTTCCAGCGCCTGTCTGTAAGCACCATAATTTTCGAACCGAGAATTTACGGGCACGAAATTATGAATATCATTGCCGGGCAAGTCCGGCGTTTCTGGTTCTGTAACAGACCCGGTAATTGGTCCGGTAACAGGTTCAATGTATTGATAATATTCATTCCTGTGTATGCTGTTTAATGGCACCGGCGACATTCCGCAGTTGCCGCAGACTACGGTTGTAATTCCCTGCAGCAGTTCCGTTTTACCGAATTGCGTTAAATCAAAGACTGCGCTATCACAGTGGCGGTGTATGTCAATAAAACCCGGACAGACGGTTTTGCCGCTTATTACGGTCAGGCCGCTGCCGGAAGGACCGGACCCAAAACCGGGCTCAGTGCCGGACCTGGGTCCCATTTCCGCAATGACGCCGTCTTCAACCAGTATATCGCAGGGAAACGGGGCGGCGCCTGTTCCGTCATAAACCGATTCGCCGCGGATTAATAGTTTCATGACCCAATATAACATAAGCCGTATAAAATGACATAGTATTGTATGATCGTACGGAGAGAATAAATGGAACTGCAAAGGACACTTTCTGCGGTAATAAAAAAAATATCCAAGGACTTCCCTGTCCTGCTGCTTACCGGAATGAGGCAGACAGGGAAAACATATCTTCTTAAAAGTATGATGGAACCCGGACGGAAATACGTTACACTGGATTCTCCTGACGACAGGGAACTGGCAAAGGCACATCCGGATCTTTTTTTGCAGAGGTATACTCCTCCGGTTATTATTGACGAAGTTCAATACGCGCCGGAATTATTAACATACATTAAAATATACGCGGACACACATGGAAAGGGAGGATTATTCTGGCTTACAGGATCGCAAAAATTCAGTCTTATGAAGGGCATACAGGAGTCTCTGGCAGGCCGTATTGCCGTTCTTGATCTTCTGGGCCTGTCCTACGATGAAATGATATTGAAACCTCAAACCCGGCCTTTTTTACCGTCCATGAATACAGAAAAATTCGATGTAAAACCGCTGCGCATGCTTGATCTGTATAAAATCATCTGGAATGGATCGTTTCCGCGTCTTTTTGTAAACAGGGGCAGGAACAGGGAAATTTTTTACAGAAGTTACCTGCAAACCTATGTTGAACGGGATATAAGGGATTATCAGGGAATAACGGATACAATAAAATTCCATAAATTTATCCGCGCCTGCGCGGTAAGAACAGGAAACCTGCTGAATTGCGCGGACATGGCCAGGGATGCCGATATTGATACAAGGACAATAAAAACATGGCTTGCCGCACTCCAGCGATCGGGGCTGATTAAACTTCTATACCCTTATTACACAAATATCACCAAACGTCTCGTTAAAACGCCCAAGCTGTATTTTATGTATACCGGTCATTGCTCATTCCTGGGCAGTTTTGATACACCTGCGGCTCTGGAAGCAGGTTACCTGAGCGGCGCAATACTTGAAACCTGGGCTTTTGCGGAAATTATACGCAGTTACTGGCACAACGGGAGCGATCCTTCGATATATTTTTACAGGGATGCCGATCAAAGAGAAATTGACTTTGTAATCGAGGCCAACATGACGTTGTATCCGATTGAAGTCAAAAAAACATCCGCGCCAACAGCTGATCACAGCAAAAATTTTAACCTTCTGTCAAAACTGGACAAACCTGCAGGCACCGGTGCTGTCCTTTGCCTGCGGCCAACGGCTCTGCCGCTGGGCGAAAAAGCTGTTGCTTTGCCGGTTTGGGGAATTTAGTGTTATAATACAGGTAATCATGTACAAGGTAATGTTCGTTGATGATGAACCGTGGGTGATCATTGACATTCTTCACAGTATCCCCTGGAAAGAACTGGGTTTTGAGATAACGGGCCATTACGAGAAGGCAATGGAAGCCCGAGACGCGGTAATCAGGCTCAGTCCTGATCTGGTTTTTGTAGATATACAGATGCCGGTTATGAACGGGTTTGAATTTATAACAAACTGCCAAGAAGCCGGCAGCCAGGCTGCTTTTGTAATACTCAGTGCTTACTCGGATTTTGAACTGACCCGCAAGGCCATTCAGGCATCAGTGCTTGATTATTGTCTCAAACCGGTAAATCCGGCGGTTCTTATAAAAACACTTGGAGAAATACGGGAAAGGCTGGATCAGGCGGACACAGCAAAACAAGTTATAAAACAAGTATATGTACCCCAAAACGAACAGCGTTTCCACAAAATGCTGGAATTCATTAATGGAAATTTCAGGGGAAAAATTTCCCTGAGAACCTTGTCTGAAAAGTTTTATTTCAATGAACATTATATCTGTTATTTATTCAAAAAATTTACAGGCACAACCTTCGCCAATTATCTGACGGGACTGAAAATCGATGAAGCAAAGAAAATATTGAATACGACGCATCTCCCGCTGAGGGTAATAGCCGATGAGCTTCGCTTCAATGACAGCGCATATTTTTCGCGTACATTCAAACGGATCTGCGGTATTACGCCTTCGGAGTACAGGAAAAAAACCTCTAAGCATGAAAACAGCAATGATTAATAAAAAGCTAGAATCCAGCATTCAGATAGAAATAATATTAATTCTGGTAATTTCCATGTCATTGATGCTTGTTTTGCAAGGAACGGGCATGGAATGGTACACACAGATAAACAACAGGATCAGACAGGAATATATAGCAACCGCCAACGAAAACATGGCGGTTTCGCTGAGGACCATTGGTGAAAACATCAGCAGCATGGCCGTCTATGCAGCTTCATTTGAATCATTTAAATCCCTGTATATTCCCAACAGAACCATTGATCTTGATACTGCGGACAAGGTATATACCGCTTTCCAGACCGTAAGGTTTATTACTAGTTTCTATCCCATTGTACTTGATGTAGTGGTAGTAGGATTGAATGAAGTTGCCACCAGTTACTATATTGGCTATAGTTATGACTTTGTGGAATTGATGCGGCCTATGTACGATTTTAGAAATCCGTTTGCAACGGAAAGCCGGTTTTTTTATTTCAATGATCAGAATTATTTTATTTACGTTACTCCGATAGCGGATCAATTTTCATCAATCGGCAGCAATAGAAAAATAGCTTCATGTATTTTCATCTGTAATCTCGATTATATAAGGAGACTTGCAAATATAAATGCGGGAGGCAGCATAATAAATTTTTCGATTTATGATGAAGAAAATATGCTAATTTCCGGAAGAAATAACCAGGAAGTCTCTGGTAATATTATTGAAAGTACCTATGTGGACAATATGGGGCTTACCGTGGTGACATCGGGAAGCAATACCGGATTGACTCCGGAGAGAAATGAAACTAATAATTTCATGTGGATCTTTTTCGTTTCATCGATTTTGTTGCTTGTAATAATTACAATCATGGTAATAATTCTGCTGAGGATGAATATTGTAAAGCCAATATCGGATCTCGTCGGATCGCTTAAATCTGAAAAGGTCAGTTCGCTTCACACCAGGTTAAATAAAAGCCGCATAAGGGAAATCGATCACATCGTTGACGGCGTAAACCACCTTCTTGACGAAATAGAACTCTATATACAAAAAAGCATAAAAGCCAATGAAAAAATATACGAACTGGAGATTAGAAAAAATGAAACGGAAATTTATGCTCTGCAGAGCCAGATAAATCCACATTTTCTGAACAATACCCTGCAATGCATCCGCAGCATTGCAATTACGCACAAGGTGACCGAAATTGCAGATATCTCGCTGGCCATGTCCGAATTGTTCCAGTACTCCATGAATTATGAGGAGAAGGTACTGGTAAGGGATGAAATTTCCATAGTCCGCCAGTATATCCTGATCACTAATATCAGATTCAGAAACAGATTTAGCTTCAATTTTGACATAGATCCCCTGCTCAATGACAGTTATATGTGCAGAATGATACTCCAGCCCCTAGTAGAAAATGCAGTGCGTCACGGGGTATCAAGACTGGAAAACGGAGGGCAGGTAAACATAACCGGAAGGCTGGAGGGAAAAAACATCTGTTTTGAAGTAAGTGATGACGGCCCTGGTTTTGAAGAAAATGAACTGGTAGAAATACGAAAGAGACTGAATTTTGACTTCAGCGAAAACCGTGAACATTACAATGGAAGTTCATTCGGCCTGTACAATATAAACCGGCGGCTCAAGCTCAATTACGGGGATGATTTTGGTATAAAAATAGATCGGATAAATAACACGACTATTATTCGAATAAATTTTCCAAATTAAGTGTAAAATGACTAATATACGTAAAAAACCTGAATATTATACAAATATTGCAGAGTATATTACATTGTCGTTCTAAAAAAATAGACTTATCTTAAATAATTAATAAAAAATTAATTTTACAGGAGAAATATATGTCTAAGATGACATCCAGAGAACTAATGCTTGCAGCAATTGAGCACAAACCAATTGATAGAATAGCATTTTGGCCTAAACTAGATGCAGCATATCAAAGCTGGTATGGTAAACAATTAGGTACTAATAATATTGAAGAAATACATAAATTATTAGGAACGGATCAACATTATACAACAGGCGGTGGCTATGATATTATACATAAAAATAATACAAGTCAAGAATCAAATAACACTGAAACAGAACATAATATTATTTATCGAATTGGTAATTACATATTAACTGAAAAACATATTTGGGATGGTCCATCATGTTCTTGGCATCCTGTTAAACATCCAATAAATACCCCAGAAGACGTAAAAGCCATGACTGAATTTATAGAGAACATGGACATAAATCCTAATAAAGAATCTATAAAAAACTGTTATGATCAAATAAATGCTTGTCCTGATGCACTCTGGGCATATGGAATCGGCCAATCGTCATTAATGCATTTTGTGGAATGGATGGCTGGTATAGAAACAGCTCATTTTTTACTTGCAGATGTACCAGATGAAGTAGAGGATTTATTTAATGCATATCATAAATATTTATTAAAAATTACTAAATTTGCAATAGAAAATATTAATACTGATCTTTATTATTATGTTGAGAACACATCAACTACATTGATTTCACCTGATCAATATAATAAATACTGTTTTGAAAATATTACCCAATATGGAAATATCCTTGTCTCAGCCGGTAAACGTATGGCATTACATATGTGTGGTCATTTACGAAAACTTCTTCCAAAATTATCACAATTGCCAGCTGCTGTATTTGAAGCATTTACAAGTCCACCAGTTGGTAATACAACACTAGCTGAAGGACGGAAACAGCTACCAAATCAATGTCTGATTGGCGGTACAAGTGCAGTCACATGGCTTAAAAAGCCAGACGAAATAATTGAAGAAATAAATGGAATTATTACCGAAACAAAAAATTTGCGTGGTATTATTTTAACATCTGGCGGTGTAATGCCGCCATTGTGTAAACCAGAGACAATCCGTACAGTTGCCCAATGGCTCCAGAATATTCCTGTAAATTGAAATCTTAATATAATACAACTTTTAATGAATATTTTACATTGCGGACTCAGATAAACGGTCTTACTCTAAATAATCCGCTATATGGCGGAAAAATCTGGAGGCAAACATGAAAAAGTTGTTAATGTTTTTAGTACCGGTATCATTATTATTTGGTGTTATTACAAACACTTTTGCTGGAGGCGGAGGTCAGTCTACACCAAGTACAACAACAGGTGAAAAAATACCTGTAACAACAGGAGGCACCTTAATTATAGGTGAATATATCCTGGATACCCAGCTGGCTGCAAAAAATCCCCTTTTCCCATCTAATACAGCCATAGGAATTTTGAATTTTATCTATGAACGCCTTATGTATTTTAACTCAATAACTGGTGTTCTAGAACCTCAAATTGCGACTGGTTATGAATGGAGTGGTGATTTTAGGACATTGACATTTACAATCCGAGATAATATTAAATGGCATGACGGACAACCATTGACAGCTGATGATGTTGTCTTTTCATATACAATATTAAAAAATTACCCGGTAACTGACAATTATTCATTATGGAGTAAAATTTCTTCTGTTACATCACAGGGGAATAAAGTTATTTTTCAATTATCACAAGATTTCCCTTCATTGCCATTTTACACTGATGATGTTTACATTTTACCAAAACATATTTGGGAGGGAATATCAAACATTACTGAATTTCTTAATCCGACTCCGGTTGGCTCAGGACCATTTACATGGGGCTCCTATACTGTAGGAACTGAAGTTCAATTAAAGGCATATAAAGATTATTGGGCTGGAGCTCCTAAAGTAGATAATTTCATAATAAAACTTTATAATACTTCACCAAATGCTACTTTAGGACTTCTCCGTCAAGATATTTATGCGACCATGGGAACAATTGCTGTTGCAAATACACCGGAATTTTTATCAAAACCTAATGCAAAAATGCAGCTTTTTGCTGGATTAACTAATTGGCTTGTGTTTTTCAATCTAGAAAATGAACTTCTTGCTGATGTAAATGTTCGAAAAGCCATGTGTATGGCCATAAATCCTACTGAACTTGATGCAAGAACCAATTATGGTACTGCATTTCCGGTAAGTATTGGTTTTCTACCATTTCTTTTTGGAGACCTAATAAGTGAAAAAGCTAAAGAACCTTTTGTTACTGATCCAGCTGGAGCTATCAAACTACTTGAGGATTCAGGATATACCAGAGGATCTGATGGTATCTTCCAAAAAAATGGGAAACGTCTTTCCTTTACTTACCATAATGCTTCTGGAGCTCCAGGTCAACAAATGCAAGCAGGAATGATTCAACAATGGTTACTCAACATAGGGATCGAAATAATTCCACGTCTTGCTACTTGGCCTGAACTTACTGCTCTTGCTCAAAGAGGTAATTATGATTTATTACAAAATAGTATAAGTTTTCCACCAGATCCCTATGCCGCTTTAAATACAACATTCAATTCATCAATGACTGCGCCCAAAGGAACAAATGTTGTAGGTACAAACTATATGCGTTACAGGAATCCTAAGGTGGACGCACTTCTAGACGAAGTTGCCAGTGTAGTAGATCCGGCAAAGCAAAAGGAAATTTATACACAAATTCAAGATATTATCATTGATGATTGTCCTTTTATTCCCATGTATAATACAGGAGGACATATTCCTTACTACGATGGTGGTCGCTATATGGGCTGGTTAGATGATATTCCAATTTTTGCTAACCGTTCCATTATTAATGTTTATGAAGTAAAATAACTATTCACGAGGTTAAAATTCTTTATAAATATTTTATGGAGGAAGATAATGGCCAGAATTAAGCCAGAATATGTAATAAAAAGGCTAGCAGGTGCTGTTTTTACTTTGTGGGTAGCTCTAACCATAAACTTCCTCCTTCCTAGAGTAATGGGAGGAAATCCTGCAGATTATATTGCCAGCCAAGTAGCAATGGGTTCACAGGAATATGCCAATGTATTAAAAATTCAGTTCGGCCTTGATAAAAGTATTATCGAACAATATTTGCTATATCTTATTAATTTACTTCATGGCAACTTAGGGATTTCCTTCAGTATTTTTCCAGTTCCGGTAAGTATGATTATTATCAGAGCCATCCCTTGGACCCTTTTGATTGTTATTACTTCTACTTTAATTTCATTTGCTATTGCATGGGTTTTAGGTACTCTAGCTGCATTAAAACAAGGGAAAATTTTTGATCAATTAGTAGTTGGAGCTTCCTTTTATATTCAATCAACTCCTTATTTTTTTGTAGGAATGCTTATTTTAATGGGGTTAGGATTTTACTTGGGCTGGTTCCCAATTGCACATTCCATGCCCAGTGGAATAAATCCGGGAACACCATGGTATAAACTTATAGGACCAATTTCATATCATGCTTTTCTTCCTGTATTGTCATTAATCGTTGTTTCTTTGGCAGGGAGAATGGTAATGATGCGAAGTAATATACTTCAAATTTTTTCGGAAGATTATATCACCTTAGCACAGGCTAAAGGCTTAAAAAGAAGTAAAATCCTAATGAAATATGCTTTACGAAATGCACTTCTCCCTTCTTTTACAGGTCTTATGCTGAGTTTGGGAAGTGCAGTAGGGGGTGCCATTACGACTGAATTAATTTTTGCATATCCTGGAATTGGTCTTACTATTATGAATGCAATTTTAAATCATGATTATCCTTTAATTCAGGGATGTTTTGCCATAATTGCATTTTGTGTAGTCGCAATGAATCTCATTGCAGATATGATCTATCCTTTATTAGATCCCAGAGTTAACCTAAACTGATAAGGAAAGTATAATGTTTAAGAAATATATTCTAAATAATAATAAAGCTAAAATTGGCATTGGGATCATTCTTTTTTTTATTATAATTACTATTTTTGCCCCAATAATCGCTCCTTATAATCCTAAAAGTATAGAATTTATACCTTGGGAAAAACCATCTTTAACTCATCCATTAGGTGTGAACAGTTACGGTCAAGATGTATTATCTCAGGTAATCTACGGTACAAGAGTAACTATGCCAGTTGGAATTTTTGCCGGATTAATTTCAAGTATTATAGGTGTTGTAGTAGGAATAATTGCTGGTTATTTAGCTGGAATATTAGGTGAAATCTTAATGCGAATTGTTGATGTTCTTCTGGTGATCCCTACGCTGGCAGTCATGATTGTTGTTGCATCATTTGTTCAGGATCTTCGAATTGTCGGAACAATAATAATCATCGGGGCCTTAAGCTGGTTATGGACTGCGCGCAGCATACGCTCCCAAACCTTATCTGAATCAAGGCGGGATTATGTGGATGCGGCAAATGCCCTTGGAATGGGGCCATTTGAAATCATGTTCAGGGAAATACTCCCGAATATATTTCCAGTGGTCACTGCGAATATGGTAATGGTTGTTACTTCATCCATGCTGACGGAAGCGTCCATGAGTTTTCTGGGGATCGGAGATCCCACTCTTATAAGCTGGGGGAAAATGCTGTCGATTGCCTTTGACAATTCGGCAATAATTTATAAAGCTTGGTGGTGGATGATTCCGCCTGGGCTTTGCATCTCTACATTGGGTTACAGTTTCATACTTATTGGAAACTCCTTCCTGGACATTTTCGCCCAGGATCGCGGCGGCAGAGTAAAACTTTAGGTTATAAAAATGCAGGAACCATTACTGGAAGTAAAGAACCTGAGCGTTGAATACGCTGTCGCACGCGGAAAATTAAAGGCTGTCAACAATGTGAGTTTCACCATACACAAGGGTGAATTCTTCGGCCTGGCAGGAGAGTCCGGCTGTGGCAAATCAACTATCGCCTTTGCAATCATGAGGCTGCTCAAGGGCGCTGCTTCAGTTTCCGACGGCGAAGTTGTCTTCCGCGGGAAGAACATCCTTACCTTTGGAGAAGAGGAGCTCCGTTTATTCCGCTGGGATAAAACCTCCATGGTCCTTCAGAGTGCAATGAACAATCTGAATCCGGTGATCAACATCGGGAGCCAGCTTAGTGACGCCATTATGGCCCACAGACCGGTAGGTCCGCAAAAGGCGATGAAAAAGGCAAGGGAACTCTTAACGCTCGTAAATATCGAGCAGGGAAGGATAAATGCCTTTCCACATGAACTATCCGGGGGTATGCGGCAGCGTGTGGTTATCGCCATGGCAATGGCCCTGGAACCGGACCTGATTATTTTTGATGAACCGACTACCGCACTGGATGTGGTTGTTCAGTACAATATAATCTATAAAATAATTGAACTGAAAAAACAGATGGATTTTTCTATAATGTTCATAACCCACGATCTCCCGCTGATGCTTGAAATATGCGACTGCATCGGCATAATGTACGCGGGAAAACTGGTCGAGCTTTCCCCGGTCAGCGAACTGAAGCACGGCGCCGGGCATCCGTATACACGCGGGCTGTTACAGGCCTTCCCTTCACTGCTGGGCGCGAAAGTAAAAATAACGGGAATCCCGGGCAGTGTGCCCGACCTCATTACACCGCCGCAAGGTTGCCTTTTCTACCCGCGCTGTACTGAATCTAAAGAGATCTGCAGGGAAACGGAACCGGTTTTCAGATCCCTGGATGAGGAGCATTTCTGCGCCTGCCATTTCAACGGAACAGGAGCGGCCCGTGAGTAAAATCGAATTCAGGAATGTATATAAAAATTTTCCGGTAAAGGGAAAGCTCTTTGAAAGAAAAGAACTGCACGCAGTAAAAAACATGAGCTTTTCCATTGATGAAGGCCATACCCTGGCAGTGGTAGGTGAATCAGGTTGCGGCAAAACAACACTGGCCAGATTGTTGATGAAACTGCATGAGGTTAGCAGCGGAGAAATTTTTGTTGATGGTGAACCAATTAGTACTATCAGGGGTAAAAGAGCCATCAGAAAATTCCGCAGCTGTATACAAATGATCTTCCAGGATCCATTCGGCAGCCTGAATCCGGCTCATGAAACAGGCCAAATTATCAGCCGGGCAGTCAGCCTGCATTCGGCAGATTTGAAAAATGAAGAAATAAACAACAGAGTTATCGCTTTACTTGAGCTTGTCGGCTTGACGCCGGCGGAAGACTTCATTTCAAAACATCCGGCCCAGTTATCCGGCGGACAGCGTCAGAGAATCGTCATTGCGCGTGCTTTGGCGGTAAATCCGTCGATCATAGTTGCGGATGAACCTACTTCCATGCTTGATGTTTCCATAGGCATCGACATCATGAACCTGCTTTTGGAACTCAAGGAAAAACAGAAACTGACAATGATGTACATTACCCACAATCTGGCTTCGGCGCGTTACATGGCCGACTACATGACAGTCATGTACGCGGGAACCTGTGTGGAGTACGGAGCTATTGACGAGATGATCAGCTCGCCATATCATCCTTATACCATTCTACTTCTTAACAGCACGCCGGAACCGTTCAGAGATAAGAAACTCAATTTAACCGCCAAAGAAGATGCACCCGATCTTATTAGCGGGAAGCCCCAGTGTATGTACAGCGCCCGCTGCCCAAAAGCAGAAAGCCGATGTTTTACATCAGAGCCGCCGGAGTATGTATTCGGAAAACGTAGGGTAAAATGTTTTATTTATGAAAATATAAGGTCTATAGACGTTCCTCCTGTTAATGCTAATATCTACACAGGAGCGGCCAATGACAACTAAACCCAACATAATCACCATAATGACAGACGACCAGGGATACGGCGACTTAAGCTGCATGGGCAGTAAAGATGTACTCACCCCCCACTTTGACAGACTGGCAGCAGCGGGCGTACGGTTCGAAAGTTTTTATTCAAACAGTCCGGTATGCTCTCCTTCAAGGGCTTCCCTGCTGACAGGCCGTTATCCGGGTTATGCCGGCGTGCGTGCGATTCTTGCAGGGAGGCGGACTACTACCGGACTGACAAACGAAAGCCCGACAATAGCCGCCGCGTTAAAAAAGGAAGGGTACGACACGGCCCTTATCGGCAAGTGGCATCTGGGCCTTGCCCCGCAGTGCAGGCCGCTTGCGAACGGGTTCGATTATTTTTACGGTTTTATGGCAGGCTGCATCGATTATTATTCGCATATTTTTTATTGGGGCATGGCTGACGGCAGGACAAACCCGACTCACGATCTCTGGGAAAACAATAACGAAGTCTACAATAACGGCCAATATTTTACCGATTTGATAAGCGAAAAAACAATTGAATATATACGCGAAAAATCCGCAGTCCGCAGGCCTTATTACCTCTACCTGGGCTACAACGCGCCGCACTATCCCATGCATGCCCCGGACAAGTATATGAAACGTTTCAATCATTTACCCTGGGACAGGCAGGTAATGGCTGCGATGATAAGCGCAGTTGACGACGGTCTGGGAATGATAGCGGACGAACTGGAACGGCAGGGCGCCCTTGAAAATACAATAATCGTTTTCCAGAGCGACAACGGGCCGTCCCGCGAATCACGGAACTGGCTGGACGGCAATCCGGATCCCTATTACGGGGGCAGCTCCGGTAAATTCAAGGGACACAAGTTCAGCCTTTTTGAGGGCGGTATCCGGGTGCCTTCGATAATAAGCTGGCCAGGTCATATTCCGGGCGGCCAGGTAATAAGCGAGCCGGTTGTATCAATGGACTACTTCCCGACCCTGTTAAAAACCGCGGGCGGCAATCCCGCAGATTACAGGCTGGACGGTCTGGACATCATGAAGGTACTTACCGAAAAATCGTCTTCTCCGCATAAAGAAATATTCTGGGAAATGGGCAAACAAACCGCGATGAGGCAGGGCAGGTACAAGCTGGTTCTCAACGGCGTACTGGTGGAAGACGGCCCGCAGTCGGCAGAAGTGTTCCTGTCAGATTTGGAAAACGATCCCGGCGAAAAAATCAACCTTGCCGCGGAAAAACCGGAGCTTGCGGCCTCAATGAAGGCAGCCGCGGAAAAATGGCGGCAGAATTTGGAAAACGCCTGGGAGCAGCGCAAAGACAAGCCGCAGTAGAATCGCAGCAGCCGGGTTCTGGTTACCGGTATTATGGTTTAAAATTATTTAAAAAACCGAAAATACAATCCGCAATTTCCAAATCCAGTTTGCGGCATTCGGTAAGGATTTGCGCGATTTGACTGCGGACAGCGGCATCATTTAAAGCAAGCCTTTCATTCCTGTTTATCGAATTAATGAGCCACATATTATCGTGGATTTTTTTGGCCGCCCTTATTGCCGGCGCAAGCTGTTCAGTTCCAAAAATACGCTGAACCTCCTCAAGTTCTTTTGACAGATAATAGCGCCGCTCGGCAAGGTCCCATATCTGCGGCTGTACCTGGGGTACTTTGTTTTGGACAGCCATGTCGGCGCCGCTGTTACCAGCGCAGCTGGCACCGGCACAGACTTCACAGGCGGTAAACCAGCCGCAATACGCTTCCAGGATAATGTCATTGCGGAGCAGGCCCGCACCCCGCTCCAGCGCACCATACAGAAGTGTTTTAACATTGGCCGGCGGATTGGGCGCTGACTTAATCAAAGCAACGGCAATAACATCACAGGTCCAGTCAGAAATATATTTGCATTTATCAGGCGCAAAGGATTTGTTTTGCCTGTCATCCCCTGCGGAAAATTTCCAGGCCAAAAGGTCTTCGCCGCCGCTGCGGTAACCAATTGCAAGCAATATGCGATCGCCGGGGTTACCGCCGAACAAAAGCACCGGGTAACCCTGAGCCAGATTACCCAGGGTTTTTTCCCCAATCTGTCCAGTAATTATTTCTGCCCTTATACCTGCGATTTCAAAACAGTCAAGGAGAGGCCGCGTGTCTATAGGTAAAATACTGGCGGGCTCCCAGAAACCGGCCGGGTGAGATCCCCGGGGCAGGGCCGGGGTTAAATAATTCCAGACATCCTGCCAGAATAAAAAACCTTCGCCGGATACAAGCAGATGACGGTAATAATCGTAATCTGCGCGGTAAGTGCGGTTATGTTCGGTTTCCGCGCGGGTATCATGAGGCGCGCCCATCAGTACAGAAAGCGACATTAAAGCCGATGCAAATGCCCGCGTATGAGGAACAAGGGCGGGACCGCCGCGATCAATTGATCCGTTAAACGGAATTTTTATAGTCTGGTTCATGATTCACCGGCGAAAACCGCCAGAATCCCGTCACAGACACCGCCCATCTTTCGAAGAACAGCGGCGATTTGAGCCCGGAACTCATGCTCCCTGAATTCTGCCATGGGCGGGAAAAAGCCGCCCTGCAGTTTCCAGATTTCGTTTTTATAATCTTCCATCTTTTTGTAAAGGGGCTGAAGCTTAACGGCAATTTTTATTTCGGGATATTGTCCGCATACCTGGTTAAAAAATTTATTGGCGGAACTTGTACAAACACAGCAATAGGGAGAACAGTGCAGATTCCAGCAAACTTCGCCAGCCTTGCTGTCGTCGCCAGCTTTGCTGTCGTCGCCAGCTTTGCTGTCGTCGCCGGCCTTGTCATTAAAAAATGAATCATCTTCAAGAGTACATGCCCAGGTTTCAAAAGCTGTTTTTCCAAAAACGTATTTATGCCCGTAATTGTTCTCCGACGGCGGAAGTGTAAGCAGACCGGGAATTGAATCAATCGCGTTTTGGCATAAACGGCCCATATCCGCATTTTCTGACTTTTTACCGGCCAAAAAAATACCGTATGTACTTTCGAGTCCGTTCGTTATTGACGAATAGCCGTACTCGTCCAAAGAACCTTCCGGCAGGCGTTCGGGTCCCAAATACAGGTTTACATACAGCAGGCCGTTTTCACCGTAACCGCCGATTAAACAGCCTTCCGGCAATGGATCGTAACGGTTTCCGCCGCGCGTTATTACGCCGCCCATGCCCCAGGCAACAACGGGAACGCCGGAGTCAACAGAGGCTTTTATCGCGTTCATTGCGGCGTCAGGATCTTTTTTAATCTGCCCGTTTGAAATGTAAATACAGTCATACCCAAACGCGGCAAACGTTTTTTTAACCGCCGCCGGATTATAAAAATAATTGGTAATGCCAGAGTCGCAAGGCGCGTTTTTGGGATTGCCCTTCTCTGCCGAATATAAATAGGCAAAATTATCGCCGGTAAAATTGGCATAAAAACCGAAGTCATCAACAGCCGAACCAAGCGCTTTACCCACCGAACAAATGGCGGAGCAAAGAAAAAAATTTTCAGAATTTTTAATCCTGCGGTAATCCGCAATCTTGTTGGATAAACGGAGAGACTGGAGCATAAAAAATCTCCTTTCCCTAAATTATTAATCAAAATGGAAAAATTTTCCATCCTACCTATAAATTATTAACTGTTAACTTTTACCTTTTTCACCACTTACCACTTACTACTAACTACTTACCACTAACACATTTTTAAGCTATATTTAACCTCTGGGAAGGGAATTATACCGATAATTTAATTCATCACGGAAGATGAAATTCTTCGCAGGTGAGCCATCACGGAGGATGTAAAATGAAGAAAGTATTTTTGGCCGCTTTACTGGGATTGTTGATATACGCAGTCCCGACCCTTTCCGCGCAGCAAACAGCACAACAGGGTTCTGCAAATCAGCAAGGTTCTTCTGATCAGCAGAAGTCCGCTTCCCAGCCCAAGAACTACAAGGAATCCGAATATTATTACGTAAATGTTCCGATTGAGAAGATTTTTTACTATAAAAACGGATATATAGTCCTTTACCAGCAAGGATACCATCTTAACAGGACCTATATTCCCATGGAATGGTTTACTGTTCCGACAGGAAAAGCGGATATGATTACCCTGGGTACCGGGTCAAGCTGGCCTTCACTGACAATTTATTATAAAGACGGCGAATTCGACCATATACGTCTTTATGTACGCAAGTCGAGAGCGCATGAGACCTGGGGAATGGTGCCGCTGAACGTGGATCTGGACTCCTACTTTCAGAATATCAACGAAATTAAACTGGAACTCTGATGCCCGATAATACGGGCCTGATTGAATCCCTGCAAAAGGCTGTCCGCGGCGAAGGTCTTGACGGATGGCTTTTTTGCAATTTTAGGCACAGGGACCGGCTCGCCGACGAAATACTGGGAATACCGGATTCAACCAACAGCAGGTATTGGTTTTACGCGGTTGCGGCCAATGGGCAGCCCTTAAAAATAATTCATTCGGTGGAGCCTGACGCCCTTGATACGCTTCCGGGAGAAAAAATTTTTTATGTCAGCAGGGACGACCTCCTGGAAGCGCTTAAACCTCTGACCGGCAAATCCTGGGGCGTCCACAGTTCGGAGGAACTTGCAGCCATTTCTTACCTGGACGCAGGCATGGCCGCTGTTTTAAAAAACGCCGGACTTCGCCTGGTATCCGCGGCTCCGCTTATACAGCGGGTAAAAAGCCTGCTGGACGCCGAAGGTATAAAATCCCACGAAAGGGCCGCTGTTCACCTGTACGAAATTGTCCGGATAGCATGGGCCCTGGTTCAGAAACATTACAGGGAGCAAAAACCTCTTTGGGAAAAAGATGTACAATCGCTGATGCTTGGGGAAATGGAAGCAAGGCAGCTTGTTACCGAACATGACCTGATTGTCGCGGCAGGAATAAATTCAGGAAATCCGCATTACAGCATAGCGGGCCGGGGCGCCCTTATTAAAGAGGGCGATATTGTTCAGTTTGATCTTTGGGCAAAAGAAAAACAAAAAACAGCGGTTTTTGCCGATATTTCCTGGGCAGGCGTTTACGCGCAAAAAGCCCCGGACGAGGCAGAAAAATGTTTTGCCGCGCTGGTAAAAACCAGGGAAGGCGCTCTGTCATTTATTACAGAAGAGTTATCCGCCGGGCACAAATTGACCGGAGCGGCGGTTGACCAAAAAGCCAGAGAAATCGTAATTGGCTGCGGATTTCAAAAGGGACTAAAACACCGTACAGGACACGGGATTGATACGGAGATCCACGGTTCCGGAGTAAATATCGATTCGGTGGAGTTTCCGGATTCGCGGCAGATCCTGGAAGGTTCCTGTTTTTCCCTGGAACCGGGTCTTTATTTTGCAGGTTTTGGCATGAGAACCGAGATCGATGTATACATTGCGAATGGCAGCGCCTGCGTTTCGGGAAAACCTCACGAGAGACAGCAAAGCCTGTTAAACTGCGGTTAACCAAAAACGATGAAACCCGCTCCCGCTAAGCCTGTTCCCGCCGAACTGCTGGACTTTATAAGAACAGGAACCAAATTTCTGACAGCCGGCCACGAGGACGAAGACGGCGACTGCGCCGGCAGCCAGCTTGCCCTGTGTTCTGTTTTAAGACGGCTTGGAAAAGAAGCGATTCCCTGCTCAACAGGCCCCTTTAACAGAACAGAAATAAAATCTTTTGAAAAATTCTTTTGCGCCGAAATTGACGAAAAAACCAAAGAAGGCAGCCGTGTAATCATTGCCGACTGCGGTAGACTGGAACGCACGGGCAGACTTTCATCATTGCTGAACGGGCTTCCGGCCGCCTATATAGATCATCATCACCGCGATCCAGGCGCTCTCCAATCCAACGGCAATATTTTTTATGTTTGTGAGGAATCTCCTTCGACAACCCTGATGATCCTGAACCTGATTGATGCTCTTGGTCTTGAGCTGACAACAGATGAAGCGGAACTTTTAATGTTCGGGCTGTGTACAGATACCGGCTTTTTCCGTCACACTGATTCCGGCTTTCCGCAGGCGTTTGAAGCCGCGGCACGGCTGGTCGGCGCGGGAGCAAGTCCCAAAAAAATTCACCGGGAAATTTACGGAGGCAAAAGCCTGGATTCAAGAATTCTGATGGGGCGTATACTCGGACGGACCGAATCGTATTTTAACGGTAAGCTCCTGGTTTCCGCGGAAGACTACGAAGAAATCCGGCTTTACGGAGCAGAAGGAAAAGATTCCGACATGCTATACCAGCTTTTACAGTCAGTTGCCGGAACAGAAGCAATTGCAATAATAAGCCAAAAAAAGCCGGACACATGCAATGTGGGGCTGCGTTCCCGCGATAATATCGACGTAGCCGCAATAGCGGAGGTCCTGGGAGGCGGCGGGCATAAAAACGCGGCCGGGGCGGCTGTCGCCGGTACAATCGATGAAGTCAAACCAAAATTGCTGGATCTGTTTAAAAAAATCATATAATTTCAATTACATTTGTCATAAAATCAATGCAAAATAAAGATTCTCGCCGTAAGTTCTGCATATCCATGCGTTAATATATTTGTGCCTTATGGGAGGAAAGTATGCAGAACAAGTCATCATTGACGGAACTGCAGGCTGAGTATGCCTGTGGCAAAATGGAACGAAAGATACTGGAAGGACTCATCTTTCAGTATCTGTTAAACAATTTTGAACGGTACCGTTTATTCAACGGGAACCGCGATAAATGGGTTGATTTTGTAGGCTGGCTTTATCCAAGGCTGAGCAGGGCAGTAGATTTGTACAGGGAAACGGGAGCGACTTTTGATACTTATATCAGTTCAATTGTAAGATGGTCCAGCAAAGAATATAAAGCCAGGGAAGCCGATCATTACAACATCGAGATGACATGCTGGAAGGCACGCGCAGAGGATATGGAACTGCCCAGCATGGAACTGCACAGCCCGGAACCGGATTATGATGAGGAAGACAGCCGGTTATGGACAGCGCAGACCAAAACCGGTATTTTATTTCCCCTGATGAATTTGAGCTCCCGCCAGATTCTGATCCTGATGTTAAAATCATATTACTTTGTTACCGAAAGTTTTTTAAAAAAAGTAGCGGAAACAATTGACATTAAAGAAAATGATCTCCAGGCCATGATAGATAAAATCCATACTCTGCGATCCAAAAAAGAAGATAAAATTCATCTTTGCAAGGAACGGGCTTACAGCCAATATTACCGCTGCCTTACTTTTCAGAAGCGTCTTTTAACAGCAATGCCTGGAACCGCAAGATACGAAAAAATGGAAAATTATCTGGAAAGATCGCGGATAAAATTTAAAATAATGAAGCAAAGACTGGCCAGAATGCGTCTGGACGCTTCAAACCAGCAGATTGCAGAAGTAATGAATTTGCCAAAGGGGACAGTAGACTCGGTGATACACGGTATAAGGGAAAAATGGAGTATCACCAGGAAACAGCCTGTAATGAGGGTGCCGCTGGCAGGATTTGACAATGGAAGTTATCATAAGGAATGCTCAGTTACCGCCACAGTTTCCATGCAGGCAGCGCCGCAGATGTACTAAAGCATTCGATCCTGGTTTATTGTCTGGAATATTTAACCCAAAAGGAAAAAGGCCTGCTGTGCGCAGACACCCACGCGGGCGCGGGGCTGTACCAGGCAGGAGGAGACGAATGGAAGAAGGGAATGGGGAGGCTGCTGGATTACCAAAAAAAAACCGGTAATTATCCGGCATGGGCGGCCGGGTACATGAAACTGGCAAATCAGAATGACTGCCGTATGTACCCGGGCTCGCCGATTTTAATGGCGCAGTTTTTGCGGCGCCAGGATCGGCTGGTCTGTTTTGAACTGCATCCAAAGGATTTTGCCGATTTGGAAAATAACATGAAAACCTTTAAACTTACCGGTAAAATTTCCGGAGCCGGAGCTGAAACCGGTGCCGGAACCGCCGGCATGGAAAACCGCGGCCGCCCGTCAATCCAGACAAGGCGCGAAGACGGTCCGGCCTCCCTGGAAAGCCTGCTCCCGCCGCAGTCCGGCCGCGGCCTTGTTCTTATTGATCCGTCCTGGGAAGAAAAAGAAGAATATGCATCAATACCCAATTATGTAAAAGCGGCGTTAAAGCGTTTCCCGCAGGGTACATATATAATCTGGTACCCTATGCTGCTGAACCAAAAGGTCAGGTTTGCCGATAATGATTCCATAGGAACCTGTCTGTTTAAATGTTTTGACGTAAGCCGCTGCCGGATCGAACTATATGATCCAGAGCTCAAAAGCGGTATCCGCTCTCCAAGGGGAATGTACGGAAGCGGCCTTGTCATATTTAATCCGCCGTGGACCCTAAAAAACGCGCTGGACGAAATAATGCCGTATCTGTCCGGGGCATTGATGGATAACGGAAAATGGAATCTGGAATGGACGGAAAAATGCAACAAAACGCCTGTACAGGGGTCATAAGGGTATGACAACTGCCAAGTCATTGCGGCCTGTCCCATCCCCGCTCCCGTTCCAGACGCCAGGGGAAGAAATAGCAAATTCGATTCTGCACGGCCTGGGCGTATTTTTGGCAATCGCCGGCCTTACACTGCTGGCGCTCAGGACCAACGGGTATCTGGGCGGCACCAAAGCAAGCGGTCCGGTAATTGCCTGTTATACAATATTTTCCGCGTCAATGGTAACAATGTTCCTTGCTTCTACGCTGTACCACGCATTGGTGCATGAAGGGGCCAAACGGGTTTTCCAGATTCTCGATCATTCAGCCGTTTATATTTTAATCGCGGGAACATATACGCCCTTTAGTCTGCTTGGCCTTAAGGGCGCATGGGGCTGGACCTACTTCGGCATTGAATGGGCCCTCGCGGTTACCGGCACTGTCCTTTACGCGGTTAACTGGAAGTACCTGCGCCGGGCCGAACTCTGGGTTTATATACTGATGGGCTGGGCAATTATCGGCGGCCTTTGGCTATTGTACAGGCAGATCCCTTTTACCAGTTTTATTCTGTTGCTGGCCGGCGGCGTCGCATATACAATGGGAACTTTCTGGTACAGGCGGCGCCACCGCAGGGGCGCTCACGTAATTTGGCATGTGCATGTAATAACAGGAGTTGTCTGCCACTGGCTTTCGCTCTGGTTTATGAGCTGATAATGTAATATACTTCGTCCATGCCGACTGTGGACGATAAAAAAATAATTTATTCGATGTACCAGGTATCCAAAAAACACGGAACCAAACAGGTACTCAAAGACATAAGCATCTCCTATTATTACGGTGCGAAGATCGGAGTTATAGGCCTGAACGGCTCCGGCAAGTCGAGCCTGCTCAGGATAATGGCCGGCGCGGACAAGGAGTACGCGGGCGATATATCGATCAGCCCCGGATACTCGATCGGTTTTCTCGAACAGGAGCCTTACCTGGAGCCGGGCAAAACTGTCAAAGAACTGGTCTCCGAAGGCGTAAGCGAACTGGTTAATTTACTTAAGGAATTCGATAAGGTAAGCGAGGCCTTTGGCGAGCCGGATGCCGATTACGAAAAACTGGGCGCCAAACAGGCCGAACTTCAGGAAAAAATAGAAGCCGCCGACGGCTGGAATCTGGACAGCCGCCTTGACCTGGCCATGGAAGCGCTGCGCTGCCCGCCTTCGGATCAAATTGTCGATGTACTGTCGGGCGGCGAGAAACGCAGGGTCGCCCTGTGCAGGCTGCTTCTGCAAAAACCGGACATTCTTCTTCTTGACGAACCGACAAACCACCTGGACGCCGAAACAGTGGCCTGGCTGGAAAAACATCTGCGCGATTATCAGGGTACTGTTATCGCGGTTACCCATGACCGTTATTTTCTTGACAACGTTGCAGGCTGGATCCTCGAACTGGACAGGGGCGAAGGAATTCCGTGGAAGGGAAATTATTCCAGCTGGCTGGAGCAAAAAGAAGCCCGCCTTGCCCTTGAAGAAAAAGGCGAAAGTGAACGCAGGAAGACCCTGCAGCGTGAACTTGAATGGATCCGCATGAGCCCCAGGGGCCGCCACGCTAAAAGCAAGGACAGGATAGCCCGTTATGAAGCGCTGTTCCGGGACAGCGAGCGGGAAAAAATCCGCGATAACAAAATCACCATACCGCCGGGACCAAGGCTCGGACAGCTTGTTATTGAAGCCCAAAGCATATCCAAGGCCTACGGCGACAGGCTTCTTTTTGAAAACCTTAGTTTTTCCGTACCACCCGGCGCCTGCGTCGGAATCATCGGCCCAAACGGCGCGGGGAAGACTACTCTTTTTAAAATAATCGCCTCAAGCGAAAAACCCGACAGCGGAAACATCAGGCTGGGAGATTCGGTCAGCCTTGGCTGGGCGGATCAGATGCGGGAAAAACTGGAAGAAGAAAAATCCGTCTGGGAACAGCTATCCGGCGGTCTGGATATAATCAAGCTTGGCGGCAAAGCCGGCGTGCCGGTAAAAGAAGTTAATTCGCGGGCCTATTGCTCGTGGTACAATTTTTCCGGTGCAGATCAGCAGAAAAAAGTCGGCGTGCTTTCCGGCGGAGAGCGTAACCGGCTCAACCTCGCAATGGTCCTCAAGGAATGCGCGAATGTCCTGCTCCTGGACGAACCTACAAATGATCTCGATGTAAACACCCTGCGCGCACTCGAAGAGGCCCTGGACACTTTTGCCGGTGTTACCATGGTAATAAGCCATGACCGCTGGTTCCTTGACCGCATCGTAACCCACATCCTCGCCTTTGAAGACGGCGAAGTAATCTGGTACGACGGCAACTGGTCAGAATATTCGCAGTGGCGGCGGGAAAAACTGGGCGTGGACGCGGAAAAACCGCACCGCTATGTATACCGTAAACTGGAAAGGTAGAGCCAGGATATTAAGTCTGCTTTCTCAATTAATTCCTATTGATTAAACCTGCCCCGCAAGGAAAGCAATATCGGTTTCTGTAAAAGGTTTGCCGTAAATAAATTCAAACATAAAACGCATGTCTTCCGGGCTCATGTCAAGAAAACGAACGCCGAAGTAACCGGAGGTGTTGTCTTTGTAGCGTCTTACAATCTGCGCGTTGGCAGTAACTGTACGGCGCGGGGTGATCAGTTTCATTTTTAATTCAAGATTGGGCAGAAGCGAAGCTGCCAGAGCAGAATTGGGATAAGTAAAAAGAAGGCCCGATGCGCTAATGTCGGCAACTTTGCCTTCGTAAGATTCGTTTCTTAATTTACCGCTTTCAAAGTAGCCGTTAAGTTTTAATGAATTTGCCAGAATTGCGGCAAACTGGTACAAGGTGTCAATTACAGCGAAGTCAAAGGGCAGCTTGCCTTCCTTATTTATCCAGACGTGAATATAACCGATCACGTATTCCTGGAAAAGCACAGGCACCCAAAGATCCGAGAAAATTCCGGAGTCAAGTTTGGCTTTGATAAAACGGGCGCAGGCCTCGTCAATATAAGAAGGATCTACACCGGTGCTTTCCAGATAACGTTTAAAAATATCTTCGGTAACAAGGCGGCCTTTGGGATATGGATCTGTAAGCGGGAAGGTATTCATGGAAGAAGGGAGAAAAAGTGATTTCCCTGTTTCGGCTACCAGATGCTCCTCTGTTGAGGACGGTTTGACATCCTTGAAGATCACGAGTTTATAACCGTTGGCATAACCTTTTATCCAGGCCGCCATCTGGTCAACAAGGCCGGTCAGATTCTGCGGATTTATGGACTGTACCAGGTTTCCGGTTTCACCGGTTTCGTAAGCGGCTGCTTTGGGATAGGTAAGGGAATACCGGTCGCCGCTGTAAGTAAACTGTAACTGCAGATCCGCAGGCGTCTGAACCCTGGAAAAAGAACGGTCAAGGTTCTTGTATAAAAATTCAGGGGGCACAGCGGTTATCTGATCGTCCCTGACATTGCTTACTTCTGCATTAAAGGTAATCACCTGTCCGCGGTAATCAAAAATAAGGTCGATCTTTTTGCGCGCCTTGAGGCCGCTGACCGGACGATCCGGTTTAAAAATAATTTCAGTTTTAACGGGCTTTACAACCTTAAAAATATGTTCTGTACGGTTTTTTAAATACATTATGGGAATCTGTTCATCATAAAGAACTTTAAGGAGAAAATCTTTTTCAATACGTTTTATGGGAGTTGCCATTTCCTAAAAAAACCTTTCGTACGGCGAAAAATCATATGGATAAGCGTCTTTTCCTTCCACAAGATCCTGGGCTTCTTCCAGGACCAGATCGTCCAGATACCAGGCATCATCCCTGTTCAGGAGGTAGAGCTCTCCGGCTATCCATTTATCCCTGCCCAAAAACCGTACCAAAAACGAAACTGTTCCGTCTTCCTCTGTCCTCCCGCCGCCTATATGAAACCGGGAAGGGTCTACAGGAACCAGAGACGCCTGGCATCTTTCCAAAATTTCTTTGTCTGATGCCCTGAAACTGTCCAGAACGCCCGATACAAGCGCCGACATCATTGTATTTGCATATTGGAAGGCCGCGTAAGGAGCGCTCCCCTGTCCCAATTCTCCGATAACCCTGTCCGATGGGTACCTGGGAGATTCGCCGATCATGGGCCTGCGGAGTACTTCGGGTATGGTGGTATCGGTTCCTTCGCCGGACTGGGAAAAAAGCAGAGACGGCGTCAGAGACGGCATCAAACACGGCGCAAGAAAAACAAAAGCAAGGAAGATTACCTTCCGTAATCCTGACATGAATAAATAATAATATGCTGAAAGGGAAAAATGAAGCCCCAAACAGCGGTAAATCACAGCAAAGACCGTATCGCCGTATTTGTTTATGCTGTAAGATTACCGCATGAAGCAATCCATATTATCCTGCCTGCAGTCCGGGTATACGGAACCGGTCAGAGATATTTTGTGGGGCCACATTTATATGACCGCAGAAATAGCCGGTCTGTTAAAATCTGTTCCGTTTATGCGTCTGCACAGGATCATGCAGATGGGTCCGGCATTTTATATTTATCCGGGCGCGACGCATACCAGGGCAAGCCATTCTATAGGCGTTTACCATTTGGCCAGACGAATATTAATCCAGCTTGCCGAACGCGGCGCGGACAAATGGCTGAGCCGGCAGGGAGTATTTTCATTTTTGTGCGCGGCGCTGCTTCATGATCTGGGACATTTTCCTTTTACCCATTCGCTTAAGGAACTGCCCTTAAAAACCCACGAGGCCCTTACGGCAAAAATAATAAAGACAGAACCGCTCAAAAGCCTGATAGCCAAAGCCGGAGGAGATCCGGAATTCTGCGCCGCAATAATTGATTCGGACTCCGCGGTAAAGAACAATAAAAATCCAGGCAGCGCGGAACTGATGTTTTACCGCCGGCTGCTGTCCGGAACCCTGGATCCTGACAAGCTGGATTACCTTAACCGCGACGCCCGTTACTGCGGGGTTCCCTACGGCGCCCAGGATGTGGATTTTATTCTTTCATGTCTGTATCCCGACCCGGAACGCGGAGCGGACATTTACGAAAAAGGGATTCCAAGTGTGGAATCCGTGCTTTTTTCAAAATACCTGATGTACCGTACGGTTTACTGGCACAGACAGGTCCGCTCCGCAACGGCAATGATAAAAAAGGGAGTCCTTTGCGCGATGGAATCGGGGTCACTGTCCCCGGATCAATTATACAACCTTGACGACCAGGGGCTTTTTACCCTTTTCGCGAAAAATCCGATTTTTGGGCAGGTCCGGGACGGAAAATTTTATGCCAGCGCCGCGGAATTTCCGTTTGAGGAAACAGTTCATGGCTGTCTGTTAAATATCGCGGACAGAACCAAATTCGAAAAAAGCTTGGCCAAAACCATTTCCGCGGAGCTTGGGTTAAACTCCGGGAACGGAATAAATGCGCAAAAACTTATAATCGATGTACCGGAGCCGATCTCGTTTGAGTCCAATATTTACATCGCGGACGAAGGCTGTAATTTTTCGGAAAGTTCCAGTACTTTTAAAAAAGAAATGGTCAATACACTGGTAAAATCCCTAAGGATTGTAAGGATTTTTATGGATACCGAATATTTGGGAAGCCAGGGAAAATCAGCTGTTTTAAGCGGAAGGATATTGAAAATTACCCAAAAATGGTTGAAGCTGCTTGTATAATGCTATTATAATATTTATGTGAGGTAATCAATGGAATTACATAATGTCATAGAAGATTTGGTTATTCCAAAGGTTGAAGATATTTTTAATACCATCGCGGCAGATGAAAGCGGTGAAAAATTATGCACCTGCAGCCAATGCCGGATTGATACGGCCTGTTACGTATTAAACCGGATTACTCCGTTTTATGTGGTTTCCAACCGGGGAGCGGCCAGGGTTCATATGGAGACATCGCAGCGGCACCAGACAGACGCCGACATTGCAGCGTTTATTTACGAAGGAATCAGAAGGATAAGCCACAACCAGCGCCCAAACTTTAATCATAATTCCTCCGTAACCGATCAGAATACCGGAATCGGCAAACCAGTGTTCAATATACCGACAATTACCGGACGGCTGTTCAGCGGCAGCAATTTTGCTCCGGTACACAGCGTCGACCTCAAACTTTTCTGCAACGGCAAACTGGTACAGATGAAGGACGGAAACTGGCAGAATCCGCTCCACCTGGTTTCCCATACCGAAGGGAATTTTAGTTTTTGGCCCGCGCCGTTCCCCGCCAAAAAAACCGGAGAACAGCTTAATTTTGAATTTACGCTTTGCGCGGGAAGCGCAGAATACGAGACGCTTAACCACGCGTTCACGATTCCGGTAACCAGCGAGATACAGTCGATTAAATCATTTTCCCTGGTCAGGGCTTTTAAACTGACTGATCTGTTTTTGTTTCCGCCGGGGGAAGCGCCGCATGATCGCTGTCTCGTTTGATCTTTTTATCGTGCCGGCTGTTAAAGACCGAATAAATCGACGGGATTAAGAACAAAGTCATAAATGAACTGATGGAAATTCCGCCGACGAATGTACGGGCAATCGGCTGGATGGTGTCGGTTCCGGGTCCGGCAAAAAAAGCTATCGGGATCATGGCCAGTATTGTCGTAATGCTTGTCATCAGAATGGGCCGCAGTCTGTGGCGGCCGGCTTCCAGGCAGGCTTCCCGTACTTTATAACCGCGGGCGCGAAGCGTATTGGTGTAGTCCACAAGAATTATTCCGTTATTGATAACAACACCTACTAGGGCGACAATACCGACCGCAGAGAACATGGTCATTGCCTGACCGGTAATTTTATAAATCCAGACAACTCCGATTAAAAGCAGCGGTACAGAGAAAAATATTATTAATGGATCCAAAAAAGATTCAAACTGGCTGGCCAGCAGTCCAAACATCAGGAAAATGGCGATGCCGATTATAAAAAGAAAATTGTTATAATAAGTAGCGATATCCTGCGCCTCGCCAAGATAACGGACCGTAACATCCTGCCTTGTAACCAGGTTTTCCCTTACTGTATTTTCCAGGCGCTGCTGCATTTCGGTTGCCGCTATGCCGGGCGGAAGATCGCCGGTAATTCTTACAACCCGCTCCTGGTTTTCCCTGCGGATCGAAGTGGGCGCCCGTCCTTCGATAACTGTTGCGAGGTTGGAAAGCGGTATCCGGCTGCCGTTCCTGCTCATGACGTAAATGGCATCAAGGTTAGGCATTCCTATCCGGTCCTGGTCCCGCAGTATTACGTTCACGTTAAGCAGGTTGTCGCCGATGCTGACTGTGGTAGCGGTTGTCCCGTCCATGGCTGTTCTGATTTCGGACGCGATGGAAGAAAGTGATACACCCAGAGCGGAAGCCCGGTTCCTGTCCAGCATGATCTGTAACTGCGGCGCGCCTTCGTCAACATTGATTACCGGGTTTTCGATTTCCGGCAGGTAACGTGTTATGATGGACAGAATATCATCTGCAGTGCTTACAATTGAATTGTAGTTTCTTGAACTGATTGCCAGCTCCACCGCGGAACTTGTACCCATGGTTCGGCCGGCCCTGAAGGTGATTCTGGCGTCCGGGAATTCGGACAGATGGGGTGTAAGCTTGCGGATAATATCATCCGGAGTGTCGATTTGGTTTGCAGGTTCCGGCAGCGTTATCTGGATGGTTCCCTGGGTAGTGCCGGTGCGGCGGGAAGTCAGGATTATGTTGCGGTAACCGTTAATTTCATTTTTAATAATTTCGTTGAATCCAAAGACAACGCTCTCGGTTGTATCTATTGTTGTTCCAAGCGGCAGCGATATGTTGATGTTCACGTTATCGTCGGTCCGGGTGCGGCCGTACATGTTCATGTTGATGCCTGTAAACTGAATCAGCGAAAAAGCAAAAATAACGGCGACAAAGATAATAATCAAAAGACGGTGGGAAAGACAGTAATCCAGAGCTTTTTTATAACCTTTCTCCAGATTGGCGAAAAACTTTTCCATCAAATCATCGATAAATTTAATCGGCTTGTATTTAAGCGGCTTCTGTTTGCGGGTGTTAAGCGGGAGCAGGGCGCCGCAAAGACAGGGTACCAGCGTAACAGCGACAACCAGCGATACGGCCAGCGAAATGACTACGGTAAAAATCAAATCGCTGAAATACTGCCCCATGTCTTTAAGATCATTTTTGTATATTATCATGGGGACAAAAACACAGATGGTTGTGGTGGTGGAAGTTATGATGGCGCGAAGCATTTCGCGGCTTCCCAAAATCGCGGCGATTGACGCCTTGGCGCCGCGGCGGCGGTAATTATAAATGTTATCTATAATAACAATGGAGCCGTCGACGGTCATGCCCAGTCCCAGGATCAGGCCGGTCATGGTAAGAAGGTTAAGGGTAAAACCAAATACCGACATGAACATTATGGTAATAAAAATCGATATCGGTATGGACAGGCCGATAATCAATGTTCCCTTGATGCTTCGCAGGAAAAGGAAAATTACTATCATGGTGAGCATGGCGCCCTGAAACGCGCTGCCGTAAACCTGGTTAAGGGTCGAAGTAATCATGGTAGTATTGTCGGAAAGGACTTCCAGAGTGATACCCTGCGGAAGGCCGGCGTTAATCGCATCAAGAGCGTCCCTGACCCTGCGCGCAACAAGCACCTGGTTGCTGTCGCTGGCGCTGGTAATCTGAATGTAGACTCCGCTTTGATCGTTGACATAGACTCTGGCTGCATTGTCATTATAGGCAAGTGTGACATCGGCAATGTCTTCCAGACGCACTGCCTGCGACCGGTTAGGCTGCCCTGTCCCGCTGTTTATGGTTATTGTTTTGACCACAAGCCGTTTAATCTGATCAATACTGACCAGTTGTTCCTGGGTCATAATCTGGTATTCCCGCGTACCGCGGCGCAGGTTGCCGCCGGAAGAAAGTATGCTCTGTCCTTTAAGCGCTGAAGATACATCACTTAATGTAAGGTTAAAGGCGGCAAGGCGGTTTAAGGCAACTGCCACGTTTATTAACTGGGTTGTACCGCCTGTTACATCCGCGGAGGCAACCCCGTCTATACGTTCAACGCTGGACTGAATCTGGTCCTGGGCAAAAAGCCGCAGCTGATCCGGCGGATAGTTTCCCCTGACAACCAGACGCATTATCGGTGAAGCCGACATATCAAAGCGCCGGACAGTCGGAGTCTGGGCGCCGTCGGGAAGCGAGTTTGCGAGGCGGTTAAGCAAAGTCTGGGCGTCATTGGTCGCCTTGTCCATGTCCGTGCCGTAATTGAATTCCAGGTTGATATTGCTGGACTCAAAGGACGAACTGGAAGTCATATTGACCAGTCCGCGCGATCCTGCAAGTGAACGTTCCAGCGGCTGGGTAATATTCTGTTCCACGTCCGTGGGGCCTGCACCGGGGTAACGGGTGGAAACCGAAAAAACCGGCCTTGACGAAGAAGGGTAAAGGTCAAGGGCCAGATTGGGAATAATGGTCGCAGCAATTCCCAGCGCGAGAACATAGATGACTACAATTGTAACCGGCCGCTTGACCGAATATCCGGCAATGTTCATTTTATTCTACGATCCGCACAGGCTCACCCTGGGAAAGGAAATTCTGGCCCGCGCTTACAACACGGTCACCCACGCTGATGCCGCCGGAAATTTCAACCATGGTTTCGCTTTCCAGGCCAAGGGATACTTCCCTGCGCTGGGCAATATTTTTTTCGTCAACAATAAAAACAATCCAGGAACCGTATGTGTTGATCAGGGTGTTCCTCGGAATTACAGGTACGTCCCTGCGGGTATTTGTAACAAGGCTTACGGTGGCAAACATTCCGGCTTTAATCCGGCTGTCGGCCGCTCCGGTAAAACGCAGTCTTATTCTTACGGTGCGGCTGGCGGGATCGAGAACCGGGCTGACCTCATCGACAACAGCCTGGAATGTCTCTCCCGGCAACGCCTCAAGCATTATTTGGGCTGTAAGGCCGCGTTTGGCCGAATTTGAAAAGCGCTCGGGCACAAAAGTTTCGATTACCAGCCGTGAAAGATCGCCGACAACCAGGACCGCGGTATTCGTTGTTACGGTATCTCCGGCATTGACCGGCACCGACAGCACTGTACCGCTGATGGTTGAAATCACTGGGTTCTGCGAATAAACTTCACCGGGCCTTGAGGGATCAACCATGGCGACAACAGCGCCCTGGGTAACCCTGTCTCCTATCTGGAACCTGGTCTCTGTAATTTTACCGGCAACAGACGGGTAAATGGAAACCTGGAAAGAAGCCAAAACATCGCCGTTAATGATTATACTGTTTTCGATGGTGCCTAGCTCTACAGGAGTAACCCTGACTGTTGTCGCATTTCTGCCGCCGCCTGCTCCTCCGCCGCCGCCCGCTCCGCCTGTGCCAGCCGGCTGGGATGGAGTTCCCGAAGCAGGCGTTCCGGATGTTTGCGCGCCGGCAGTTTGCGTACCGGAACCGGGATTAATCCGGTTCATTATTTCACGGTAAAGAAAAAACGCGACAACAAGAATCAATATTACAATTACTGCGGTAACGATTACCGATGATTTTTTTCTTTTCACTCCCCACTCCTGTTCAGGGTATCCAAATCCACATTAAGGGCATTTGCCAGATCCAGTGTAATATTAAGATACGAAAGTTCGCTCTGTAAAAGCCGGTATCTGGCGTCCGCCAAATCATTTACGGTAGTTTCCAGATTGAGAAATTCAACCGTACCGTTCCTGAAACCGGCGTCGGACAATTCGTAAGTCCGCTGTGCGATGTCCACGCGGAGACGGGCAATTTCTATACTCTTCCAGGAATTTACCAGATTCCCGCAAAGGGAACGGATCTGGGACTTGGCGGAAGTTTCGGTATTTACCAAATCAAGGCGGGCTTTCTGAAGTTCGGCATCATTGCTGCGCAAACTTTGGTTAGATTTTGTCCCCGCAATCCATGGATCTACAGGAATTGTAAGGGAAAGACTGCCGGACAAACTGTCGCTGAATTTTCCGGTTATACCGGTATTCCTGGACGGTCCGCCTGACCACCCGGCTGAAAGGCTAAGGGAGGGAGCTTTGGCTGAATAACTGCTTTGCTGGGAAGAAAGCTCCAGCCGTTCAATAGTTTGGCGCTGGGCGATAATATCCGGCCGTTTGGGAAGATATTCCAGGATCAGTTTTTCGGCGTCAGGATTTATCTGTGAAGGTACTATTGAACCGTCAAGTGTTACTTGCGTATTTATCTCGATGCCAAGAGTCGCAAGAAAATCATTCAATGAACTATCAAAAGCGCTTTGCGCAATACTGTAATTATAACGGGCAGTCTCGGCGCTCAGGCTGCTCTGAAGCCAGGAGAGCTCGCCTATAAGGCCGTTTTCCCGGGCAATACGGTTTTTTTCGAGCTGGCGTTCGGCAAGATCCAAAATTCCGCCGAGGTTGGTAATGTTTACCTGACCGGCAAGCAAACTGTAAAAACTCTTTGTTACATCCAGGGCGATTTTTTGACGGGCATTCTCAAAGTCCAAAAGACCCCTGCGGTAGGCCAGCTCAGTAAGCTTCATCGAATAAGGAATTCCAGCGTTAAACGACATGGAAATACCAAAAGAAGCGGACCAGGTGGCGCCGTTCTGATTGTACCTGAAGCCGGGATCGGTAAAAAGAGCGGTATCCGGTAAAAAAGTAAGGCCGCCCTTGAGGCTAAAGCTGGGAAACAGCTCAGACCAGAGATTCTGGGACCTGAATTGGGCCAGCTCAAGATCAACAGCGTTTTTTTGCAGGGTAATACTCTGGTTTACTGCCCGCTCAATGGAGTCGTCAAGGGTTAAAACAAGAGTCTGCGATCCGGCAATAAACCGGATACCGAATACAAAAAAAACCAAGAATATTTTTCTTGTTATTTTAAAAGCCATTATTAACCATATTAATTGCCGCAATTTTTATCATAACACAAAAAACCGGTTTAATATAGTAAAATAATACAAAATTTATTTGATTTCCGGAAGATACTTCCAATACCTCCTGGGCATAAGCTGGAGCTGCAGACGCGGATTCTTACGGTTCTCAATACTTACATTACGGTGATATCTGCGCCACAGTTCTTCCCATTTATCATCCGGACAGCGGCCGCCCGGGAGAGCGGATAAAAAAGGAAAAGAAGCCAAAGGACCAAGGCAAGGTTCTTCGCAGGCAGTCCGCACCAGCGCCAGCCGGCGTTTTTCGTCGATAATGGCCCAGGGATCATCTCCAAAACGCAGGGTAAAATACTCCGCAAAAACAGGCAGTATGGAGTGATCCGGAGCGCAGCGCGCCAGCCAAAAGCCGTCCAAAACCAAAGTGAAACGCAGCAGTCCCATCAGGCGGTGGATTTCGTGTCCTACCCGGTACGCGGAATCCAGCACAGTCCGCACCAGAGGATCACCGCGATCATTGGCAGCCCTGTCAGCCGCGGCGCGCAGACGGAGCTGGGCCTCAGCGGTATTTTTACAGTAGTTTTTATTATGATACGACGATGCGGCGGTTTTTGCTTCAAAATCCGAGACAGTATCAAGAATTTTTTTTATATATTTATGCAGGCAGGTCTTGTCCAAAGTATCGTCCATGCGGGCATTTGCCACCGCGGAATATGCCTGTATTGACAATTCGTAAAGTTTGTCCAGATCGAAGAAATTACATCCATCCAGAAAAAATTCCGCTGGATCAGGCGCAGGACCTGCGGGACTAAAAAGATCCGGTTGATTATACATAACAATATTACTATACAATAGTATAGTTGTTATGTCAAGTAAAAAATTTTCATTAAAAAAATTGGATATATATGATATATAATAGAATAATTTATATTTTTTTCTTGAACTTATAATAAAATTAAATTATTATTAAAGTAATTAAAAATAAATTTTTTTTTATTATCTTAAAAAAAATTACTTTATTGAATAATGGACAAAACTTTATCAGGAGCTGCAGATCTGTAATGTTTTGACTGTTGTATAGAATAATTTTATTAATATTTTTATGGAGGAAATGAATGAAGAAAATTGGGTTTTTGTTAATTGCTGCCCTTTTTACGGCGTCAATGGTTTTTGCAGGCGGAAGCAGCGCCGGTACATCCGGAAGCGGCAGCGCGACAGAGATTACCTTAATCAGCAACAAGATTGAAATTGACGCGGCTTTGAAAGGCTACGCAGCGGTTTATGAAAAACAAACCGGTGTTAAAGTCAACATCAAAAGTTTTGGCGGCGAGACTCCCTACGCTCCAAACATTGCGGCAATGTTTAATTCCGGTACGGAACCGGAAATTTTTGTTATAGAAGGCAAAGCCGGCTACGATGACGCCAAACGGTCGGGAAGGATCAGTGATCTTTCAAACGAAGCATGGGTAAAGGATACCGATGTCGCCTATGTCGATCCTGCAGACGGTAAAGTAATTGGATTCCCCGTTGCGATTGAAGGCTGGGGTCTTGGTTACAACAAGGCGCTTCTGGCCAAAGCCGGCGTCGATCCCAAAACCATGGTTAACATAGCCGGTATCAAAGCGGCATTTGAAAAAATTGACGCGCAGAAAGCGGCGCTGGGCATTGACGCTGTGGTCTCGATGGTAGCGGGTCCCGGCATGACCTGGGTAACAGGACTTCACGGGGTAAACGCATACCTTACCCTGGGCCTCCCGTATAATAACTCGGCGACATACATTGATATGATGTTAAAAGGCCAGGTGGACAACGCGCGGCTTACTAAATTCGCCGAATATTACGCTCTGCTCTTTAAATACGCGAACAGGAATACCCTGTTAACCGGCGGCTACGACCAGCAGCTGGGCGATTATGCCATTGGCAAGACAGTATTCATCCACCAGGGCAACTGGGTTGATCCGACTTTCAAAGATCTGGGAGTGACCTTTGAGATGGGTTATGTTCCGCACGCGTATCTGGATCAGACAACAGACGGCATCTTCGTAGGGGCGCCGTCCTGGTACCTGGTAAACGCGAAATCAAAAAATATCGCGGAAGCGAAAAAATTTCTTGTCACAATGGCGACAACACCGGAAGGCCAGGACTACATGGTCAACCAGGCCGGAATGGTTCCCGCGTTCAAATCGGTAAAACTTCAGCCTGCCGGACAGTTCTCAAAAGCTGTGCAGGAATGGTCGGGCCAGGGCAAGATCTACGCATGGCAGCAGAATGAAATGCCCGACGGATTCGGCATGAATACCCTGGGGCCGATATTCCTCCAATTGGCATCCGGAGACATCGGTACGCAGCAGTTTGTTACATTGTTTACAAACGCTGTCGCGGGAATAAAGTAGCAATCCGGGATCCGGGATAATTGTCCAATTTTCCCGGTCCCCGGGTCTGTGCTCCTGTAATTAAAAAAGAAGGTCTTGTGCGCAAATCAAAGAATGCCGTCAGCAGTCAGCGCAACGGCATTTTATTTTTTTTGTTTTTATTGCCTTGTCTTTTCGCTTTTTGCATGGTGATCGTTATTCCGTTCTTTATGGGAATTTACTATTCGTTTACCAACTGGAACGCGATTACCGGCACAGAGGTTAACTGGGTAGGAATTAAAAATTACGCGGCAATAAAATCCGATGTGACGTTTTTAAATTCATTCCTGGTAACCGTAGTTTACGCGGTGCTTAATATTATAGTGCTGAATGTCTGCGCGTTTTTTATGGCCCTTCTGGTAACAAGCAAGCTCAAATACAGGGGAATATACCGCGCGGGATTCTTTCTGCCTAACCTTATAGGCGGAATAATTCTGGGCTATATCTGGCAGTTTATTTTTAATAACGCGATACCGTCTTTTGGAAGCCTTGTCGGATTTACCTGGTTAAAGGACAATCCGTTTCTGGCGAACCGGTATCTGGCGCTGCTGGGAATTGTTATTGTGGGAACATGGCAATATGCCGGTTACATAATGATGATCTATGTCGCGGCAATACAGGGAATACCGGACTCGCTTGTCGAAGCCGCGCAGATTGACGGCGTAAATTTCAGACAGCGTCTCAAACATATTGTATTTCCGCTTGTCGCGCCGGCGTTTACGGTATCAATGTTCCTTACGCTGGTAAACTCCTTCAAACAGTTTGATGTAAATTATTCCCTCACAGCCGGAGGGCCTTCCGGCATGTTTATGGGCAAGGCAATCATGACGAACGAATTCCTGGCGCTAAATATTTATCAAACCGCGTTTGCCTACCGCCAGCTTGCGCAGGGACAGGCAAAGGCAATTATTTTCTTTATTGTGCTTACGGTAATTTCGCTGATACAGGTAAGGGCAAACAAAAAGAGGGAGATAGAGATGTGATCAGGATTAAGATAAAGAAAAATATAATTCTTGAAGCAGCCGCAATCATTATTTTCCTGTTATACATGATTCCGTTTTACCTGGTAATTATAAATTCAGCAAAGCCATCACTGATGATTATAATGGATCCCCTTGCACTTCCCAAAAATCCAACTCAATTTATTACCAATATAAAAACAGTATTCCAGAGTCCCAATGTCCGTTATCCGTCATCATTTGTTTCCACGTTTATAATAACAGTTGGTTCGGTCGGGTTGCTTGTACTGTGCTCTTCAATGGCAGCGTGGGTGCTGGTACGTACAAAAACAAAACTTTCAAACGCGCTGTTTATGGTTTTTGTCGCGGCAATGGTAATTCCGTTCCAGGTAGTAATGTTCCCGCTTGTGTCATGGTTCCATTTTCTGGAAGTCAGGCTCGGGCTGTTTAATACCCCATTCAGACTGTTGCAGAATTATCCCGGCATCATCCTCGCGTATCTGGGTTTTGGATCATCGCTTTCGATATTTCTGTTTCATGGTTTTATAAAGTCAGTTCCTCTGGAACTTGAAGAAGCCGCCAACATCGACGGTTGTTCCAGGCCGGCGACATTTTTCAGAATTGTTTTTCCAATACTTACACCGATCATTGTAACAGTAATAATTCTGAACAGCATCTGGATTTGGAACGATTACCTTTTGCCGCTGCTGGTACTGGGTTCCGGAAACAATGTAATGACCCTGCCGCTGGCAGTAGCGAGTTTTGTCGGCTCCTTTGTAAAAAAATGGGATTTGATACTGACCGCAACACTGATGACAATGCTGCCCGTTGTAATAGTATTCCTGATACTGCAGAAATATATTATCAAAGGTATAGTTGACGGCGCGGTTAAAGGGTAATAGGTCAAGAGGCAAAATACCGTCAGCTGTACAGCCGGCAGTATACACACGCCGCGAAACCTGATACAGCTCTTATATGAAATCTTTTACAAAAGAATTATGGTTTAACACAAAACAACCCAGGGAGTTCATCAATATAACAGGTGAGGTAGCGGCTCTGCTGGAAGAATCCGGAATAAAAGAAGGTCTGTGTCTGGTAAACGCCATGCACATAACCGCCAGCGTTTTTATCAACGACGATGAATCCGGCCTGCACCAGGACTTCGACGCCTGGCTGGAAAAACTCGCCCCACACGAACCTGTGGCATTTTACCGCCATAACACCGGTGAAACCAACGCAGATGCCCACATGAAACGTCAGATCATGGGCCGGGAAGTTGTAGTTGCCGTAACAGCCGGCAGGCTCCATTTTGGCCCCTGGGAACAAATCTTTTACGGCGAGTTCGACGGCCGCCGCCGCAAGCGGGTGCTGGTAAAAATAATCGGGGAATAGGGGTTAAGAATCAGCATCCATGCTGATTCTTAACCTCGGAGTTTTTTTTTTGAAAAAACTCCTGCTAAAGCATTGGAAACAGCGGCTTCCATGCCGCCTTTTGCTTTTCAGCATCCATGCTGATTCTTTACCTCGGAGTTTTTTCTTTGAAAAAACTCCTGCTAAAGCATTGGAAACAGCGGCTTCCATGCCGCCTTTTGCTTTTCAGCATCCATGCTGATTC
>WQZG01000019.1 GCA_009780855.1 Treponema sp.
ACCGCCTCTAAAGGTACGGCCTTTTTATTGGGCAGCGACCTTGCTCCTGCCGGCCAATTTGCCGCCGGAGAAAACGTAAGGGTAGGTGTCTCTTGGCCGGATCCTGATCTTGATGATTTTTGGGACTTGTGGGTAATTGATACGATTACCGGACGAATTGCCGATAACGGCGGTACTGTTGATATCACAAACCGCAGTTTTATTATGCCAGCCGGAACTGTAATCCTGTCGATAACGTATAAATTAAATCCCAATTACCTGCATCAAATAAGTGTTGACGAAAATATTACTAACGGAACCATAGCGCCCAAAGCCGCCGTAACAGGAGACGCTTCTCTTCTCCAGGCTACTTCCACAGTTGATACAGTATACCTGGATATACAGCCTCTGCCAGGCTACCAGTTAAATCCAGCTACTCTTATGTATAATCCCGGCGGGGTACCTATAAGTGTTCCGGACACAGGTGTTCGCCCGTCTTTTGTCATGCCCACAGATGATATAACGGTAACCGGTAAATTTGAAAAGAAAGATTTAAATGTTACCGCCCCTGCGCTTTCCGGCGGTAAAATTAGTTTTCTAAACAACCAATCAAAAACTACGGCGAAACTGGATGACCCAGTCTACTTTACGGTTACCGCGGACACCGGGTATAGAATTAAACCTAATAGCGTAAAATACAGTTATAATAATGGTAGGGACAGGACAATAACATTAAAAGATCCTGCTGTATTGGGCGATCTCTACAGTTTCCCCATGCCTGCCTATGATGTAACTGTGACCGCTCAATTCGACCTGCTCTATACCGTTAATTTGAGTAATAATGATACAATAGGAACTGTGTTGATCACCAACACGGCCAGAAGCGAAACAAGAAGTTTTATAGCCGGAGAAAGGGTAAATGTTAGTGTTACGGTAAAGGATCCCTTGTATCTCCTAGATAGAATTTATGTGAGTAAAACTTATGAAAATATAACCAACGCGGATATAACCGCCGCCGGAATTTTCAATATGCCCGCCGATGCGGCAACTGTTACCGTAACCTATATGCTCAATCCGGATAATTTGTATAAGGTCAGCGTAACAGGAACAGACAACGGGACCATAACCGCCATGAGTACTCCCGCGGGAAATACCCCCATAACAGAGTCCAAAGCGAATTACCCGGCTGCTCCGGCGCTGGTGTATTTGGATCTGCAGCCTGATCCGGGGTATGCCCCAACAAGCCTGGCGTACAACGACGGAACTAATCATACAATAACACCGATTCCCGCGTCGGGCCGGGCGTCTTTCCCAATGCCTTCCAGAGCTGTAACTGTAAGCGGTACGTTTGACAGGAAAGACCTGGATGTTACCGCCTCTGCGCTAACCGGCGGGATAATAAAATTCTCAAATAATCAAACGCAGATAAAGGCGAAGCTGGGTGACACAGTAACATTTACTGTTAACGAAAATACTGGTAACCGGCTCAGAGCGGGGAGTGTAAAGTATAGTTACAATGGAACCGAATCTACGCCAAGCCAGACCGGGGCAAACTACAGTTTCCCCATGCCTGCCTATGATGTAACAGTGACCGCTCAATTCGACCTGCTCTATACCGTTAATTTGAGTAATAATGATACAATAGGAACTGTGTCGGTTACCAATACAAGCGGCGCTTCTCCCGGCGTATTTATTGCCGGAGAAACGGTAAATGTCGGTGTTAATGTAACAGACGCTCAATATATTCTTGGAAATATTACTGTAACCAATACCAGTAATAATTCCCAGGTGAGTATCTCGGGCGGCCGTTTCACTATGCCTCCGGGAAATGTTAATGTTACAGTAACATATGGGGCCAATACCGAATACCTTTTTTCTGTATCTGTTGGTCAGCTAAGTAATGGCGCTATTCAACTGTATGACACGGAGACAGGCGGAAATATTATTTCCAGCGCCAAGGCTGATACAATGGTTTATTTGGACTTACAACCTGATCTGGGTTATACTCCGGTGAGCCTTAAATACAATGACGGAACCGATCATTTCATTACGCCAATTCCTGCTGCAGGCCGCACATCTTTCCAAATGCCTGCTCACAGTGCAATTGTAAGCGGTACATTTGATAGAAAAAATTTGAATGTTACCGCTCCTGCGCTCCCCGGCGGGACAATAAAATTCTCAAATGATCAAACGCAGACAACGGCTAAGATGGGTGATACGGTAACATTTACAGTTACTGCTGACGCTAACTACAGACTCAGCGCAGGAAGTGTAAAGTATTCATATAACGGGAGCGGTTCGATTCCAAATCAGTCAGGGGTAAATTACAGTTTCCCCATGCCCGCTTATGATGTAACCATAACCGCAGTTTTTATACCGCTATATACGGTTACAATAACTAACGATGATCCAACTATAGGTACAGTCTCTGTTACCAATACGAGCGGCGCTTCCCCGGGTATATTTATTGCCGGGGAAAGGGTAAATGTAAGTGTAAATATTACAAACAGTTTGTATCTCTATACAATTATTGTAAGTAATATTGATAATGGTAATATTACCAATACCGGATATTTTAACATGCCGGCTGCGAATGTGACGGTCACTGTAACATATAAACTCAATCCGGATAACTTATACAAAATAAGTGTGGCAAAGACAAATAATGGCGTCATAACAGCCATGAGCACCCCTGCAAATAATACTCCCATTACCGAATCAAAGGCAAATCCGGTTGTGGTATATTTGGAATTACAGCCTGATCCTGGTTATTACACAACAAGCCTTACATATAACGATGGAAGCGATCATGATATAACGCCAATTCCCGCTTCCGGCCGTGCGTCTTTCGTTATGCCACCCAGAGCTGTTACTGTGAGCGGCACATTTGACAGAAAAAATTTGAATGTTACCGCTTCCTCCGCGATTTTGGGCGGAAAAATTAATTATTCAAATAACCAAACGCAGACAACAGCAAAGTTGGGTGACAGTGTGACATTTACTGTTATACCTGCCTCAGGTTACCGTCTAAGGGCGGGGAGTGTCGTGTACAGTTACAATGGGATTAATTCAACTCCAAATCTGACCGGGACAACCTACAGTTTCTCCATGCCCGCTTATGATGTAACCGTAACCGCAGCCTTTGATCCGTTATACACCATTAAAGAAACCAATGATGCCGCAAAAGGAACAGTTTTAGTTACCAATACGGGCGGCGCTTCTCCGGGTGAATTTATTGCCGGGGAAAGGGTAAACGTCAGTGTAAGTGTGATTGACTCCGCCTATATTGTAAGCAAGATCTCGGGAGATAACGGAGTAGGGGATATTACTGGCGGATATTTTAATATGCCGGCAGGCATTACAACAATTACAGTGACCTATGCGGTAAATCCCAATTATCTGTATCAAATTAACACAGATTATTCAGCCAGAGGGAATATCGATCTTTACTCTGCATTAATTGGCGGCAGCCTTATATCAAAGGCAAAAGCCGCAGATTGGGTATATTTGGAGATCCAACCTACCCCCGGTTATGTCTTAACAAAACTCACGTACAATGACGGCAGTGTCCATGATATAACAATCCCGGATTCGGGCCGCGCCTCTTTCCAAATGCCCCCGCACAGCGTAACTATTACCGGGCAGTATGATCCAAAAGGTTTATCGGTAAAAGGGCTTCCTAATCCTGTACAGGCAGGTGATATTACCCCATCCAAAACAGAAACCGCTCAAATAGATGATGATATTACGGTAACGGTAAAAGCGAACCCCAATTACCGGCTCAATACGGGAACTGTAAAATATTCTTATAACGGGGAAGATTACGATCCGGCCTTGTTGTCGGTATCAGGTTCGACATATACATTCCGTTTTACCATGCCCGGCTACGATGTAACTGTAAGCGCGGATTTTGATGCCATATACACAGTTACAAAAAAAGTTACACCTGATGATACGGCCGGCGTCCTGAATATCACAAATGCCAGCGGACAGGCAAGCAGTTTTGCCGCAGGTGAAACCGTAAAGGTCAATGCAACCGCAAAAACCGGTTACCAGCTCAGTTCGCTCTCTGCAGACGGCGCAGCAATTACCACAGGCAGCTTTATAATGCCTGCCTGGAATGTTACTGTAACCGCGGATTTTACGGCCCCGCTTTATTCTATAGACACAGGTTCTGTGACAGGCAACGGCTTTATAAGCGCATCATCAGTAAAGGGAGGAGATTACAAGGCTATAGAAGGTGAAACTGTAACCTTGGCCATCCAGAATGGCCCAGGTTATACCCTGGACACTCTGACAATCAAAAACGGTTCCCAGAATCTTTCGTGTCAATTAAGCTCAGATAAACTAAGCGCAACCTTTACCATGCCGGCTCGTTCCGTACAGGTAATCGCGGTTTTTGTAAAAAAAGCTTATATTATTCAATTGGTTTTTCCCCCGCCCGTTTACGGTACAGCCTCTGTTATCTCTCCAACAGGGATTGCTTATTATAATGATACCGTCCAGATTGGGGTAACCGTTACCCAGACTCCGGTCAATGGATTTAAGACGAGCCTGGTGTATTATTTGGATGGTCAGGGCGCTCAGGCGGTTTCTATTCCTTTAATTGGGAGTAACTATCAATTCAAAGTACCGGATTTTACTTCTCCCGGAACAATAATCAAAGTTGAAGTAAAGATTGAAGGCGCCATTTTTAACCTAAGCTATGATCCCGCAATGGCCGGTAAATTCACCTTCCTTACCCAATTTTCGAACCTGCCCTATGACAGATATATGTCGAAGGTTGGCGCAAGGCTCGTACCAAACATGGGTTATTGCTTTGCCGCTTCCGGTTCTACTTTCTACGTTAATAACCAAAAACAACTTATTTCGCCCACAATAGTAGACGGTTCCCAGGTGTTTTACTTTGACATGCCAGCTTATGATGTAGTTGTAAAGGCGGATTTGAATTACTGCACCTACAACCTTGTGGCTTCCTGGGAAGGGGTACTGGACACATCGAGAGCGGGCAGTATAAGTGTGCCTTCTACTGCCAAATACATGGATAGTATTACCATCAACGCAAAGATAAACCCGGGTTATACACTGCAGCAGATCGAATTTAGGGATCCTGTATCAAACAGGGTAGTTAAATCAATATCCTGCAATAATGCCGCGGCGGGAAGTATAAGCTATTCAGTTACGCTTAATCAATTTAATACTAATTTCAACTCTGTAAACGGCGGGCAAATAAAAATAGTCGGAATATTCAGTGCCATAAAATATACCCTCAATTTAATGACGAATCCTCCGGCTATGGCGGGATTTTCCATTACATCATACGGTACTGTTCCTTTTGATACCCCTGTAACAGTAACCTTGCGAAGGATGCCAACGACGAGGTATAAATACGGAAGCTTTAAACTGCTCAAAAATTACAATATTGCAGATAAAGCAGATCCCGTGTATATAACCAGTGATGAATATAGCGGTACATTTAAATTCTATATGCCCGCTTATAATGCGGCACTGTACTACGAGGTTGAACCTATCCCCAGTACCAATATTGTCTTTAACGATCCCAATATGGACTCTTACATTCATTTTTATGCTGATGTCTCCGATGGGACTCCCGATGAAACAATATATAAGGAAATAAATTCGGCGTCTCCGGAACAGATCGTAAGGCTGGAAGTTTATAAAGGAGACAGTCCGGGTGGCGATAATGATATTCCCATTAATGTTAAGTATTGGATGCTTAACGATAAATCCATAGAACCGCTTTCCGCGGAGGATGTGATGGCGGTAACTATACCGGCAGGCAGCAGCGGGAGAACCCTCGGGATTATGCTCGAGATCGATGGGGTACCCCATTTTAGAAGTATTCCGATTTATTAGGGAGAAAGACGTGAAGTATCAAAAAATATTTATTGCATTGATTTTTCTCGTTTTACTGGCCCTGGTTGTTTCGGGATGCTCCCTTTTTCTCCCCCCCGGTGATACGGCGGAAGGGCTTCATATTATCATAGGAACTCAAGAAGAATTCGCAAGAACTATTTCTCCTGATTTTACTGACCTTTTTTTCTCCCAATATGACATTACCATTGAAGGCGGCGGAAATATAATCAATATAAATTCTATTTCTCCTGTTGTTACATTGGATGACTCACAAACACTAGCGCTGTATCCCAATAGTTTGCCGACCAATGTAAAATTTACAATTACTGTAAAAGCATACCGTACAGGTGAGACCGGCGAAAATTATTCCGCTTATGGATCCAGTGATTTTAACCTGGCTCCCGGAACCACAATTGTTAAAGTTGATATTGGCCCAATAATAAAAGATGGTGCGAAAGGTACCCTAAATTACATTATCAACGGGAGCGGTGCTGCTATTTTGCTGCCTTATGTTGATTTTATACCGGATCCGGAACCTCTGCTTGATCCGGATTCAGATCTTACCCCTGTGGCGGGAACAGATCCATGGGGTAATCCTGAGGCCATTATTTTAACTGTAGATAATTCTAACCATAACTTGTCGCTTCCATCGGGGTATTATATGTTTTATTATAAAAACAGTGCGGAAAATACTAACATCAACGTTATCCACATCTATAAAAATTTTACAACCAGGTTTATAATAAATCTATAATTAATACAGGAGGTTTTTAATGAAAGTATTAAGTAAAGGAAGTACTGTTGCGAGTGATTTAAAATTTATTATGTCTTCTCTGTGTAAGGCCAGGAATTTAGTTTTCTTGTTGTTTTTAATTCTCCCTACCATTTTTATAGCCTGTCCTGTCACTACCACCACCCCAGTTTATAAAGTAGGGGAAAAAGGTCCTGCCGGAGGAATTGTTTTTTACGATAAAGGTGTTTACTCGGATACTAATTATTCCCTTGGTGATAAAGATTACACAATCAATTGGCGTTATATGGAAGCCGCTCCTGCGGCAGCCGAATTTGAAGCCTTTTGGGGACCGCAGGATTTTAATGTAGAAAGTACTGATGCTAGTTTATTAACTTTTGCAAATGTTGGTAACGGTAAAAGAAATACTCAAATCATTGTGGATAGTTTTACTGATGGAGGATTAAGCGGTGCAGATTATGCGGCGCAGCAATGCCTAGACCTGACTATTGGAGGATATAACAACTGGTTCCTGCCAAGCAATGACGAGCTGGGATTTATGTATACTAACCTTAAAACATTAAAACTTGGCGGGTTTAGCGATTCCATCTATTGGTCATCGACACAGCAAGATAAAGATTATGCTCATGCCAGAAACTTCAGCAATGGCGATTATGCAACAAATTATCCTAAAGATGGGGTAAAGCATCTGGTTCGCGCTGCTCGTTATTTCTAGCGATTTTTACATTACTGTTTTCTTTTGGGAAAGTTTTTGTAAACCCATCAACTTTCCCATAGGAAAACTGTAAGCAGAAAAATTTATACGGAGTACATAGACAAACCGCGAGATAGAGATTTTAAAAAATACATTCGGCGGTAATTGCGGCAGTATCACCGGACTGATAATCTAAAACAACTGAATATGTTCTTCTTTCGTTATATGTCCTGCTGCCGGTTATTTCGGATTCAGGAATATTTATTATGTACTGATCAAAATCCTGCGAGGCAGGATCTTTACTACAGCGAAAATCGGCTTGCAATCCTTTAGGATCCGCACCGTTATAGAAAAGCCAGGTTACAGTTATGGTTCTGTCGTTGTTGTCAAATACACTGACTTCGCCGGCTTTGATATTTGTTCCTGTAACCAGATTGAAAACCCGCGGGGCATAAACAACTCTGTCTTTTATTGTGACCTCATTTTTCCATCCGATTATTTTATCGCTGGATTTATATAGAACTTCTCCGTTTTCCAGACCCTGTATTTCGGCGCCTTCCAGTGTATCTATTTGTTCTTTTCCTAGATAATAACGAAATTTTCCGGCGAGATAATCAATGGGATCACCTGTATTTACCCATCCGGTTTGATAACCCTGCTTGTAGCCCAGGACGTCAATTGTGCCGATCTGATCGCCGTTCAAAAAACCCATCAGATCGCCATTTTGGAATTCTTTTATAACCGTGTAATAATCAATTATTTCGCCGGTATCATAATATAATATTTTTCCGTTATCATATCCCAATATACCGCCCTCCAGGTCATCGGCGTACCCGATTGTTCCGGTAGGATCTGTATAGCCCAGAAGTTGATCTTTATCATCCTCCCAGCCGACAATACCCGGGATACTGATTGTTTCGGTAATAGTCTTTTTTACATCACCTTCATAAACGCTTACCTGACACCGGACTGCAATATACAAGTTTCCGCCCTGGTAAGGTACAATCGCTGTAAAGCCGTCTCCAAATAAATCATTCCCATTCATGGAGCCGTTTCCAACTGTGCCAAAGGTTTCATAATTATCATAGTATCCAAGTCTTAAAACACCAATATCATTGCCCTGGCCGTCGATAGTAACCTTTAAATGGGTTTCATCAACTGGTTCAAAAGTAACTTTACCGGCTATTACGGTTCTATTAACAACCAGGAGGACTTCTTTTGGTACCCCTGTATAAATTACGGCCATTGAATCCGGGTTTTGGTCTGTCCTTATAACGCCATTATTTATAAAACCAGGGGTCTTTAACGGGAATGTTACTTCATCATAAGTCCAACCCGCCCACGCCTGTCCGTTACTTGCCTTTTGAGATACCCAAATATCCTTAGTTACTTCCTTAGTTACTTCGCCGTAAACAGGAACTTGCATATACACAGGAATTTGGTTATCTTGCTGGATTGGACTGTAAACCGGGAGTTGATTTTCCATTGTGGAATATTTGTATATCGGGATTCTTTGATATATAGGAACTTGTTCATATTTAGGGATTTGTTCATAAATGGGAACCTGCTCATAGACTGGTATCTGCTCGTAGACCGGGATTTGCTCATACACTGGTACTTGTTCATAAACCGGTATTTGCTCGTAGACAGGTACTTGTTCATAAATTGGCGTCCATTCATAAACCGGGACAAATTGGCGGATCGGAGTCTTGAGTATATTGTCAAAATCACCGGTTAATTCGGTATTTCCAGTAAATAAGACAGGTTCATCAATGCCAGCCAAAGTACCTGCTACATTTACAGTTGGCAGGCCTTCTATTCCTGATACAACGGCATCGGGGGCGGATTCTATGGTTATAGCGGGATTACTGCAGCCTACAAGGATAAGACCCAGATTGAGGATTAAAATGAGAAAAAAGAACTGTAATCTACGCATTTTCCATAAATTTTAAAGCAGGTTCCGTGCCAACTATTGGATTTTGACAATGAAAATTCTAATTCTTTATAATATAAGGAATTAGAAAAACCTTTTCATATTATATCATATATTTATTAAAAAAACAGTATGAATTAACATACTTTTTAAATTTTTTTTGTATGGTTTTTTATATAATTTTTTTTATTAGTTCAGGGTAATTCTGAGCTTCTTCGAGCATTCTTGACATAGCCGCTGTATATCCATCGCCAAGAGATTTCCACCAATCAAGTGAAGCCCTGGAGAGCCTTAAGGTACAATTCACTTTTCTGCGGTTTTCGGCATTAATTTTTTTGAATTCAGCCAGTTCGCTGTCTGTAAGACATGGAGCGTCATCAGTATAGTGGATCGGTTTTATGGCAGCAGTCCGGATTTCTGCTATCTGTGCTTTAGTTGGCTTTGCGCCAGGTTCCAGGGTCTCCCTTACCATTGTAAATCCTCACTTCGTTTTCGTCCGCAATTCTCGCAGAAATAATTCTAGTAACTTCTCCTTGTTCTGTGTAGACAACAAAGAGTAGATGATCAACTAATGCTAAAGTTTGCCAGCGATCTTCCAAATCACTATGTGCCGTATCGAAGCGCTCCCATCGTTCAGGATCATTAAAGGCAAACTTGGCAACCGAAAAGGACAGCCCATGGTTGATTATATTGTCCCGTTCTTTTTTGGGGTCCCATTCAAATATCACAGTTTATACCGTAAAAAATATTACATTATGCAATACAAATTGTCAAGTAAATTTTTTAACAGTATATTTTTTTATTTTTTTCCAAAATTCAATGCATTTTGAACATTGATGCCGTATAGGGTGTATGGAGCACCCAAAAAAACCGCCCATTAAATGGCATACTGCTTTTATCGAGGCAATAAAGCTCGAGCTGGAGGAGTACCAGAATTCGCTTGAATTCTATCCGGAATTCCAATTAACAGCAGAACCGCTGCGGATCGATTGCGTTGTTGTTAAAAAGAAAACAGATATAGTAATCAAGAAGAATATAGCTTCAATATTCAGAGAAGTAAATCTTCTGGAATACAAGAACCCGGAAGACTATGTCTCTGTCAATGATTTTTACAAGGTCTATGCTTATGCCTGCCTGTATGCCTCGTTAGAGAGAGTTCCGATAACAAATCTGACAATTTCTTTGATTGAAAGCCGCCGCCCCAGGGAATTGTTTGCCCATTTACAGGATATCCGCGGGTACAAGATTGAAGAAAAAAGCCATGGAATTTATACAATAAATGGTGATATACTTCCTATTCAGATAATAAATTCCAGGAAGTTATCACCTGAAGAAAATTTGTGGTTACAGGGTTTGCGTAATAAATTGGATCCTGTGGAAGTACAGCAGGTTTTGTTTGAAATATTCCGGCAGGAGAAGGCGGTAAAATTTGGAGCGTATCTTGATGCGATAAGCAGGGCAAATTATCCTGCAATAGAGGAGGCAGTGAAAATGAGCAGTACGCCAAAATCATTTGACGAAGTACTTGAAAGAGCCGGTTTGGTTGCCAAATGGGAAGCCAGAGGCGAAGCTAAAGGTGAGGCCAGAGGTGAAGCTAAAGGTGAAGAACGTAAAGCAATTAAAGTCGCTAAGAACCTGATCAACCTTGGTATTCCGCTGGAAACGGTCGCTTCTGCTACTGAACTTGACCTTGAGAAGGTAAAAACCTTGTATCAAAACCAATAATAGGATTTTTTTTCATATTTTTGCATTGATAAAGGATAATCAACATAAACGAAAAGGAGTTTTTATAGAAACACTCTCGGAATGGAACACCGAGACGGTGATGAAGGTGCGCTCAAAAAATTTGATCTATTAAAATTAATAATTTTTTGGTATTTTATTGGAATGAGATTATTCGGAATTAAAATCAAAAAACTTCCTTTTTTATTTTTTATTGTAATTTTATTAATAACTTCCTGTGAAAACTTTTACGATCTCAATCATTCCGAATTATCATCAATTAATAAGAAGAATCCGCCGGTTACTACACCTGCAGTACCGCCTGTTACTCCTCCGGTAATTGCGCCCGACGATCCTCCCGTCACCCCGCCGGACGAACCTCCGGTTACGCCTCCTGACAATCCTCCGGTTACGCCTCCGGACGACCCGCCGGTAACGCCTCCAGATGACCCGGTACTGCCGCCGGTAACGCCTCCGGACGATCCTCCCGTCACACCTCCGGATGACCCGCCTGTTACTCCTCCTGTTACACCTCCGGATGACCCACCAGCGAGCTCTTACGGAGGTTTTGTACCGGTCAATCCGGGTACCAGGATGTTTAACGCCATTAACATGTCAACAGAAGCCAATTATACGCTAAGTGCGGAACTGGTTTACGAAGGAGAAAAATGCCATATTTGGGTAGAATCTGCATATAAAAAAAATCTGTCCGCAGATACTGCTAAATCCATTGCTTATGAGTACGACAGAACTATTTTTCCAAGGATGATGGACGCTTTTAATCTGGGAGAGAATATCAAGAATAACGGTATAGTTGTCGCTAAAGACCCCATGGAATACGCCTCTTGGATGGTCAACGGAGATAACAAACTTAATATACTCCTGATGGACATACTGGACGGTTACAAGGGCAGCGGCGGTTATGTGGCTGGTTATTTTTATTCAAACGATCTTATGAGTTATTCGTATTCAAACCGCTGCAACATGATTTATGTAGATACTAACCCCGGTTTAAATTATATGACCAATTTATACGATACACTTGCGCATGAAATGCAGCATATGATGAATTTTGCCATTTCCAAATATAAAAACCGGGGTGAAGTTGATACATGGATTGACGAAGGTTTATCCGTAACTGCGGAATATATCCGTACAGGTCAGCAGATTACCAGCCGGCTTAACCGTTATAAAAACGATCCGGACAAGGGAATTGAAAACGGTAATAATTTTTATGTTTGGGATAATCCAGGTACTAATGTACTTGACGATTACGCTACAGCCTATATGTTTTTTCAATGGCTCAGGGTACAGGCAGGCGGTATAAACATCTTTAGGGAAATTCTATATGCCGCGGATAATAATTATAATGCCGTAACCAAGGCTGCTTTTGATTATGGTATTATTAACAAGAATAATGATTGGCCCAATCTGCTTAAAGATTGGCTGGCTGCCAATTATATAAATTCCGCCAGCGGTCTTTATGGTTATAAAAATGAGGCATTGCTTAAAGATATTCAGGCAAAAGTGAACAGTAAAACCGGCAATGCTTCGACAGGGTATTCACTATTGCCGGGTGAAGGAATCTATACCAGGAACCTTAGTATGCCGGTTTCGAACGACAGCATTAAATATGCAGGTCTTCCTTCAAGAGGTTCTGTGAACATTCCTGATGACATTAGCTGCAGTTCATCTGATATAATGCTCAGTTACAATACAGATACGAATGTATACGGTTCTCCTAAAAATTGTTATCCTTTCAGCAACGTTGTAATTCCTTTGCTGCCGGGTAATTTAACCTTATCCCTTAACACCCAGTCCCCGCAGCCGATGCTTCCGGATACATATCCTGTAAGCATGAACGATTTATTCAGGGAACGCAGACAAGCCGGGAGCAGATGAAGTTGTTAGGAAAAAATTTTTAGAATATACAATCGGCGGATATGGTAACTGGATTGCCGGTTTGATAATTATAAACTACTGAATATGTTCTTTTGTTGTTATATATCCTGTTGCCGGTTATTTCGGATTCCGGAATGTTTATTATATTTTGGTTGAATTCCTGGGAGTCCGGATCTGCGCCGCTGCCAAAACTGGCCTGTAATCCTTTGGGATCGGCGCCGTTATAAAACAGCCAGGTTAAAATTAAGGTCCCGTCGTTATTGTCAAATACACTGACTTCGCCTGCTTTTATATCTTTACCGGCAATAAGATCGAAAACCTGCGGGACATAAACAGTTCCGTCCATTACCGTGACTTCGTTCTTCCATCCGATTATACCGTCATTGGAAATATCGTTACCCTGGCCATCCAATGTTACCCTTAAATGGTTTTCGTCCGCCGGACTAAAAGTTACTCTGCCGGCTATTATAGTTCTATTCTGAACCAAAAGTACTTCTTTGGGTTCGCCGGTATAAATAACAGCCATCGAATCGGGATTTTGGTCTGTTCTTATTACCCCATTGTTTATAAAACCGGGATTTTTTAACGGAAAAGTTACTTCATCATATAACCAGCCGGCCCAGGCCGGTCCATTGCTGGCTTTTTGCGGTTCCCATATATCTTTTGTTACTTCTTTTGTAACTTCGCCGTAAACAGGAACTTGCATATACACAGGAATTTGGTTATTTAGCTGGATTGGGCTGTAAATAGGCATTTGTTCATACATTGGGACATATTTATATATCGGGATTCTTTGGTAAATGGGAACCTGTTCGTAAACAGGGATTTGCTCGTAGATAGGTACCTGTTCGTAAACAGGAATTTGCTCGTAAATTGGTATTTGCTCATAAATGGGTATTTGTTCGTAAATTGGTATTTGTTCGTAAACAGGTACTTGTTCATAAATAGGTGTCCACTCGTAAACCGGGACATAATTACGTACCGGAGTTTTAAGTATTGTGTCCAAATCGCCGGTCAATTCGGTATTGCCTGTAAATAAGACAGGTTCTTCTGTGCCGGCCAAACCGGTACCTGCCACATTTACTGTGGGCAGGCCTTCTACTGCAGATAAATTGATATCCGGGCCTGTATTGGAAATAGCTGCGGGATTGCTGCAGCTTCCAAGTACGATAGCTAAGCTTAAATTGAGGAGTAAAATGAGAAAAAAAAACTGTGTCTTACGCATTTTCCATAAATTTTTAAGCAGGTTCCATGCCAACCATTGGATTTTCCCAATGGAAATTTTAACTCTTTATATTATAAGGAATTAAAATAAACCATGTTTTATTATACCACAATTTTAAAAAAAACAGTATGATTTAGTATACCCTTTGGTTTTTTTTTGTATGTTTTTTTAATTAACATTTAATTAATATGCCGGTAAATTTTCAATGTATTTTGAACATTGATGCCGTATAGGGTGTATGAAGCATCCAAAAACATCGCCCATTAAATGGCATACTGCTTTTATCGAGGCAATAAAACTCGAGTTGGAGGAGTACCAGAATTCGCTTGAATTCTATCCGGAATTCCAATTAACAGCAGAACCGCTGCGGATCGATTGCGTTGTTGTTAAAAAGAAGGCGGATATTAAAATAAAGAAAAATATTGCTTCTATATTTAGGGAAGTAAATCTCCTGGAATACAAGAATCCGGAAGATTATATATCTGTCAATGATTTTTACAAGGTCTATGCTTACGCTTGCCTGTACGCATCGTTTGAGAAAGTCCCGGTAACTAATCTTACAATTACTTTGATAGAAAATCGCCGCCCCCGTGATTTGCTTGCCCATTTACGGGATATTCGCGGGTACAAGGTCGAAAAAAACAACCATGGAATTTATATAATAAATGGTGATATACTTCCTATTCAGATTATTAATTCCAGAGAGTTATCGCCTGAAGAAAATTTGTGGCTTCAGGGTTTGCGTAATAAGCTGAATCCTGCTGAAGTGCAGCATGTTTTGACTGAAATATTCCGGCAGGAGAAGGCTGTTAAATTTGAAGCGTATCTTGATGCGATAAGCAGGGCGAATTATCCTGCAATAGAGGAGGCAGTAAAAATGAGCAATACGCCAAAATCATTTGACGAAGTTCTGGAGAGAGCCGGTTTAACGGCTAAATGGGAAGCCAGAGGCGAAGCTAAAGGTGAAGCCAGAGGCGAGGCCAGAGGCGAAGAACGTAATGCGATAAAGGTCGCTAAAAATATGATTAACCTTGGACTTCCGCTGGAAACTGTCGCTACTGCTACTGAACTTGACATGGAAAGAGTAAAAGCCCTGTATCAGAATAAATAATAAACCCCTCGGGTTCTATATTATTTTTCTAAATTCATCAAATTTTATCCAAAAAATTTTTAATTATTTTTCAAAATTTGTACCAATTTTTTAAAAATTTGCGTATATTCTAATTATGGGAATATAAGGTTCAATATATGTAATGAATAAGGCTGGACCAGGCAGGAGTTTGTAAAATGAAAGAGATAGTTAAGACCAGGCATGAACTGTGTACGGGCTGTAACAGGTGTGTACGGGAATGCCCCATGGAGTTAACAAATATTACTTACCAGGACGAACTGGGAAACATTAAAGTAAAAATCGATCAGCCTAAATGTATAGCCTGCGGCCGCTGTATTTCCGCTTGTAAACATAACGCGAGGTATTTTCTGGATGATACCGCCCGCTTTTTTGAGGACCTCTCCGGCGGCGTTCCCATATCCCTTATTACCGCGCCCTCCATACGGACAAATATACCCGAATGGAAAAGGCTTTTTACCTACCTTAAAAAACTTGGGGTCAACAAGATTTACGATGTTTCGCTGGGAGCTGATATTTGTATCTGGGGGTATATCCGGTATCTGGAAAAGACCGATCATAAACATATTATTACACAGCCGTGTCCCGTAATTGTAAGGTACATAGAAATTTACCGCCATGATCTTCTTAAATATTTATCGCCGGTAAACAGCCCCATGGGTTGCATTTCCACCTACATGAGAAAATATGAGGGTATTACGGACAGGATTGCCGCGTTGTCGCCCTGTGTAGCAAAAGCATACGACTTTGGAGATACGGCTCTGACACAGTACAATGTTACTTTTACAAGGATGCTTGAATATTTAAAAGAAAACAATATAGAACTTCCCGCAGTAGAAACCGGATTTGATCATTACGAAAGCGGCCTGGGTTCCGTGTTCCCGATGCCGGGCGGTCTCAAGGAAAATATTGAATTTTTTACCGGCAAAAAATACCGCATAACCAAAGCAGAAGGCTATGACTTGTATGAACTGCTGAACCTGTACGGGGAAACCCCGGAAGATTTATTGCCTGATGTTTTTGATGTACTGAATTGTGAAAACGGCTGCAATATTGGGCCGGCGGCGACACATAACAAAAGTATTTTTGAAATTGACATGTTTATGGATAAAAACAGAAAAGCCGCGGACAGCCGCAGGCGTGAATATTATGAGGATTTATACAAAAAATATAATTCTACATTTAATTTATCACATTTTTTGAGGAAATATGATCCTGTTGAGATCGAATTGCCGCAGATAACAGAGGCAGACATTAACAAAGCGTTTGAATCGCTTTATAAAACTGATGAAACAAAGCGGAATGTTGATTGCGGCGCCTGCGGTTCGGATACCTGCTACGATATGGCGAGAAAAATTGCCCTCGGCGTAAATATTCCGATTAATTGCATCGTAAAGACAATGGAACAGGCCAAAGAAGAACATGAAGATAACATAAGCACATTGCAGCAATTGGGGACTATCTGGGACAATGTCGAGAGCGGAATCGCAATTGTAGATGCCGAAACCCGTATTATAGTTGATGTTAATCCTGTCGCCGCGCGTATGAACGGCGGCCTAAAAGAAAATATGGTCGGGCAGGTATGCTATCATTTTTTTGGACAGGATAAATGCCCGGTACTGGACATGAACGCGTCTTTTGAACATGACGAGATGAACTTTTACAAAACTGACGGTACCGTTATCCCGATAATAAAAACCGTATCAAAGATAACCTATAAGGGCAGGCCGGCCCTGCTGGAAAGCTTTACCGATATTTCCTACATTAAAGAAGTAGATAAACAAAAACGCATGCTTGAAGTCGCCGAACAGGCCAACAAGGCCAAATCCCTGTTCCTGGCGAATATGAGCCACGAGATACGAACGCCCATGAACGCCATAATAGGCATGACTTCCATCGCAAAAGTTGCCAACAGTACCGAAAGAAAAGATTATGCTATTGAAAAAATTGAAGCCGCTTCAAAGCATCTGCTTGGTGTTATAAACGATATCCTTGATATTTCCAAAATTGAAGCCAGCAAATTTGAGCTGTCGCCGGTGGAATATCGGTTTGAAGAAATGCTTAAACAGGTTGTTACCGTAAATATTTTCCGTATTAATGACAAGAAACAAAAATTACGTGTTAATATCGACAGACTAATCCCTGAACATTTATACGGAGATACCCAGCGTCTGGCCCAGGTGATTACCAATCTGCTGAGCAACGCCGTTAAATTTACGCCCGAAGACGGAACCATCACCGTTAACGCTAAATTTATTAAAGAAGAAAATAACCTGTGTACAATACTCATACAGATTATTGATACGGGTATAGGCATAAGCCCGGAACAGCAGTCAAAATTGTTCCAGTCTTTCCAGCAGGCGGAAAACAGTACTACCAGAAAATACGGCGGCACAGGACTTGGGCTTGTTATTTCCAAGAATATTGTGGAGATGATGGGCGGCAATATCTGGATTGAATCGGAACTTGGAAAGGGATCAACCTTCGCGTTTACGATCAAGACCAAACGGGTGAATGATGAGGCAAAACTGATACCCGATTGGAAAAATATCCGCATTCTTGCCGCAATGGATGACAGTGATTGTCTTGCACATCTGAAGAGTTTTACAGAAGGCTACGGAGCTGTCTGCGATACCGCGTTAAATGGAGACAGCGCTCTTTTCTTAAGAGAAAAGAACGGGCCCTATAATATGTATTTTATCGATTACAATTTACCCGGCGCCAACAGTTTGAACCTTGCGCAGACATTTAAGGAGAAAGACTGCGGCAAAGCCTATACCGTTGTCGTAAACGGATTCGAACTCGGAACTATTGAAGAAGAAGCCAAAAAATCAGGGGTTGATTCGCTGATTTCAAAGCCCCTTTTCCCGTCGAGCATAGTAGATGCTGTAAACGGTTATTTTGGCATTACCATGCATAAAATTGAACCCAAACCTGCTGATTTTACTGACGATTTCAAAGGTTCCTGTATTCTGCTTGTCGAGGATGTTGAAATAAACCGCGAAATTATAATGACTCTGCTTGAACCTCTTGAAATAACTATTGATTGCGCGGAAAACGGCAGAATCGCCACCAGCATGTTTATGGAAACGCCTGACCGTTACGACATGATTTTTATGGATGTTCAGATGCCGGAGATGGACGGTTACGAAGCGACGCGTTTTATACGGGCACTGGATATTCCTGAGGCAAAAAAAATCCCCATAATCGCGATGACGGCCAATGTGTTCCGCGAAGATATTGAAAAATGCCTCGACGCCGGCATGAATGCCCATGTCGGGAAGCCTATTGATCTTAAAGAAGTGCTGAACAAATTGCGGGCGTATTTGATATAATACTGTATGGTCAATAAGTTTAATTTATTGGAACGGCTGCTGGAAGAAAAAAACATGCGGTTAAAGGGCGGATTGTACCACCTTACCCAAATTAAATTCAGTTATAATTCCAACCATATTGAAGGCAGCAAACTTTCGGAAGAACAGACCCGTTATATATACGAAACCAATACAATAAATATTGATACCGGAAAAACAGCCAATGTTGATGATATAATTGAAACTGTCAATCATTTTGCGTGTTTCGATTTTTTACTGGATATTGCCAAAAGACCTTTATCACATGAAATTATCAAGGAATTTCACAGGATACTTAAGACCAATACCTCTGATTCGCGCCGGGAGTGGTTTAAGGTTGGTGATTATAAAACAATGCCCAATGTTGTGGCCGATACAGAAACTACGCCGCCGGGAAAAGTATACAGCGAAATGTCTGTTCTTCTCGATTTATATAACAGATTGGAAAATATTGATATAAAAGAAATAATTAAATTTCATTATAATTTTGAGAAAATTCATCCTTTCCAGGACGGCAACGGACGGGTCGGCAGGCTTGTTATGTTTAAAGAATGCCTTAAATATGGAATAATGCCTTTTATAATAGAAGATGAGTATAAATTTTTTTATTACCGCGGTCTTAAGGAATTTTTACGGGCAGAAGGTTACCTGGTTGATGCCTGCCTTTCTGCCCAGGACAAGTACGCAGAAACTGTTAGCTATTTTTCCCCCGAATAATGTGGCTGGATCTACATTATTCCCTTGAAAAATGTAAATTACTGCGATAAAATTATTAATTATTTATGAAACGTATAGTTTATGATAGACTTTTAACCTGGAAAAAATCACCCGATCGGAAACCTTTGTTGCTGCAGGGAGCCAGACAAACAGGAAAAACCTGGCTTATGGAAGAATTCGGGAAAAACGAATATAAAAATTATGTATGTCTGAATTTTGACAAGAATCCAAGATTAACTGCTTTTTTTAATGATGATATTAGTCCGGAATTCATTATTAAAAGCGTGGAACAGTATTACAATACAAAAATTATTCCGGGAGATACCCTTGTCATTTTTGACGAAATACAGGAATCAAAACGTGCCTTAAATTCACTTAAATATTTTTATGAAGAAGCGCCTCAATATCATATAATCGCCGCCGGGAGCTTCCTTGGAGTCGCGGGACACGGCAGTTTTCCTGTAGGAAAAGTGGATCGTATAACAGTTTATCCGCTTTCGTTTTTTGAATTCCTTGAAGGTACAGGAAAAGAAAGGTATGTTGAATCCATAAAAAATTTTGATTTTGAACTGGTACGTGCGGCATCATCAGATTATGAAAAATTCTTAAAAATTTATTACATGGTAGGCGGTATGCCAAAATCGGTGGCTGCATATGGTGCGAGGGAAAATCTGAATGAAGTTAGGAGCATTCAGAATAATATTCTGGATGATTACCGTGATGATTTTTCTAAACATATTTCACCGCTCAATACTCCCAAAGTTGAAATGATTTGGAATTCCATTCCGCGGCATTTATCAAAAGAAAAAAAGAAATTTATTTATAAGGAACTGACTAACGGCGCCAGGGCTTATTCTTATGAGGATGCGATGAGCTGGCTTTTTGCTACACGTCTTGTTAATAAAATCAGCCGTACGCAGGATTATATGATGCCGCTGGCCAGTTATGCCGATGAAAAAACTTTTAAATTATTTATGCTGGATATAGGTCTTCTGAGCGCGAAGTCTTCACTGGATATATCCGCACTGATGGAGCCTGAAGATCATTTATTCAGTATTTTTAATGGAGCACTTACCGAACAATTTGTTATGCAGGAGTTAATAAGTGCCGGATTTTCACCTTATTATTGGGGCAGGGAGAAGGGTGAAGCTGAAGTGGATTTTATTATTCAATGGCAGAATAATATTATACCTATTGAAGTAAAATCGGGCATCAGGACCAAGTCCAAGAGTCTTGATGTGTTCAGAAAGCTATACAATCCAAAATATTCAATACGGGCATCTTTAAAAAATTTTGGTATTGCCGGTGATTTATCTGGCAGATTATTTTCAATACCGTTGTACATGATTGCGTCTTTTCCGGAAATCCTGGCTGCACAGCCGGAATAAAGTCATGAAAAAACTGCCGTTTGCCGTTCAGTTATCACTGATAGTTTTTCTGATTCTGATTATTCCTTTTATAATATTGATGAGCTATACGGGTACTACAACGCTGCGGGAGGCCGAAGTTGAAATAGCCCGCAGTTCACTGGAGCATATTGAGCTTAACAGCAGATTTACCGAGAACTTCATGAGCAACATTACCGCCAATGTTCACAGGTTTGCCGCTTACCAGGATTTTTTTATTTATGACGGCCTGCAAAAATATGCTTCCATACAGGGTAATGTGGAGAACGGACTTAAGGTACAGAAACTCCAGAGGGACCTTGCTTCGATCGCGCGGACCGATGACTCGATTCATTCCATTTTTATGTTTTTTGATGACAGCGATTACATTATCAGTTCTGACCGCGGAATCGTGGAGCAAAATGATTATTCAAGTCTGTCGTGGCTTAGGAATTTATCTGCCCAAAAACAGGGCCAGGGAGGTATCTGGGTACCAAGGATACTCCAGCCCGCTTCGGTGCGGGAGATTCTTCGGGGTCAGGATACCGGGTATACGGTTCCGGTAATTTCCTATGTTTATAATTTAAGCAGGCTTATTACCACGATCAGGGGAACAATTGTAATAAATATAAAAGAATCCTACATAGCCAGCATTTTAAACCCTGAACTGGACAGGGAAAATTCCATGGGTATTATGTTAATGCAGAGCGATGGAAAATTAATTACCCATCCAAAATTGTCAAACTTTAATTTGCAGGCCAAAAATCTCCCCCATATTGCAGATATCCTGGACAGCGGTCAAAATTCCGGTTACGCGTTTTACAAAGAGGGCAGCGGCCAGACATTGTATACCTGGCTTAAATCCAATTATTACGACTGGGTTTTTGTTTCGGTCCAGTCAATGGCTCCGCTTTTGGACCAGTCCAACCGTACCATCCGCAATATGATTTTTTTGGCGCTTACTGTTGTGTTCTTTGGGACAATGGCTTCTCTGGCTGTTTTTTTCTGGTTTTCCAAACCAATGCGTCAGCTGATAAAGGGCCTTAACAAAAACAGCGATTTTACCAAACCCGCATTCCGCAACGAGATGGACATTCTTTCTTCTGCGTTTACCCAGATTGAGCACAAGGAAAAAGAGCTTAGGGATCTGCTTAACGAAAGGGAAAAAGACGCCACAATATTGGCAATACGCAATCTTTTGTCCGACGATCCGCTGACCGCCCAGGAAACCGAAACTCTTTCGCAGGTGTTTCCCCACAGGCTGTTCAGGGTCGCGATTGCGGTTCTTGATAATTACGAAGATTACCGCCGCAGAACCAATGCCGAACAAAGGGCGTATCAGCGTTACCTGTTTATTTCGCAATCGATTGAATTGACCAAACCGCCCCTGATCTTAAGGGGAGTTTATCTGCCGGAAGCCAGAATTGCCCTCATTATTAATATGGAGGAAGAAATTGATGCAGACACCCTTGCGCCGCTGTTAAGTAAATTGCAGGAAACTGCAGCCCCTGTTTTTGGAACAACCATTACAATAGGCTGCAGCGAAACCGGTTTTGAATTTGACGGTGTGCAGCAATGCCTGCACCAGGCGTCGGAGGCTGTCGCGATGCGTATTTTGCGGGGGAGCAACAATATTATCCGGTGGACCGGCACAGAAGGGCGAAAACGTTTTTTCTATCCGCAGAACAGCGAAGTGCGTATCCTGAATTATTTAAATACCGGAAACCTGGCAATGATAAATGCCGAACTTGATTCGATTAGTAAAACTATCCGCGGCGCAGATGGTATTTCCTATGATAATATATGTTTTATTTACAACCAGCTTGCCGGCGGAACCATACGCCGTCTCTCGGAAATGAACACCAATACGAGCGGGTTCTTTTTTAACCACGGTAATGTTTACCGTTCAATCGCGTCTTCGGAAACCCTGGAACAGCTAAGCAAATACATGACGGATTTTTACGGAGACCTGATAAATTATCTGCATAAAGACCAGGGCGAAGACACGGCGATAGACCGTATTCTTGCCTGCCTTGGTAAATATTACAAAACCGATATGTTTTTCGAAGATATGGCCCTTGAACTTAATATGAGTTATTCCTACATGCGCAGAATCGTCAAAGAAAAAACCGGTAAAAGCGTCAATGATACTGTGAATCTATTGAGAATCCAGGAAGCAAAAATTCTTTTGCTTGACGAGAAATTAAAACTGCCGGATGTCGCCAAAGCAGCAGGTTACCGCAATACACAAAGCCTAAAACGGTATTTTAAAAAATTTGAAGGACTTAATCCGCTGGAATACAGGGCAGCCGGGAAAATTAGGAATTAGGAATTAGGAATCGGCGGGCAGAGAGTTTACAGTGGTGTTCACTTTTGCCATAACCGTTTATTTTTGATACAGTAATTTACGCGTATAGCCCAATTAATTTGCTGTCATGGGTTGAATTTATCAAAAATTATTCGCTAAAATAATTATCTCTTTATAATATAACGAATTAAGAAATTATCAAATTTGGACACATCAATCAAAATTGATTATTTACAAATTTCAAAAGCGGTATTTATACTTGAATTATGCGAAGTGCAGAGGCAGGGAATCCGTATTTGGGAAATATTGTTCCCAAAGGAGCTCTTTTTTACCTTAGGCGGGATTGGCAGCTTTACGCTTTGGTTTTTTTACCCATGTTGTTTGTATTGATTTTCAAGTTCGGGCCCATGTTTGGGCTTATTATTGCGTTTAAGGATTACAGGATCGCGAGAGGCTTTTTGGGGAGTTCCTGGGTAGGTTTTAAGGTTTTCCAGGATGTTTTTTCCCACCGCCTGTTTATACCGGCTCTGCGTAATACACTCCTTCTTAATTTATTGGATTTGGTCATGGGGTTTCCCATGCCCATTATCCTGGCGCTTCTTCTTAACGAAATAAACACCCGGTGGTTTAAACGTTCTACCCAGACTTTACTTTATCTGCCTCATTTCCTTTCGTGGGTTATTATCGGGGCATTGGCCTACCAGCTATTCAGCGTTAATACCGGAATGGTTAACAATTTGATTGATATGCTGGGCGGGAAGCGGTTTCCGTTTCTTACTGCAGATATCCCGTGGCTTGTAAGTTATGTTATAATCGGGATGTGGCAGAACATGGGTTGGGGTACGATTATTTATCTGGCTTCGATTTCCGGCATTAACCCCGAGCTGTACGAGGCTGCCATGATCGACGGGGCAGGCCGGTTCCGCATGTGTATAAACATTACCGTTCCCTGCATCCGCAGTACTATTGTAATTCTGTTAATTATGAATCTTGGCAGAATTATGGGCGGTTCTTTTGAACGGATCTACGCGCTGGCAAATGTTGCAGCGACCGAATATACCACGACTATACCGGTTCTGGTTTACCGCTGGGGCATTCAAAGTATGAATTTCAGCAGGGCCACTGCGCTTGGTCTGTTCCAGTCCGTAATCGGGCTGATCATGGTTCTTGGCTCGAATTTTATATCGAAAAGACTTGGCGAAGAAGGTTTAATATGAATAAAACCGCGGCCGTGCAGACAATACATGAACAATTAAAACATAAATCATATAAAAGAAGTTTTTCAAGCAGATTCTGGAAGATAATAATTTACGCATTTATTACTGCCATTACATTAACCTGCATAATTCCGTTTATTCATGTTATTTCAAAATCGATCAGCACAGACGCTTTTGTTGTCGCGAACAAGGTTTTTTTAATACCCAAAGGTCCGACGCTGGAAGCTTACCGCAAGGTATTCAGTGACTCAAGTATTCTGCGTTCCCTTTATGTCAGTATTTTTGTAACTGTTGCCTTTACTGTGCTTGGCATGTTCCTTACCACCTGTATGGCTTACGCACTGACCAGACCCCAGTTCAAAGGCCGCAGGCTCCTGACTTTTTTATGCGTTTTTACATTATATTTTTCCGGAGGGATAATACCGGATTACCTTATGGTAAGTTATCTTGGAATGCTGGATACATTGTGGTGTTTAATCCTGCCGCTGTCATTCAGCGCTTATAATCTGATAATTATGAAAAACGCCATGATGGCTTCCATACCGCTGAGCCTTGAGGAATCGGCGCGTATTGACGGCGCTGGGCATTTCAGGATTCTGGCGCAGATTTTTGTGCCGCTTTCCAAACCGATTATCGCCACCCTTTCACTATTCTACGCGGTAGGCCGCTGGAACGCGTACCAGGACGCGCTTTTTTACATCAAGCAGCGTGTAGACTTGAGGCCGCTTCAGCTTAAATTGTATTATCTGGTTGTTCAGGCCAACGAGAGTTTCCAGCTTGAATCAACGGTAGTATCGCTTACAAATCCTGAAGTGATGAAGGCAGCCTGTGTGGTTTTCGCGACCTTGCCCATCCTTTTAGTTTATCCTTTTGTGCAAAAATATTTTGTTACCGGAGTTATGATCGGGGCTGTTAAGGAATAACAGCACGTCAAGGAATAAAAATATTACTTCCCTGTATAGGAAAGTGTAAATATTTTCAGGAGGATTTTATGAAAAGATCAGCGGTAATTTTTCTGATCCTGGCTCTGGCCGCGTCCGCTTTTGCCAGCGGCGGCGGACAGTCGAATTCTGGCAGTGCCGCAGCACCGGCAGCCGCGGGGTTTACCGATTATTCCAAAGGGTTCCCGCAAAAGGTGACCATCCAGATTCCGGTTTACGACCGGGCTTTCCAGGGATGGAACGTAGCGGACAATTACTGGACACGCTGGATGCAGAAAGAATTCGGCGACAAGTACAATGTGAACGTTCAGTATGTAGCGATCGGACGGGCAACCGAAGTCCAGGACTACCAGCAGCTTCTGGCTTCCCACAGGGCGCCGAATATCATCTTCCATTATGATATGCCCATTGCTGTCCAGTACTACGGCGAAGGCGTAATGCAGAAGCTCAATTGGGATGAGATGGCCAACTACATGCCGACATTCTGGAACAGGACCAAACCAATGGTGGAACGCTACGGCACCATCAACAACGACAGGGTTTTCTTCTTTGCCGAACGCCCCGAAGCCGATCCCTATACGACGCTCGTCCGCAATGACTGGGTACAGAAGGCCGGTTATAAGGTAGAAGACCTGACAAGCCTTGAGACCTTTAACCAGATGCTTCTCAAGTGGCGGGACATGGGTCTGGGTGTTTATGGTACCCAGCTTTTGGCGAACAACTTTACATACAGCTATCCCTTCCGCGACTGGCCCATTAATGATGCGGAAAGAACCCTGTACTCTGAACTGTCAGTTGCCGATCTGACCTGGGCGCCGTCTAAAGCCTTCCTCAAGGACATGAACTGGAAATATAACAATAATGTTCTTGACAAGGAATTCTACCTGCGCAACGACGAAGCCAAAACAAAGGCCGAATTTGTGGCAGGCCGGACCGGGAACTTTAGTTTCTACATGGCAAGCAATACCGATGTTATGTCTTCGCTCAAGGCGAATAACCCGACAGCAGATGTAGCGGTTCTGCCCCCGGGCTGGAACGTTCCCCAGGGCAAAGTCAACCAGGGACGCGGCTACTGGCCCTTTGGTATGATTATGGGCATCAATTACGAATCAACCGATCAGCAGCGCATCGCAACCTGGATGTTCCTTGAATGGCTTAACCAGGACGCCAATCTGTTCGCGCTGCAGAACGGAGTCGCCGGCCAGAATTATACTTTGGATACAAACGGACTTCCCGTCAGGGTCGCGAATTACAACGGCGAATCCAATCTGAGCGCCAACAGCAATAAAGATTATTGGTGCCTTATCGTAGAAGCTGCCAGGTATCCCAACCAGGATATGTTCTGGGCCGCCAACAAAGCCCTCTGGACACCGGCCGGTTACGGTAACCTCGTTGATGATTTGATTAAATATTACAGGGCCGCATCTCCGTACCGCACACCGGATGCCCTCTTTACAGTACCGCTGACGGCAATGGCAGAATACCGCGCCGACCTCAATGTTCTGTTCCAGGAACTTTACGTAAAATGCGTAACCTGCCCGGAAGCCCAGTTTGAATCTGTTTACGCGGACGCCTGCAAAACTTATCTTTCAGCCGGGTACCAGTCTGTACTGGACGAAAAGCAAAAGGTAATCGCAGCCGGAAATTACATAAAGTAATTATGATTTATTAAAGAAAGGCATGACATGTAACGAAAAGTAAAAATATTAGACCCCAGATTTATTTATTAAGGGGTGTCAGTGGGAAAGCCGGGCTGCGATCGAGCAGTACGGTTTCCCAGCTGACAGGACCCCTAATAAATTTTTATGGGTCTAATATTTTTTATTTGATATATAGCTGCCTTTCTTTATATTCCGTGTGCAGAAGTTTATGTGCCTTTTCTCCGTTGGGCTCGCCGAGGAATTCCTTGTAGATCTGGTCAATAAAATAATTCTGATGCGAGCAGCGGAACTGGGATTTTTCGTCATCGGCGTAGATGCCGGCTGTGCGCTGTCTGCGGATTTCGTCTGTGCAGCCGTAGGGTTGGCCGCCTCCGCCTATGCAGCCGCCGCGGCAGGCCATTACCTCAACAAAATGGAACGGGACATCCTTGCCGGCTTTGCGGGCCTCCCTTATCTGGTCCAGAACAGCGGCAACATTGCCCATCTGGTGGGCAATGGCTATCCGGATTTTTGTGCCAAGGTTGTTGGGGAGCTGGACACCAAAGTCTACTTCCGCCGATTTTACGCCTTCCAGACCGCGGGCAGGTTTAAAATTGACGTCAACCAAATCTTTTTTGGTGATTAATTTGTAAGCTGTGCGGACCGCGGCTTCCATTACACCGCCGGTTACACCGAATATTGTTCCGGCTCCGGTATAGGGTCCAAGCGGACTGTCCGCTTCTTCGCCGTCCAGTTTAAGAAGTTCAATTCCTGCCTGCTTGATCATCCGCGCCAGTTCCCTGGTTGTAATGGAAATATCCACATCCCATCCTGAATTCGCGGCTTTCATGTCATCGTTGCGGTGGGACTCCCATTTTTTTGCCGTGCATGGCATTACCGATACTGAATAAATTTTTGCCGGGTCAATACCGGCTTTCTGCGCCCAGTAAGTTTTAATCATGGTGCCGACCATCTGCTGGGGGGATTTGGCTGTGGAGAAATTCGGGATCATGTCATAATAATATTTCTCCATGTAATCGACCCAAGACGGGCAGCAGCTTGTAATTAATGGGATGTCGCTGTCTTTTTCTGTAAGGCGTTTAACAAGTTCGTTGGCTTCTTCGATGATTGTAAGGTCGGCGCCGAAGTTCGTGTCGAACACGGTTTCAAAACCCAGGCGGCGCAGGGCAGCGTAAATCTGTTTTGTAAGAAGGGTTCCCGGGGGGTAGCCGAATTCCTCGGCAAGGGCGACTCTGACCGCCGGCGCTATTTGTACTACGCTGTGGACTTCCGGGTCCTGGGCCATTTTCCAGACTTTTACCGTATCGTCGCGTTCGTAAATGGCGCCGACCGGGCAGTGGGCCGAACACTGGCCGCAGTAAATGCAGGGGCTCTCACCCAGAGGCGTGTCGGCGGCGCAGGCGATGCGGCCGTTGATTCCGCGGCCCAGAAATTCAATGGCCCAGACGTTCTGCATATCCTGGCAGACTTTTACGCAGCGTCCGCAGCGGATGCATTTTTCGGGATTTAGTACGATGGCGGGGTTGGAATCATCGACAGGAAGTTCGTTTGGAATTTTATGGAACGGAATTTCTCGGATGCCGGCTTCCGCGGCCAGGTTCTGGAGTTCGCAGTTTTGGTTTCTGGGGCACATGAGGCAGTCGGCAGGGTGGTTGGAAAGAATGAGTTCCAGCACGGTGCGCCGCGTGGCAATGATCTCCGGGTCATGGGTGATTATGTCCATGCCTTCGGTTACCGGGGTTGTACAGGCGCGTGCCATGCGCGGGGAACGCGGGCCCGCGGTTCTGACTATGCACAGACCGCAGGAAGCCCAGGCCGGCAGATCCGGGTTGTAGCAAAGGGTCGGAATCTTTATTTTTACCAGATTGGCCGCGTCCAGAATGGAAATATTGTCTTCTACCTGCAAAGGTTTGCCGTTAATTTTTATGTTTACCATGGTTAATTCCTCCTATCCCTTAAGCACCGCGTTGAATTTACAGCTCTTAAGACATTCGCCGCATTTTACGCATTTTTCCGGACTGATAATATACGGAGCTTTTTTCCTGCCCGGGTATTTTGCCGGGTCTTCCTGGGTTATACATTTTGTGGGGCATTTTTTGGCGCAGACGCTGCAGCCAAGACATTTGACCGGATCAATGGAGAATGTTACCAGTTTTTTGCATTTACCGGCCCGGCATTTGTGATCCCTGATATGTTCCAGATATTCCTCGCGGAAATTTCTGATTGTCGAAATGGTCGGGTTGGGCGCGCTCTGGCCCAATACGCAAAGACTGGCCATGTTCATGGCCTTACCTATAACTTCAAGTTTATCGAGGTCTTCTTCGGTTCCCTCGCCCCCCGCGATTTTTTCCAGATGATGCAGAAGCTGGGTGGTGCCGATTCTGCACGGCGAGCATTTGCCGCAGGATTCGTCTACGCAGAACTCCATATAAAAACGCGCTACGTCAACCACGCAGTCGTCTTCGTCCATTACTATCATACCGCCGGAACCCATCATGGATCCGTTGGCCGTAAGCGTTTCAAAATCTATCGGAATGTCCAGGGATTTTTCTGTAAGGATACCTCCGGAAGGACCGCCGGTCTGGATTCCTTTGAATTTTTTTCCGTTCTTAATCCCGCCGCCGATTTCAAAGATGATCTCGCGCAGAGTTGTTCCCATGGGCACTTCCACCAGGCCGGAGTTTTTGACTTTGCCTGTAAGCGCGAATACTTTTGTACCTTTTGAACCTGCCGTACCAATCTGGGCCAGCCAGGCTCCTCCCCTTGAGGTAATTACAGGGACATTGGCAAAAGTTTCGACGTTGTTAATAATGGTCGGCATCCCCCACAGCCCCTTGTTGGCGGGAAAGGGAGGTTTGGGAACCGGCATACCGCGGTTGCCTTCCACTGATTTGATTAGCGCTGTTTCTTCGCCGCATACAAAAGCTCCCGCTCCCAGCCGTATTTCGATATTAAAATCAAAGCCTGAACCAAGGATGTTTTTGCCCAGCAGGCCGTATTCCTCAGCCTGGAAAAGAGCTTTTTTAAGTCTTTCAATGGCCAGCGGATATTCTGCTCTTATATACACAAAACCCTGATGCGAGCCGATAGCTTTTCCGGCTGTGATCATGCCTTCTATTACCGAGTGCGGATCGCCTTCGATAGTGGACCGGTCCATGTAGGCGCCGGGATCACCTTCATCGGCGTTGCATATAACGTACTTGACTTCGCCTGTGGCTTTTCTTGCCAAATCCCACTTGAGCCAGGTCGGGAAACCTGCGCCGCCGCGGCCCCTTAATCCGGAAACTTTCATTTCTTCGATTAACTTCTCGGGAGTCCAGTCGAACAGTACTTTTTCAAGGCCTGCATAACCTTCGCGTGCGATATATTCATCGATATTCTCCGGATCGATTACGCCGCAGTTGCGCAAAACCACCCGGACCTGCTTTTGATAAAATTCAATATCATCTGCAGCCAGTTTTTTTACCTGCGGGTTTTCGCCCTTGTAAAGCAGCCTTTTTACTTCTCTTCCCTTGATTACCTGCTCGCTGATTATTTCTTTGGCGTCCTCCGGTTTTACGTGCACATAAAACGATTCCTCCGGGAGAACTTTTACAATCGGCCCGGCTTCGCAAAAACCAAAGCAGCCTGTTTTTACTATCTGGACTTCCTGTTTGACTCCCTGGTTATCCGCTTCGGTTATAAGATTCCGGTAGATGTCGTCGGCTTTGCTTGACTCGCAGCCGGTCCCGCCGCAAACAAGAATGTAATGTTTAAAGGCCATAATTAATTCCCCCTTGCCTAGAAAATATCCGGAGCCGGCCGATCCCGGATAATGTCGTCCAGGAGCACCTTGCCGATTATATGTTTACGAATGATTTTTTCCGCTGTTACCGGATCGACCGGGCCGTAAATAACATCTGGCATACCGGGTACTATCACTTCCACGGTCGGTTCGACATTGCACAGGCCCATGCATCCGGTCTGACGTATAACCACCGAGTCTTCCAGATTGTTTTCTGCCAGAAGCGAAAGAAAACGATCCAGTGTGGCTTTGGCGCCCGCGGCGATACCGCAGGTACCCATTCCGATAATAAGCTGAATTTCTTTGCCTTCTGTTTCACGGCGCCGAAGTTCACCTTTTTTAACGTCCCGTAATTTCCGGAGATCGTCCAGACTCATTTTTGCCATATTTTTTACTCCTCTTCCATGGAATGCAGATATTGATCCAAAAGCAGCAGCGACTGCGCGTCATCCAGTCCTCCAAGCGCTTCCGAAATTTCAGTTTTTTTTATTTCATAATCAAGGCCGCCCTTATCGTTTTCCAGGGTACGTTTTATATGCATCTCCCTTGGCCCCGGGAAAAGCAGGACTGTTCTGAAAGTACCGGGAATATCGCCGGCCGGAGGCGTATCAATATTTTTGGTATTAAACCATGCGCATACCCTGGTCCCGTTTCCCTTGTCTGATTTTATTTCCCATCCGCCGCCGGACTGCTGGGCGGTTTGAATCAGAAACGGGAGCCCCAGCCCAACTTTGCGGTTTGGGTGCTTTATACCGTCTGTATAAAAAGGGTCCTGCGCTCGTTTAAGTTCTTCTGAATCCATTCCCTTGCCGTTATCTTTTACAACAAAACTAAACTCCGGGGTTTGGCAGTTTTTACCGGTTTTTTCGCTGATCTCTATTTCAACCAGATCTGCACCGGACTCGGCCGCATTCTGGGTAATATCAATTATTAAATCCGCCAGGGTAAAGTGCAGAAAATACCTCTTTTGGTCAGGCTGTTACTTATTTTGATATTTGGCGATAATTTCCGGAAGCATATCTTTGGTCAATTTTCCGTAAGTCTCATTGCCCACAGTCATTACCGGCGCCAGGCCGCAGCATCCGATACAGCGCACCGGATCTATGGAAAACATACCGTCCGGGGTAACGCCGCCTTCCGAAAGTCCCAGGATGGATCTAGCTTCCTCTATAAGATCATTGCCGCCCTTGAGATAACATGCGGTTCCCAGACATACGGAAATCCGGTGTTTTCCCGGTTTTGTAGTTTTAAAGAAGTGGTAAAAAGTAATAACTCCGTAAATCCGGGCCAGCGGAATGCCGATTTGAACAGAAAGCTGTTCCGCGACTTCCCTCGAAATATAACCAAAAGTCTCCTGTGTTTTATGCAGAATCATTATCAGGCTGCCGGGTTTTGATTTCCATTCGTCTATAAATGTATTTAGTTCTGCGGGAAACTCAATGTTTCCGGACATAGCATTGGTTACAGCCATGAATACCCCCAATTTTTTACAAAAAATCCGTTTTAAAAAACCATTTCAAAAAGCCAGTTTGATAATATATTTTCGCTGATAATTTTACAAGTTGGTAATTTACCGTTTTGGTGATTGACCGTTTTGGTTATTACCAAACTACTTCCCACGACATTGGTTTTTCCAGCACCAGTAAATCCAGCACCGGTATTTCAAAATCAGCGCGGTTTTTGTCGGAAGTTCCGCCGCTTATGGAAGTGATTGGGCCGGGGAAATCAATTGTAGCTTTGATGCTGGAGTTTTTTATTTCATCGGCTATTCCCTGGCCGTAAAGGGAGCTGACCATGGAAAGGTAGTCTGTTTTGGATATTTCCTCATCCAGAATTGCGGGCGCCATAAGGGCTGTAAGATAATCGGAAGCTTCTGCGGAGAGGAAGGCCAGCAGATCCGGTACGGTTTTACGGTCAATGGTGAACAGGATCCGGCCGGATGGTTTGCCGCCGGCCTGTCCTTCCGAATATGTGATAAATGAAGTTTCTTTGCCTGCTGATAAAAAATCATTGATTTTATTAATGGCAACTGTCCCCTCCAGGGCAGCCGGTCCGGTATTGGCAAGTTTTGCGGACTGTACTCCGGGAGAGGAACTCATGGAACGGCTGATGGAATTACCGTCCAGAATAAGGTTTGAACCGGACGCGCCTGTATTGTTTAATCCTGCGCTGCCCAAACCGGCATTCCCCATTATCATTTTAAGGGAACTTATAAGTGAACTCATCCGGGGCTCCAGAGATGCCTTTATTGTCAAATCCCCGGCGCCGCCCTGCCGTAAAACTCCGCTGACCTGCGAAGAGCAGGAAACAGATATTATAAAAATCGATAACGATAAATATAAGGCAAACGGAATAGTAACTGATTTTTTACTTAATGGCTTTTTAAAATTTGGTATCTTCATATTAATATATAGTAACAAAAAACCAATAATATAGTAACATTACATTAATTAAAACGCAACTTTTTTATTGACACAGGGTCAAACTATGATATTCTGTCTAAAGAGAAATTTGTCTTTTTAACCTTAGTTTATTAAAAGGAGTAACTGTGAATAAACCATACATTCCGTGGAAGTTTTTGGAAGAATACAAGGGAAAATCCTTTAAGGGTGAATGGCCCACACTGCCGGAATTGTTTAAAATAACCGTTTCCCGCCACGGTAAGCGTCCCTGTTTTACAGTTTTTGAACCTAATCGGATAAGCCTCAACTATAATGAATCCCTCAAGATTATCGAATCTGTTGCGCGGTGGCTGCACAGCAAGGGTGTAGGCCGCGGAGATAAAATTGCGGTGTCCGGGAAAAATTCACCCCAATGGGCTATCGCGTACCTGGGTACATTGTTTGCCGGAGCGACTGTAGTCCCGGTAGATTACCAAATTAAAAATGAAGAGATCGATTTATTAATAAAAGCTTCCGGCGCCAAAATGCTATTTGTAGATGAGGAAAGGTACCAGTTTTTTAAGGAAAACAGCGGCCGGCTTGAAGAAATTATTTCAATGAAACAAGGTTTGGGCCTTTATGTTTATGACCTGGACGGACCTGCTGCCGAGATTGAACAGGCCGCCGAACAAGATCTTGCAGCCATCCTGTTTACTTCCGGAACGACCGGTAATCCCAAAGGGGTTATGCTGACCCACCAAAATCTGGTTTCCGATTGCTTCCTGGCCCAGGGAACGCCGCTGCGCCTTTACGAATACGATGTGTTTTACTGTATACTGCCGATTCATCATGCCTATACAATGCTTGCTGTTTTTATCGAAACCATATCTGTCGGGGCGGAAGTGGTTTTTGGAAAGAAAATGGTCACTTCTATTATGCTCAAGGAGCTCAAGGAAGGTAACATAACCATGCTCCTTGGCGTACCTATGCTATTTAACAAACTGCTGGCAGGAATTTTGCGGGGCGTAAAAGCAAAGGGCGCTCTGGTATACGGCCTTATAAAAATGCTTATGGGAGTTTCGGGATTTATTAAAAAGGTCTTTAGGGTAAACCCCGGCAAAAAGATTTTCCATGCAGTCCTGGACCAGGCATCGCTGGCTACAGTCAGAATCTGCATCTGCGGCGGCGGCCCGCTTGCGCCGTCGGTGTTTAAAAAATTCAACCAGATGGGCATTGATTTTGTCCAGGGTTACGGTCTCACCGAGACAAGTCCCATTATCAACCTGAACCCGATAGAACACTACAAGGAAACCAGTGTAGGGCTCGCGTTCCCGGGAGTCGATATGAAGATTCTTGACCCGGACGAACGCGGCGTAGGCGAAGTTATCGTTAAAGGTTCCATGGTAATGAAAGGCTATTATAATATGCCAAAGGAAACCGAGGATGCCTTTACTCTTGATGGTTATTTTAAGACCGGTGATTTGGGCTACCTCGACAGTGAAAATTATCTTTACCTTACAGGCCGGGCCAAGAATGTAATTGTTACGGAAGGCGGCAAAAACGTTTACCCGGAAGAAATCGAAAATGAATTCCAGCTTTACGATGAGATTGATCAGATTATGATCCGGGGGTTTGAAAAAGATAAACAGCTCAAAATAGAAGGAATCGAAGCGGTAGTTTACCCCAATCCGGATTTCTTTAAGGATAATTCCGGCAAGGTAACTCCCAAAAACGAAATAAAAACCAGAATTGAAGCCATTATCAATGAGGTTAACCAGCGTCTGCTTCCTTACCAAAAAATCAGCCAGTCTGCGCTGCTTGACGAACCCATGGAAATGACTACTACAAAGAAGATCAAGCGGGGTTCAGTATAAGTCAAAAATATAGGCCCCCGTATAAAAATTATCTGGGGGCATATATTTTTGTATTTATCCTTTGCGGATATATAGCGGAATTGACATAACCTCTTTGTCATCTATAAAGAGAATAAAATTTATGATTCCGTTTTTTTGAAAACGAAGGTTGTTGATTGTAAATACCAGATGGGAAACCGCTGTGGCGTTGCCTCCTCCCTGAACATCAACATCTCCGCTTATTGGTTTGATACCGATGTTGCCGTCCAGATCGTGGCTTTCAATTCTGAATGTATGTTTGGAAAATTCCCAAAGATCAAACCGCAGACGGATAATAACGGAGAGCTGGGGATGTATGCATGGAAAATTACGCGAAATTATTGTATCAAAGGTACCGACAACCGTGAGTTTGCCGCTGTTTTCCTGGGCAAAATCGCATAAAGAGAAGAGTTCAACTTTCATATTTTTCCGTAAAAGTTTGCGGGTTATCGTAGTCATACAGGACTACCTTGTTTCTGCCGTTCTTTTTGGCTGTGTACATGGCTCTGTCAGCGTAGCTTATAAGGGTTTCCAGATAATTTCCCAGTTTTTCGAATTTTATATCATCGCTTTGTTTGGCAATTACGACTCCCAGACTCGCGGTAACCGGTACATCGCCGGTTTGCAGTATAACCGGGTTTTCTTCCAGGGTTGTCCTTATGCGTTCGGCGATTTTAAGGCTTGTGTAATTATCCGCGTGGCAGAAAAAGAAGACAAATTCTTCACCGCCGTACCGGCCCAAAAAATCATGGCTTCTTGAGCAGGATGATATTATTTTTACGGCGTGGCGCAATGCTTCGTCTCCGGCCTGGTGTCCGTAGGTATCATTGAAAAGTTTAAAATGATCGATATCAATCATTATGACGCCGCATGGGTAATGATGACGGAACGCGTCGTTTAATTCCTGGGCAGCTCTTTCCATAAAGGAGCGCCGGTTCATTGCTCCGGTAAGTGGATCGTGGTTTGCAAGATATTTGAACCTTGTTTCGCTTTCGTGCAGGGCGTCCATGGCCTCTGACCATTTTTCAATTTCCCTGCACAGGCTTTCCGTAAGGGCCGATAACACTTCTTCGTGTCTTGTGGAAAAGGACGCGAGGATTTCCCTTGCCGATTTTATTTCATCATGAATTTCGATTAATTCAGGAATTTCTGCCAGATCTCCGGTGAGCGGAGGAATTGTGTTTTCTTTTAAAAGCTGCTTTATGTGCTCCAGGGCACGGTCTAACTTTTCGTCCATAATTTTGTAATTAATTATTTCTGATTTTTATAATTTAGTATAGATAGACTTGCTTTTTATCGCTATGATACCGGAATATGACGGAATTCGTCCATCTCCACGTTCATTCTGATTTTTCCCTGACCGACGCCTCGGTATCTGTAATGGCTCTGGCCGACAGGGCGGAAAAACTTGGGATGAAGTACCTGGCTCTGACAGATCACGGGAATATGTTCGGCGCCATGGAATTCCTTGCCGCCTGCGAGGAGACTCTGGCCGGTAAGGACAGGCACGAAAAAAGAAAAACCCCCGTTAAACCGATAATTGGCTGCGAAATTTACGTTTCTCCCGGGTCGCGGCACGAGAAAAACGGCGCGGAAAACGATAACCGGTATTACCACCTGGTCCTGCTGGCTGTAAACCGCGAAGGTTACCATAACCTTGTAAAACTTTGCTCCATTGCCTATACGGAAGGCTTTTATTACCGGCCGCGTGTTGACGAAGAACTGCTGGAAAAATACCATAACGGGCTTATAGCCCTGTCCGCCTGCGCTTCCGGAGAGATTCCGCGGTTAATCCAGTCCGGCAATATAGAGGAGGCCGAAAAAAAGGCCCGCAGTTACAGGGATCTTTTTGGATTTGATAAAGACGGGAATCCCAATTTTTACCTGGAAATCCAGAATCACGGTATACCGGCGGGGGTACTGCGCGGCGGTATGTCCCAGGCGGATCTGAACGCGGCGATTATTGGAATTTCGCAAAAAACCGGGATCCCGCTTGTGGCGACCAACGATGTGCATTACCTGTGCCGCGAAGACTATGTTGCACATGATATCATGCTCTGTATCGGGACGGGTAAGGTCAGGACCGAGGAAAAACGCAAGAAATACTGGGGCACAGAGTTCTGGATGAAGGACGGTGACGAAATGGCCGCCCTTTTCCCGGACCACCCGGAAGCCATTTCCAATACGGTCCGTATCGCGGAACGCTGCATTACCGACATCCCAAAAATAAAAACCAAAGATTTGCCAAAATATCTGCCGGAGTTTGAATTACCTCCGAATTTCGAAAGCACCGGCGTTTATCTTAGGCATCTTGCCAGGGAAGGACTGGCCAAACGCTACCCGCGGGAAAAAGCAGAAAATGGGGCCAGGTGGAAAGAGATACAGGATCGCTGCGAATATGAACTGGAAATCATTATTCAGATGGGGTTTACCGGCTATTTTTTAATAGTCGAGGATTTTATCAACTGGGCTAAAGAACATAACATTCCGGTCGGCCCGGGAAGAGGTTCGGGAGCCGGTTCCATTGTCGCCTATTCCCTGCGCATCACCGATATTGATCCGTTAAAATACAAACTCCTGTTCGAACGTTTTCTCAACCCCGAGCGTATTTCGATGCCGGACTTTGACATCGACTTTGCCAACGAAGGCCGCGAGGATGTTATAAAATATGTTACGGAGAAATACGGCCGGCAGCGGGTAGGGCAGATTATTACCTTTGGAACGCTGGGCGCCAAGGCCGTTATCAAGGATGTGGCCAGGGTTCTGGGAATTACGATCCCGGAGTCTGATATGATCACCAAGCTTATTCCCAAAGATCCCAAAATCACACTTGCCAAAGCCATTGACAGCGAACCCAGGCTGCGGGAACTGGAACAGGATTCCAGATACACTGAGCTTTTTTCCATAGCGGCAAAACTTGAAGGCCTGCACCGGCATTCCAGCATTCACGCCGCCGGCGTTGTAATAAGCAAATCAGCGCTTATAGATTATATTCCGTTATTCCGTGATCCAAAAACCGGCGGCGTCGCAACCCAGTACAGCATGAATTTTTTGGAAGACTGCGGCCTGATTAAAATGGACTTTTTGGGTTTAAAAACTCTGGATGTAATTAAGAATACCGAGGAATTAATCCGGTTGCGCGGCGGAAAGTTTGCGGATTTTAACATACGGGAAGCGCCGGAGGATGACGCGCTCACTTTTAAAATGCTGGGCGAGGGCAGGAGTTTTGAGGTCTTCCAGTTTGAATCGGACGGAATGCAGAGCGTTCTCAAGAGGGCCAGGCCGAATACCATTGAGGATCTTATCGCGCTTAATTCCCTTTACAGACCGGGGCCCATGGACAACATAGGACAGTTCATTGATTCCAAAAACGGCCGTCAGGAAATTTCTTACCCGGATCCCAGCCTGGAAAAAGCGCTTAGGGAAACCTACGGAGTCATTACCTATCAGGAACAGGTCATGCAGGTTGCCCAGATTATCGCGGGTTACAGCCTGGGCCAGGCGGACCTCCTGCGCCGCGCCATGGGGAAAAAGAAAAAAGAAATTATCGACAAGGAAAAAATTCCTTTTTTGGAAGGCGCGGTAAAGCGCGGCTATTCAAAGGAAAAGGCCGCCGAGATTTATGATATCCTGGTCCCCTTTGCCGATTACGGTTTTAACAAAAGCCATGCCGCCGCGTATTCGGTTATCGCTTACCAGACTGCATATCTAAAAGCTAATTTCCCGGCCGAGTTTATGGCAGCCAACCTTACCAACGAAATCAACTCAACCGACAAGGATAAACTCGCCGAATGTATAAGCGAGGCCAGGAAAATGGGCCTGCAAATCGATCCGCCTGACATCAACCGCTCGCAGAAATTTTTTACAGTTGTCGGCGGCCGGATAATTTTCGGTCTGCTCGGCATCAAGGGTCTGGGAGACGGCCCGTCGGAAGAAATAATCAAAAACCGCGGCAACGGCCCCTACACGGATTTTCTTGATTTTTTACAGAAGGCGGAAATAAAAACCATCGGCAAAAGCGTAATCGAACGGCTGATTCTGACAGGGGCATTCGACAAGTTCGGTGTTTCCAGGGAAACTTTGCAGGGCAATCTCGAACGCGCAATTGAGCATGCGCAGAACATCAAGGACGAAAAAAAGTTCGGCCAGACCAGCCTCTTCGGCGATACCCAGGAAAAGGAATTTAACGATTTTGTTTTTGAAAATTTTCCGTTACAGAGCCGGAGCGAACATTTAAAAATAGAAAAAGAGTTAATCGGTTTTTATTTTTCCGGCCATCCCATGGATGAATATAAAAAACTTTGGGAACGTTTGGTCAAGTTTGATTTGGCGGATCAGGATTCCCTTAAACCCGGCGCGTGCTACATGATAGGCATTGTCAAAACGGTAAAAACATATATCGGCAAAAGCGGGAAAATGGCCTTTGTAACCCTGGAAGACTATAACGGCGAAATTGACGCGACATTTTTTTCCCAGACCTGGTCCAGGTACGAGAGCCAAATTAAACCCGACGAAATCGTAATAATCCATGGCAAAATCGAATATCAGAAAGACAAGGATCGCAACAGTTTTTTGGCGGAAGAAGTTATAAGCCCTGCGGAAGCGGAGAAGCAGAACGACCGCGAAGAATCTGCCGCGGCGATGCTTTTGGATTACAGACAGGCCTGGGAGTCTGAAGTAAAACTGAACCTGGCAAATCCCGAACTGGCCGATTCAAAAGAAGAATATACATTGATAGGCGTCCTGGGCAGTATCCGGCCTTTCCAGACAAAGAACGGAAACGATATGGCCTATACAAAACTCGCCGATTTTAACGGAGAAATCAGCGTTACATTTTTCCCTAAACCATGGAGCGAATTAAGGGAAAAACTTGAGGAAAACGCTGTTACAGTATTAAGGGGTAAAGTTAAAAAGGACAATTTTAAAAATGAATATATTTTTTACGCGGATTCCAGCCTGAGTCCGGACCGGATAAAATCCAAAACCGCAAAAAAAATCAGCGCGGAAGCATTAAAACCGCCTGACTGCCGGGAACTGCACATCCGCCTGCAGAGGACCGCGGCTGACAGCGAGGAGACTCTGCTTCAGCTTCAGAATATATTTACCGGGAACCCGGGATCTTCGCCGGTATTTTTCCATGTGCCGGTACCTCCCGGAGAAACAATAATCCGGACAGCAAGCCGGATTAACGCAGGAGCCGCCGCTCAAAAACTCCATGAGTGCACCGGCATTGCGGAAATCTGGAACAGTTAGTTCCTGGAACAGCTAGTTCCTGGAACTTATAGTTCCGGGATATTTACAGGAGAAAAATTATGAGAGGTTTTTTTGGCGTTCTTGGCGCAATAGTATCTATCTATATGATGGTAATTATCGTACGGATCCTGCTTACCTGGTTCAGCGGATCGGTGAGGATTCCGGATCTTCTGGCCAAAATAACTGATCCTTACCTGAACTGGTTCAGGCGGCTTACGTTTTTGCGTATTGGGTACCTTGATTTAACACCCATCGCCGCCATCGCTGTTTTGTCTGTTGTTAACCAGGTTTTTTCGACAATCTCCAGATACGGAGCAATTACACTGGGATTAATTTTGGCCATGACATTACAGATAATCTGGTCGGCAGTTTCGTTCTTTATAATTTTTATACTGATAATAGTTGTACTAAGGTTAATTGCCTATCTTACAAACCGTAACACATACGGTGCTTTTTGGCGGGTAATTGAAACAATTTCGCAGCCGGTTCTGTACCGCATCAACCAGATATTTTTTAAAAACAAGATCGTCAATTACAGAACAGGAATAATTATTTCAATAGTAATACTGGCAGTTGGTTATCTGGTATTAAGACTGGTTTATTCGCTGATATTCAACATGCTGGTCAGGCTGCCGTTTTAATTATTCAGCGTGTTGAATTATTAAAATGCTGAATTATTAAAATTGATATTTACCTGGAAACACAGTATACTTGTTATTGAAATATTAAAATTATCCGGGGCTTAAGTTTCCGGGTAACTTCAATTATTTATTGAGGAGATTTTTATGATAAAAAAAATTGTTTGTATTCTGGTTCTTTTGGCCCTGATTTCCGGCGCGGCATTCGCACAGTTTTCTCCGCATAAATATAAATCAATGGACATGCTGCTTGGCCTGGATTTTGGCATGGGAGCTACCTACAACGCGTATAATCTGTCATCATTCCCCTGGCAGAAAGCCAATTACGCGGCGGCTGTTGATTTTGGCCTCAATTACGACGTATATCTTTTCCCCTGGCTTTCGCTCAGCACCGGTGTCCTTGGACGCACCGGAGTTTACTTTTCTCTTAATGCAGAAATGGCCGAGGACAATATTGATCTGACAGGAATTGCCAAAACTCCTGTAAGTGTAACCATACCTCTTTCGTTCCATATAAATATTCCATATGTGAATTTTTTGTATATAGGCGCGGGAGCGGCAATTAACATACCTGTATACAACTGGTCGGTTACGGAACTGAGCGTAGGCGACAATAAGTATACCTTTGGCGCAAAAGGTGGTATGTTTATTTCAACACCGATTGATTTTGGGTTTGACCTGGTAAAAGCCAATAAAGGCGGCTCCAGATTTATCCTGCGCTTTGCCCCGGAATTCCACCAGGAAGGAATGTACCTGCCTGTAGGTTTTATGTGGCAGTTTTATAATTTCAGGATTTACAGCAAGAAATAATCTGTAAAAAAATCAACCGGGTTATCAAACAGGATTAATAACGGAGGAGTAAAAATGAAGTTTCCCAGAACAACAGTCGCCGGAGTTTCCCTTCCAAGGATTATAATAGGTTCCAACTGGATCTTTGGATGGAGCCATACCGGACACGCCGCAGATACTATAATTAAGGAACAGCATTCCACTGTGGATCAAACCCTTGCTGTCCTCAGCGCGTTTATGCAGTACGGCATTGATGCATGGATGGGGCCTTTTTCCTCCCACCCAGCGGCTCTGGACAGGATTAAAGGTATCCAGGATAAAATCGGCAAAAAATTAATACTGATTGATACGCCTGTTCTCAAAATGGACAATAACGCCAAAGCCCGCAGGGAGACCGAAGCCATAATCAAAACCAGCGCGGAAATCGGCTCAACTTTCTGCCTTGTTCATCATTCATCCTGCGAGCAGCTCATCAACAAAAACAAGAAGACTATGGACCGTCTGCCGGATTATTTAAAAATGATCCGCGACGCCGGACTCATCCCGGGACTTTCTGCCCACATGCCGGAGGTTATCCAGTACGCGGATTTGAACGAATATGATGTGGAAACATATATCCAGATTTTTAACTGCCTTGGCTTTTTGATGCAGGTTGAAATTGAGTCGGTTATTAAAATAATCCACGAAGCCAAAAAACCGGTAATGACGATTAAACCAATGGCTGCCGGCCGCACCACTCCCTATGTCGGGCTGACTTTTAACTGGAACGTTTTAAGGAAACAGGATATGGTGACAGTCGGCTGCATCAGCGAACACGAAGCCCATGAAGATGTGGAAATTTCCATGGCTGCCCTGGAACACAGGCTGCCGAATATCAAGGGCAGGAGCAGTCCGGCCAAACAAACCGTGATTAAATAGAATTATTTTTTCCAAAGCCCCTCTGCCAGATACATGCCGTGTGTATCGTAGAGGGCTTTATTGTTAAGCCTGTGCAGGGTTTCTTTTACAATTATGTCCGCGGATTCCTCAAAGGTTTTTTTGCCGAATTCCGCATTCGCGTCGTGCGGGTCCATTGCCCACATTACGCCAGTAAGGTTTTCTCCGCGCGGCTTGAGCGCCGACAGATCAACCAGCGACGGATCGACAGCCATGCAGTGGCTTGTTTCCCAGCCGCCGGCGTGGTCTCCGGCAAAATCGTATTTATCCTTGAGCCAAAGGTAATCAAAAGTCGCCCACGCGAGCATCCGGCCGGTCCGGCGCCTGCGTTTGTTATGGAGCAGTGCGGCCGCGCGCGCGTAATCGATTAGCGGGTAATGGCCTGCAATTATAACCCCGACTTCAAAGCCCAGGGTATCTGCCTCGTTAAGGATATGCGCGAGAAGCCTTATGTAGTTTTCGCTCTGTTCGGCTTCCGAATATATGAATTTTTCCGGTGAAAAATTTTGCGGATCCAGATGCATCAGTTTGGCGATTTCTTCATGATCAGCGGCGGTTGAATCCATAAGGCTCTCGGTCCGCGACTCCCCGTAATACAGCGGCGGAAAAACCAGGCCTCCGCCGATTTGCGCGCAGCGGATCGCTAGATACTCCGCCTGCAGGGAATCGGCTCCCACCGGATTGTGGAGACCGTGCCATTCCAGGGTGCCGATTGGTATATAAACAACAGGACAAGCTTCGCGCCGCTGGACCAGATCGGCCGGACGCAGCATTTGATACCGGACTTCTTTTGTCATGACAGGCTCCTGTGATTAACAGCCGTGAATCAGGTTTTTTATAAGTTTTAAATCAGGCTTCGCCGAAAAGGCCGTCGCGGAAGGCGCTGATGTAGTTCATGCACATTTCGTCGCGGCCAAGAAGGGCTTCTGCGGCGTAGATAAGGGCCAGCATGTCTTCGTTTGTGGGGTCGATGATGGCGCTGTCCATACCGGCGCCCATGCACAGGATAATAAACCCGCGGTTGATAAACTTGCGCATGGGAAGGTTGTAGCTTATGTTGCTGGCGCCGCTTGTGATGTGGACTTCCGGGCAGATTTCTTTGACTGCTTTTATGGTTTCCGTTATTTTGGCAATGCCGTCTTCTGCGGTGCAAAGCATTTCAACAACAGGATCGACGAAGAGGCGGGACGGATCGATTTTGAAAGATTCGGCCTTTTTTAATATCTGCTTAAAGACATCAATGCGCTGCTGCGAATCCTGCGGGATGCCGCTGTTATCGCAAAGCAGGGCGACAACGTTCCATGCGGTTCCGGCTATGACAGGGAATACCTGATCGATCTTGTCGCCTTCCATTGAAACGGAATTGATGATTCCCGGTTTTTTGCAAAGTTTGACAGCTTCCTTAAAAACGCCGGCGTTGGGGCTGTCCAGGCTTATGGGCAGATCGGATTCCGCCTGTACCAGATCAATGAGCCATTTTAATGTTTCCGGTTCTTTTTCCACAGCTACCGAAGCGCAAACATCCAAATAACTGGCTCTGGCTTTGGTCTGTTTCCTGGCCAGGGAACGAATGTATTTTTCATTTTTTTCCGCAATGGCCGCCGCTGTTTTGGGGATTGAGCCGTTAATTTTTTCACCGATTATAATCATGATAATTTATAGTTGATCTATTTTAAAAAACTGTCAATCTTGAAATCACATCTTGAAATCACATTCCTGAAATTACATTCTTTAGCCCAGAAGCATTTCGTCGTGGGCCAGTTCCCTGCTGCGGATGTCCTTAAAACGTTCGACAAGACCGGCTGTGGTAAGTCGGGATTTTTCTTCGGCGTTTAGGTCAAGAATTATTTCACCGCGATCCATCATAAGAAGGCGGCTGCCTATTTCGAGGGCCTGGCTCATGTTGTGGGTTATCATCATTACCGTAAGTTTGTAGTCTTTGGTAAAACGCATTGTAAGTTCCATTACCCGCTCGGCGTTCCAGGGATCAAGGGCGGCAGTGTGTTCGTCCAGCAGAAGAAGGCTCGGGCGGCTCATAACAGTCATCAGCAGGGTCAGGGCCTGGCGCTGGCCGCCGGAAAAAAGCTCGACGTTGTCGGTGAGGCGGTTTTCCAGGCCCATGCCAAGCTCCGCCAGCTGTGCGCGGAATTCCTCCCGCAGTTTGCGGTTAAGGCTGATTTTGAGGCCGCGGTAGCCTTTTTGCCTGCATATTACCATGTTGTCTTCCAGGGTCATACGGCCGGCTGTTCCAAGCAGCGGGTTTTGAAAAATCCTGCCTATGTAGCGGGCGCGTTTGTATTCCGGCTCCCTGGTTATGTCGTGTTCGGTTCCTTCCCGGTCCCTGTCAAGGTAAATATGACCGGAATGCGGGGCAAAAGTTCCGGCGATAGCGTTGAATAAGCTGGATTTGCCGGCTCCGTTGGAACCAATGATCGTGATATAGTCTTGCGCCTTTACCGACAGGCTTACATTTTCCAGCGCGGTATTTTCGTCCGGAGTTCCCAGACCAAAAATCAGGGTGAGGTTTTCCAGGCGAATCATGTTGTTGTCTCCGCTGCGCCTGACGGCCCCGCTGCCGGCCCCGTCCCTGCGGACCCAGCGCCTGCCGGCCCCGCACCGGTTGCTGCGTGCTTCCGTTTTTTTGGCGTAAAAAGCTTGCTTCTGGAAATTATTATGCAGGCGATAATCAAAAGGCCCGTAATAAGTTTGAAATCATTGGGAGTCATTTTAATGTGGTAGCCGTAATCGCGCACCAGGTACATAAGCGCGCGGTAAACAACCGAACCGGCAAGGACGCGCAGGGTCTGCAGGCCTATCCGGTTTGATCGGATGATCAGTTCGCCCAGCATAAGCGACGCCAGACCAAGGATAATTATTCCTGTTCCAAGGCCGATATCCGCGAAGCCCTGGTAGAGGGCGGTAAGCGCGCCCGCAAGAGCGACCAGCCCGTTTGATAGTACGATCCCGCTGATTTTTATTACATCGGGATTCATTCCCTGCGAAACCACCATCTGGGGATTGGCTCCCAGGCCGCCCATAACAAGGCCGAAGTCAGTATGGAAAAAAAGGTCCAGGGCTGCCTTGATAAGAATGGCAATGACAAAGCAAAAAATCACTATGCCCCACATTCCTCCGGCAGGCGCCGTCAATTCCCTGATCCGGTCAAAGACAGTAGTAAAGCGCAGCAGTGAAATATTCGCCCGGTTGCCCAGAATGCGCAGATTTATTGAATACAGCATTGTCATGGTAAGAATTCCGGAAAGCAGATCCGGTACCCTTAGTTTTGTATGTATGAGGGCGGTAACAAGGCCGGCAAGGCAGCCCCCCGCAAACGCTATCAAAAAAGAAAGCGGGGAAGGCATTCCCCTTAACAGGGTAACAACCATCAGGGCCGAGCCCAGGGGGAAGGAACCGTCAACTGTAAGATCGGCGAAGTTGAGTACCCTGAAACTCATGAATACTCCAAGCGCCATGATCCCGTAAACGAATCCTTCGGTTAATATTCCTTCGAGCATCGGCCTTCCTTTTATCTGTGTTTATCAATACTGCAGAAGCAGATTAATTTTTCTGCGTCAGTTTACCATTCTGAAAAATATAGGCGGCCTTGTCCAGTAGATCCTGGGGTATCTTTATGCCGCAGACAGCAGCTTCATCCAAATCGAAAAGCAGATCCATTTCCTGGGGCGATAATATTTTGACAGGTATATCTGCCGGTTTTTTTCCGTTCAGTATATCAGCTACAATATCGCCTGTCGCGAGCCCGGCCTTGTAATAATTGAAACCGCTGGCAATCACGCAGCCGCCGTTTAACGCTCCGGTGACATCAGCGGAAAAAATCGGTTTTTTGGCGTCATGGCAAACCTGGATTAAGGCCGGCAGGGCTGAAAAAACTGTGTTGTCGGTAGTAATGTAAATGCCGTCCACACGGCCGATTATGGCCTGGGCCGCCTGGCGCAGATCGGCGGAGACATTTATCGACTGGCTTACCAGGTTAATGTTGTATTTTTTACAGCCTTCCTGTACAAGGGCCAGGGACGAAATCGAATTCGCCTCCGAGCTGGTGTAAATGTACCCAAGTGTTTTTATGCCGGCTATCTGCTGAAACAGGCCGATGTGGTCAGAAACCGGAATCGCGTCAGAAAGGCCGGTCACATTTCCTTCGCCGCGGTCAAGGGAAGTGACAAGATTTGCGCCGATTGGATCTGTAATTGTAGAAAAAATTACCGGCGTATCCTTGATAACGTTGGCAAGGGCGACGGCGGTGGGAGTTGCGATACCGACCGCGGCGTCAACCTTGTCATTTTTAAACTTGTTTGCGATCTGCGCCGCGGTTGTTAAATCGCCGTTCGCGTTCTGCAAATCATAGACGGCTTTGATTCCGCGGTTTGCAAGCTGATCCTGGATGCCTTTTTCTACAGCGTCCAGGGCCTCATGCTGGACAATTTTGGCAATGCCGATATGGTATTCCTTAACCGCTGTAACTGCCGCGCTCCCTGTGCCGGACTGTGCGGCGCTGCCTGTATTGCCTGTAGCATTATTGCCGGCGCCCTGTTTTGAACAAGCCAGGACCGCAAGACCGCAAAAAAATACAAGCGCCAACTTTGATGCATTTTTCACAAAATTCCTCCTTAAAATCTGTTTCTATTAACAGAAACACCGACAATATAGATTAAATAAAATTTTATGTCAATAGCGCGCGAGGTTATTGTCGCCGTGCAATAGAAATGTCCCCTGTTTCCGTTCAGTAGAAATGTCCCCCTGCATTCACCTGCGTGCAATAGAAATGTCCCCTTTGCGTAGGATAGTTCAGGGGGAGAAATGGCCAATAGACAATCAAAGGGGAGTGAAAGGCTCCGGGGTAAGATGAT
>WQZG01000020.1 GCA_009780855.1 Treponema sp.
CGCCAGGCCAAAAGAAATATGGCGGAAACTCCGGCGATATTGGAGCAAATATCCGCGCCGACAGCCAGGAGGGCGATTTTGAGATCCCTTGTAAGGAAATCCAGATCCATCCGCGCATAGACAGCATACAGGCCCAAGTATTTCCTCAATGTTAATTTACCGGGAGTTATTTTACTGGCAGTCAATTTACCCTCCATACGATACAATTTACCCGCCATATGAAACCATCTTTTCCATGCTTTTTCTAAAGGCCAGAACTGCCAGGGGCCACAGCAAAATATTCCAAAAAACCTGCAGCGGTATGACAGTTATTGCGTCTGTCATTCCGGTAAATAAAGTAAGGGGAGCGGCGGCCAGACTGCCAAAGGGAAGCAGTTTAAAAACGCCGCCGATGTTCCACGGCAATAGATCAAACGGAATAACTGCTCCGGAAAAAAGCATCGTAATGGCATAACGCAGGGTATAAGCCATCCAGTTGGCGTTCTGCATGCGGATGATAAAACAGGAAAAAAGAAAATCCACCGCAAATCCCAGCGATATTGAAAGCGCCAGGGACGGCAGAAACCATGCGGAGCAAGGTACCAGGTTAACGCCGAACAAGGGTAGAATTATAACAAAGGGCAGGCTGAACAGAACAAATTCCGGCAGCCAGCCCCCAATTGTTGTCATAACAAGCTGGCCGAATATTGTCTGCGGCCTGCGGTACAGATCCAGAATTTTCCCGTCATAATGCCAGGTAACGGCGCCTGACTGCACATCAAGCTGAGATCGTAAAACAGCGGACACGCAGGTATAGGTAAGCAATTTATCCAGAGTAAACCCGCCCAAATCCGCGCCGCCATTAGCCAGGGATCGCCACAAAAATACCATGGGCAGGAGGTAGATAATTCTGAGCAAATAACCGGCAAACAAAGCCGGTACGCCGCCGTTGAGTTTCCCGCCAGCCGACATTTTTATGGTAGATACAATACCTTTCATATTTTTTTTCTTTTTTAAAAATTTTTAAGAAAATTTACCACAAACCACACGAACAATTACACGAACATTTATTTGAAGAAGAGTCTCTCACGGAGCACACAAAGTTCCACAGAGAAAAGAGAAACTAAAAATTAAAAAAGAAAAAAGAAGGATGAAAGAAGAATGTAAAAATACTAATCCTACACTCTTAACTATTCACTATTCACTATTCACTTTTCCCTATTCATTTTTCCCTTTTCCCTTTTTTCCTATGTCCTTAAAACTTCCTGTTCGGCTTCTTCTTCAAACTGCCTGGTGTACAGACCGTAGTAGTGACCGCGTTTGTTCATCAGTTCGGGGTGGGTGCCGCGTTCGATGATCTTGCCGTCATCCACCACCAGAATAAAGTCCGCGTTGCGGATGGTCGAAAGCCGGTGCGCTATAACAAAACTGGTGCGGCCTTCGAGCAGGCTGTGAATGGCGTTCTGCAGCAGCATTTCCATCTCTGTATCAACAGAACTTGTCGCTTCATCAAGAATAAAAATTCTGGGGTCTGCAAGCACGGCTCGGGCAAAAGAGATTAGCTGTTTTTCACCTGTAGACAGACGATCACCGCCTTCCCCGACTTCGGTATCGAATCCTTTTTCCAGTTTCGAAACAATGTTTTCTGCGTGGACAATTTTCGCGGCAGCTTCCACTTCAGCGTCTGTCGCGTCAAGGCGGCCGTAGCGGATATTGTCCCGGATAGTACCGGTAAAAAGATGCGGCGTCTGCAGCACATAGCCAAGGTTGCTGTGCAGCCAGAGCTGGCTGCGTTCGCGGTAGTCCCGGCCGTCAATAAGGATTTCTCCTTTGCTGGGTTCAAAGAAACGGCAGACCAGATTAACCAGAGTCGACTTGCCGGCGCCAGTTTCACCGACAATGGCCGCGTAGGATCCCCTGGGCACCAGAAGATTAAAATTTTCAAGGATGTTTTCGTTTCCGTCGGGGTATTTAAATGTAACATCCTTAAATTCCACATCCCCGGCCAAAGGTTCCCAGTTCGCGGTTTTGGGGTTAAATACATCGCCGTATTTTTCGATAACATCGGCGCGGTCGGTAATGCCTGGCGTCTGTTCAAGCAGGCCTGTCACCCTTTCGATGTTGGCCTGGGTAGAAACCAGGTCGGTAAGAATGTTGGCAATGTTCTGGATCGGATCAAAAAAACTTCCTGCGTACTGGAGAAAAATCGCCAGTATGGAAAGCTCGGCGCCCATGTACGCGATCTCCCAGCCTCCGTAGGCCAGAACAAATGCGGTTGAAAGCGCTCCGACAAAAAACACCAGCGGTATAAAAATTGACCTTAGCCTGGCCATGTGGGTGGCGTGGAAGCGGTAATCGCTTGTAATCTTTGAATACTCGGCAAGGCTCTGTTTCTCGGCCACCAGAACCTTGACTGTCCTTGCTCCGGTAATACCTTCGTTCATCGCTCCGGTCATTTTGGAATTCAACTTCCTCATGATCCGGTTAACCGACAATATTTTCTTCTGGAAATACCAGGTTATTAGCGCCAGCGGCGGAATGGTCGCGCAGACAATCAGGGCAAGATGCCATTGCACAATGAACATCGCGATAACAACGCCGATGCAGTAAAAGGCGGACCAGCAGAAATCAACCAGCCCCCATGCTACCAGATCGCCGATGCGGCTTGTATCAGAATTGGTTCTGGCCATCATGTAGCCGACCGGCGTTTTGTTGTAATAGGCCAGGCTTAATTTCTGCAGATGGACAAACACTGAATTCCTCAAATCCCTGGTTATGCCGGATTCGGCGCGGGTTCCGTTGGCAACGAAAAACCTGACGTTCACCGCCTGCAGGGTCATCAGAAAAAGAGCAGCTGCCAGAAGAAAGCCGATTCCGTCCGTTGTCTGCGGCTGAATATTGTGCTTGATTGCGTACCCAAGAAGAAGGGGCAGCAGGACGTCTACCGCTGCTACGGAAAGCATAAGAACAGCGGTATAGATCAGATATTTTTTCTGCGGAATTATAAACGGGAACATCTTTTTCCAGATGCCCAGTGACATTGGTTTATTATAATCAAAATCTTCGTAATCAGACATTTTAATAACCTCTATTTATTTTCGGGGACAACACCGGGGACAGCAGCCGCAGTATCAAAGACTGCGCCGGGCACGGTTTTTGCGGCGCCGGCTTCTGCGAAACCTGTTTCGATGTCCCCGCGCTGTAAATCAAAAATACGCTGGTATGTACCGCCCCTGGTCACCAGTTCCTCGTGCGAACCGATATCTTCGACGGTTCCGTCCTTTAATACCAGAATCTTGTCAGCCTGCATCAAAGAAGAGATGCGGTGCGATATTATTATTACAGCCGCCTCTTTTACCCTGCGCCTCAAGGCTGCCCGGATTTTGGAATCAGTTTCCGTATCAACGGCCGAAAGGCTGTCGTCAAAAATCATTACCGGGCTGTTGCCTGCAAGCATTCTGGCAATTGCCACACGCTGCTTTTGGCCGCCGGACAGGGTAACGCCCCTTTCCCCGACTATGGTTTCGTAGCCCAGCTCAAATTCTTCGATAGTCTCGTCCACCATCGCGACCGCGGTGGCGGCCTGGATCTCTTCAAGCTGCATCTCAGGCTTTATAAGCGAAATGTTTTCCCTTATGGTTTTTGAAAACAAGAAAGGTTCCTGCAGACAAAGCCCGATGTTCTGCCGTAAATGGGGCCTGGCGATCCTGCGTATGTCTATACCGTCAATGGTAATCGAACCATCCCCATCTTTTAGATCATAAAGCCGGCTTAAAAGATGAACCAGGGTAGTCTTGCCCGATCCGGTGCCTCCAAGTATTGCCATGCTTTCGCCCGGCTTTAAAACAAAGGAAACATCGCGGAGCACAGGTTCCTTCCCGTAGTTAAATGTAACCTTGTCAAAAACAATCTCGCCCTTAAGCTGCGGAGTTAACGCGTCCGGAGGATCGGTTTCCGGTTCTGCCGAAAGTATATAATTGATGCGGCCGGCGGCAACCGATGTTCTGGACATATCGGAGATAATGCGGCCCAGATTGCGTACAGGCCAAATCATCATGTTGGCGGATGAATAAAAAGCCAAAAAAGTTCCGGGCGTCAGATGGCCCTGCACGCTGCGCAGAACTCCGGCCCCTACTATTATGGCCATCTGCAGGCCGACGAAAAAATCCCCGCCGCCCCAGAACAGACCAAGCATCCTGCCGATCCTTATCTGTATGGTCCGGTAGATTGAGGTCTTTTCGTAAAATTTTTCAGTTTCGTATTTTTCTCTGCCAAAAGCGCGCACAACCCGCACGCCGGTATAGTTTTCCTGGGCCGCAGCCTGCATGACGCCTTCCGCCTCGTCCGCCATCTTAAACTGCTTGCCGACCTTCTTAAAATACATAACCGAAAAAACAACAATGAACGGAATCAGCGCTAGCGACATTAACGACATAAACACATCCATGGAAAACATCATTAATAGCGCAATTACAAAAACGCTGAAGGTTCTTATAAGTTCGCCAAGCTGGTTCTGCATAAAATTGCGGACGCTGTCCACATCGGTCGTGCAGCGCTGTATAATGTCGCCGGTCTGGCATGCGACATGCCATTCAAAGTCCAGTTTCTGAATATGGGAGTAAAGGCTGTTGCGCAGTTTCCAGGCCACTGTCTCCCCGATTTCTATGCTGGTATACCTTCGCACCACATTGAACAGGCCGGAAATCAGGGCTGCCGCGATCAAAAAGAGCGCGCAGATCCAGATATTCCTCTTAAAAACATCAATGCCGCCCAGACCATCTACCATGGCCTGCACAAAGGAAGGCGCTTCCAGCGGCGCTGTCCCGATTACAGAGTCGATTGTATACCGTATTATCTGCGGATTTAAAAATGAAAAACTCACGTTGCCCAAAATCGCAATTGCGCAAAGAGTAAACCTGAAATAACGTCCTTCCGCCGAAGCGGCAATAAGGGCGAACTTGCCTCCTTTCCAGGGCAGTTTCATTGTGTACTTCCTCTCAAAGCAGCAGCCGCTTCTTTCCAGACCAACTGGTCTTTTTGTGAAAGCGCGGCAAATTCATCCTGCCTTCCGTAGGCGGAGAATTCTATAAATTTATTAACCCTTTCGAGTAAACTTCTGAATTTCTGTTCGTGGAAATCCCGTATCCACTTTGGTACGGCTCTGGCCTTTCCTTTTGGATTAAAAAGCAGACTTGCGTAATGCGGGGCGCAGAGCCCGTCGCTGGCAAGAATAACCTGCTGCAGTTCTTTTTCATCAGCGCTGTCTCCCCCGCAGGAAGCCAAAAAGCCCAGATACTCTTCTTCTATCCGATCCCGTTCAATGCAAATCGGACAGCGTCCTTTTGGCTGCCAAAGTTTTTTCTTTTCAAAAGAAGCTATCCGGTCCTCAAGAATATCCCTGCTCAGAATTGCAACCGCAAGGCCGTCCCTGAACGACATAAGGTACCCTGAATGAAACCTGCAAAAACCGCCTGCTGCCCTGTGCAGCGCCCTAAAGCCGCGGTCAGATACATGCTCAAACAGCAGGTTGTCGATGTACCATTCCGCCCTGTCATGAACAATGGTACAGAGCGGGCAGCCCGGTTTTTCGGCAGCCTTCTGGAGCCCGAAAAAATTGATGTGTTTATCCAAAGCCATGATTAATCCCGGCGTTCTACATTGCCGTTTCCGTGACCAATAAAAATTGCCGGACGCAGAACCCTGCCGGCCGGACCGGTAAAGAAACCGTTCTCAACCACTCCCGGTATGCGGTTAATTTCGGCTTCCAGCGCCGAAGGATCAGGGGCAGTTCCAAAAAGTATGTCCAGAATAAAATTGCCGTGATCGGTAATCACAGGACCGGCTTTTCGTACAGCTTCCCGGAGTTTTACCTCCGCTCCCAATTTTTCCAGAGCCAGGGTTACGGGAATCCTGGCTTCCGGAATCACCTCCACGGGAACGGGAAATTTCAACCCCAGATTTTTAACAATTTTTGATTCATCAACAACTATCGCGTACTGCGCGGAAGCGTAGGCGATAATCTTTTCCAGAAGCAGCGCGCCTCCGCCGCCCTTGATACAGCGGTTGTCCGGGTCCACCTCGTCGGCGCCGTCTATCGTTAAATCAAGGCTTCCGTCAATTTCCCTGGAATTCAGGGAGAAGATGGGAATACCCAGTTTTTCGCATTCTATCGTAGTCTGGAAACTGGTTGGAACAGCCAGAATATCGCACAGCTCTCCGCTTGCCAAAAGCGCACCCACGCGCCGGACCGCCGGAATTGCCGTCGAACCGGTGCCAAGGCCAAGCTTCATCCCGCTTCTGACCAATTTATCAACGGCAGAAGCTGCGACCATTTCTTTAATTGTTGTTTGATCCATAAAGTTTTTACAATTGCGTTTTACATTTCAACGCGGCTAATTAGCGAAGAGGGAAATTCCTTTCCCATATAATATTGATATTGGTACCGGGCCTGCCGCATAAGCATATCATAACCGTTGATTATTTTACAACCCGCTGATTCGGCACGGCAAAGGCAGCGGGTTTTTTCCGGCTTGTAAATCAAATCAAAGACAAGTTCCTTTCCGCTAAAGTTATAAAACCTTAATGGATCGCCTTCTGTATCAGGTTCCATTCCGACTGTAGTTGTCTGGATAATAATGTCGGTATGTTTTTCCATCATTTTGATTCCGTGGCTGTCCAGGCCTCCCCATGCAAACTGGTAAGGCAGGGCAATCTCCCGGGCCCGGGAAGCGGTTCTGTTCAGTATTACAGCTTTGCCCTTTAACCTGTTTACTTCATAAGCAACGGATTTGGCCGCACCCCCCGCTCCTATAATGCTTACTTTTTTGCCGTGCAAATCTTTAAGGCCTGCAAACTTCAAAAGCGAATCAGAGAATCCCGGCGCGTCGGTATTGTAGCCATGCCAGCCCTGAGGACCGGCAACTATGGTATTGCATGCGCCGATCGAATCAACGGTGCAGGACTTAACGGCAAGATAGGGAAGCACTGTCTCCTTGTGGGGTACAGTAATGGAAACTCCCTGAATCCCGATATCGCCGGCAAGTCCGATCAGGGATTCAATGGAATCCGCCGGAATGGGTACATAAACGGCGTCAGTCTTTTCGATTCCGAATACTGTATTAAAAAATTTGGGACTGCCGGTCACCTTAAGAGGGAAACCGGTTACCGCAAAAATTTTGGTATTCCCGGTAATTTCTTTAAAACGGTAAAGCTCTGTGAGCTCCCTGGGATCAAGCTGGCCAGAAGAAGCGACAGGAATGCCCTCCTCTCCCCTGACAGTAGTATAGCTTAGATGCGAACCAAGACGATCTGCCAGTATTCTGGTATTAACGCCGTAGTCTCCCATGCATAAAAGAATTTTTTCGCAGCCGCTGGTTTCCTTAGCGGCGCTGTATACAGTTCTGACATCGTTAAGGGATTTGGGCATAATCGCCGCTTTGGCAATTTCATCGCCTGTGCGGTAAAGATCCCTTATTCTTTGCGCCAGATTGGAATCAACCCCTTCAAAATTATGAAACGACCGAATAATTTTGGTGCCAAAGGCCCGGGCCGCTTCTTCAAGGCTGGGAACATTGATGTCTTCTTCGATATCCACATAGGCAAAATTCTGTCTGGGATCGGCTTCGGCAAAAGCAAGTCCATTGGCCAGCAGGGTTATGCGGGCGCCTTCATGGCCGGCGTATTGTCCGCCGTCGCGGACCCTGCGGATCGTTAAAATGACAGGAATACCAGCCATTTTTGGGAAACTGCGTATATGGAAACGCTCATCCGGATCAAGACAGTCTGCGCGCAGTTCGGCGATATCTGTATATTTTTTATATTTTTCCAGAATTTCCAAATCGCGCGCAAGGGTTTTGCCGGTTAGACAAAGACAAACTTTAGGCATAATAAACCTCAAGACCCAAGGGTAAAAGACCCAAAGGTTAAATGACCCTAAGGGTCTTATAAATCCGAACGGTAAATAAAAATCATCTGCACCCTTCCCGCTGCATCGGAATTAAACCGCAGCGATAAAGGCCAGCTGTAACCTTTTAACGGGAAAACCGCGTAATCAGAATTACCCGGAACAACATCACCGTAACTTAAAAAAACAGCAGCCATGGGATCCCCAATCCTGATAAGATACGCCGATTTAACGGCAAGCTGCCAGACCCGATCTCCGTATATATAAAAATCACCGTAGTCATAAACAAAAACCACATCGTCCTGCCATTCCTGCAGACCGCGGCTGGAATATACAGAGCGCGGAATCCCCAGCTGGCCAATCAGATCGGTCAGCGTCATCCCGATATAAAGGGCCGGGTCCTCTGCCGCTGTAACAGGCGGCGCAGTAACCGGCTGCGGCGCCGCGGTTATCGGCTGCGGCGTATCAGTCTGGCCTGCTGCCTGCGGCGATACTTTTTGCGGCGCCGCGGATAAAATCACCAATAATATAAAAAACAGCGCCGCAAAATTTCGCATGGCTTAACTTTATATGAGGCAGGAAAGTCTATCAACCACCTCCCGGAAAAAACCGGAGTTAAAAAATGGTATTTTCTACAAGAGCCGCTTTCCGCTTAAGTTCTTCCAGTTCAGCATTGTTTAAGGGCGTTGGATTGCCGTTATATTTTTCTATAACGGACAGGCCAAGCCTTAGCATCCTCGCGTCCCCGGGGCTTACCGCGGCGTGTACGTCCTGCGACAAGGTAAAACGCAGGGCAAGATCCGCGAGATCCGAGTCATCGAATATCGGCCTGTACCAGCATTTTGGGTACCCGTCTTCCTTTGGATCTTTGGCCCTGTTGGCAAGAGCCTTAATGGCGATACGGCCCATATTCCTTTTGGCCGCTTCCTTTAGGGCGATCTGCCCCCGGCCGTTCTTTAACCAGCAGGCCCAGTTGATCGGAAAAAGAAGAGTGTCAAATTCAGCATAATTCATCAGTTTTACGGCAACTTCGTCAAAATGTGTTGTAATACCGATGTTTCGCACCAGGCCCTTCTTTTTTGCTTCGATTAAGACTTCGAGCGCGCCGTTCTTTCCGGTGATGGTATCGACATCCTCGGGTTTTACACCATGGAGCTGATACACATCAAAATAATCGGTTTTTAAAAGCTTCAAAGATTGTTCAAGCTCTGCCTGCGCCTTTTCTTTGGTAATCATGCCGGTCTTACAGGCAAGATGTATTCCCGAACGGAAAGGCTTGATGGCAGGACCCAGAATATCCTGCGAGTTGCCGTAGGAAGGGGCAACATCAAAATAGTTAATTCCCCTTTCAACAGCCTCGGCTACAATTTTGTCCGCCTCGGCCCCGGTAGTATCCCTGACAACTATGCCGCCAAAAGCAAAGACACTAATTTTAAGATTTGTTTTTCCAAGTATTCGGTATTCCATGTTATTATTATAAATTAAAAACTCACCTTACGCAACTTTCAATAAAAAGATATTGTCAAACCTGGCATGATAATCCTTGATAAACTCACCCTGGGCGCCCTGGTCTTAAAGGCGGCCGCAAAATACACCGGCAAAACCGCCTTTCAAATCTACCGTGATAACGGAGTGTACAACCAGGTAAGTTATTCTGAATTAGGGACCAAAGCAAAACAGTTTGCCGCCTGTTTAAAAGCCTGCGGCGTAAAACAATCGGACCGCGTGATGCTGCTTGCGGAAAACAGGCCCGAATGGGTAATCGCCTATTTTGGCATCGCCCTGGCCGGAGCGGTTTCTGTACCGGTTCTGGTTGATTTTATTGACGAACAAGTTCTGGCAATAGCCGGACACGCCGAAGTCTCGGCAGTTTGTGTAACAGAACGCACCGCGGTAAAAATAGAAAAACTCCGCGGTTCCATACCTTTCATCATACTTGATGACCCGGATTTACTGACGCAGGATTTATTAACCGAAAACAATCCTGCATCTGCAGAAGACACAGCAAACAATCCTGCCGAAAAAAATGACTTGTCCGGCGAAGATGATCTTGCGTCCATAATCTACACGTCGGGGACAATGGGGACAAGCAAGGGCGTCGCTCTCTCGCACAGGAACCTGGTCTTTACGGCAATGGCCGCGAGGAAAATCGCAAAAATTTATGCCAGAGACCGGATTCTGTCCGTAATTCCCCTGGCTCATACCTATGAATGCACTGTCGGTCTTCTAACTCCGGTCATAAGCGGCGCATGCATAACCTATCTGGACAGGCCGCCCTCACCGGTCATTTTACTGCCTGCCATGCAGACCCTTAGGCCCACAGCCATTGTTACGGTTCCGCTGTTTATAGAAAAAATTTACCGCAGCCATATTCTTCCGCAAATGGAAGCAACTCCTTTATACAAATGGAAACTGACCCGCCTGTTGGTTATAAAGGCGGCCGGCGCCCGTTTGATGGAGCTTATGGGTTCGTCAATGAGATTCTTTGGAGTCGGAGGGGCTCCGCTTGCCGATGACACAGAAAAATTCCTAAAAGACACAGGCTTCCCGTATTCGATTGGTTACGGCCTTACAGAAACTTCTCCCCTGGTTACCGGAACCATTCCCTACCATTTTCCGCTGCGTTCGTCAGGAAAGGCGATTCCCGGCGTTGAAGTACGGATCGGCGATGAAGGCGAAATACAGGTCCGCGGGCCAAACGTAATGATGGGTTATTACAGGGACGAAGAAAGGACAAAGCAGGCGTTTACAGACGACGGCTGGTTCAGGACCGGAGACCTGGGCGGACTGGACAAAAAAGGCAACCTCTTTATCAGGGGCCGGCTTAAAGCCGTCATCATCGGGCCTTCCGGTGAGAACATTTACCCTGAAGAAATCGAAAACATCCTCAGCGCTTCTTTTTTGGTAGAAGACGCTCTGGTAATCCCCGGCTCCAGGGGAGAGCTGGTTGCCCTGATAGTCCTTTCGGAAAAAGCCAAAACAGCCCTTGCGGCCCTGGCCGACAACATTGAAGAATTAAAACAAAACGTAAACAAACGCCTGGCCGCGTTTTCGCGGCTTAACCGCATCGAAATTCAGCAGGAACCTTTTGAAAAAACCCCAACCCGCAAGATAAAACGATTCCTGTATTTTAAAAAAGATTAAACAGAAAAAATTTTTATAAAAGAGTTTCTCACAGAGATCACAGAGACACGGGGTACACAGAGAAAAATAATAGCGGTATGCAGTCATTGCGAGTTTTTATACACTTCGATTGTTTACCGCTTTTTCTTTTCTAACTTTACTTTTCTAATTTCCACTTTTTCTCCGTGTCCTTAGTGAGCTCCGTGCCTCAGTGAGATTCTCCTTCAGTAAACTTACAACTGGTTAATGTTAAGACTCTCAACAGGGCGGACCACGGTTTCCCTGTAGACTTCGCGGTTCAATACCAAAAGGATAAGAACTGTCCCGGCAGGCAAGTCGTAGGGTACAGTCAATTCTCCGCCGGCATATTCTGTGGCCAGCAAGCGGCGCCTCTCGCCGCCGGGAAGCTGGGCTTCAAGGCGCAGCGCAAGCGGGTACGGGTTTTTGGCCATAGCGTACTTAAAGAGGTTAAAAACAGAAGATCTGTTCTCGTTGGAAGGGGCGGCAATGGTAAAACTGACCCTTGTTTCCGCGGAAATCATCGTGTCCGGCGCAGGGAACTGACCGACTACGGCGCCGGGAGTTTCTCCGGCTGTTGCGGGCCGCATGGAAAAGACAAAATCTATTCCGATCCGGCCAATCAGTTCCAGGGCCGCATCCGGGCTCATCCCCATAAAACTCGGCAGCCGCACAAGAGCTTCTTCGGGGCCTGTGCTTACAACAAGTTCCAGCATGGTCGGGCCGGAAATCCCTGTACCAGGTTCGGGCTGCTGCTGTAAAATTGTTCCCGGAGGCTCGGCGGAATGCTCATACATGAGCGGTTCCTTAAGTGTGAGCATGGGCGGAGCAAGGGTCCCTTCCGAAGCGAAAAGCGTCTGCAGATCCATACGGACTTCATCTATATTGCGGCCAAGGTAACTTTCAACAGTGTTGATAAGGGCGCCCTGGCTTACCACCAGCTTGATCCTGCGGCCCGCCTTGACTATGGTTCCTGCCTCCGGACTTTGCTCCAGGATTAACCCCTTGTCGGCGGAAGTCTGCGTATAACGGAGCTGAATGCGCGGATAAAGTTCCTTGACCTGAAGTTCCAGCAGAGCTCCGGTCAGTTCCATGCCCTGCACATTGGGAACCATGGTCTGCTCGGCGCCCCGGACATTGATAAAAAAAACAGTCAAAGCAATAATGCCCACAAATACGATTAGACCAGCCACCATGGAAATAAATAACCTAAGGTGATTGCCAACATAACCTTCAATGGAGTCAAGATCGAAATTAAAAAATCCCATTCAAACCTCTATTCCGGTCAAACATCTATTCCAGCCGCGCGCCCAAAAAATCGCGGGCGCCGTTGAGGAACAATTTCCAGGCAAGAGCTTTTTTTGCCTGGCGCTGGAGGACAGAAACCGCAAAAGTCCCGTCTCCAGTTTGTATCAATATTCCGTAATTCCTGTCTATACCCAGGACTGTACCTGCCGGCTGTCCGGTATACGCATATTCTATTACAGATCCTTCCAATATATAAAGATCCTCGCCGCCAAACCTGGTATAACAAAAGGGCCATGGATTAAAGGCCCTTACCCTGGCATCAATTTCTGCGGCAGCCAAATTCCAGTCAATGCGGCCCTGCTCTCTGGAAATAATGAATGAATTAATTACTTCTCCGGTCTGGGGCCGGGGTTTCAGAGTTCCATTCATTAAATCGTTAATGACCAAAGGAAGCATCCGGCCGGCCAGGTCTGCGGCAATAAGGCTTAATGACGCCGCAGTCTCCCTTCCGTTCAGCGGAATTTTCTCCTGCGCCAAAATTTCCCCGGTATCCATTTCCGCAGCAATCCTCTGGATTGTGACACCGGTCTCTTTGTCTCTTCCAAGAATTGCCGCCTGGATTGGAGCAGGCCCCCGGTAACGCGGAAGCAGGCTCGGATGCACATTGATCGCGCCCAACTTAAATAACGAAAGACACTTTGGCCCAAAAATACGGCCATACGCAAAACATACAAGCAGATCGCAGTTTAAAGCCGCGATTTGATTCCTTGCCTGCGCGCCAATCCTGTCAAATTTTAACTGTACTATCGGCTGCGAACCCCTGGCCTGTTGTTCTGCCGAAAGGATCGAAGCGGCGGCAGAAATTTCAGTAGGAACAGCCCCTCCCTTCCTTCCGTGTAAAGTATCGGGATTGGTCAGGACACCGGCAACCTGTACACTGCTGCCATCCATTGCGGACAATGCGGTCAGCGAAGGTACAGCTATAGCCGGACTGCCGGCAAAAAGAATCCTCAAACCCTGTACCGGGCCTTTTGGCGGCGTTCTTTCTGCATGGCGATTCTTTCGTACTTTGCCACAATTTTTTCGCGCCTCTGTTCCGGAATCCGGTCGATAAACAGCATCCCTTCCAGGTGATCGTACTCGTGCAGAATCACACGCGCCAAAAGGCCTGTAACTTCCAGTGTAAAAGGCTTGCCGCATTCGTTCCACGCCTGAATTTTAATGGTCTGGGGCCGTATAACATCCGCGTAAAGGCCCGGAATTGAAAGGCAGCCTTCTTCGTACCTGACTGTCTCCGGGGAAGTTTCGATAATGGACGGATTGATAAAAACCCGGGGAACATCATTTTCTATATGAACCGCGAAGATCCTTTCCATACGGCCGACTTGCGGGCCCGCCAAACCCAGCCCCCTGCCGTCATGGAGAGTCTGGACCAGATCCGCGGCTATTTGCTGGTATTCCGGTGTAATTTGTTTTACAGGCAAAGCTTTTTGGTGAAGCAATTCGTTGCCCAAAAGTAAAATTTCCATGCAAATTAATCATAGCGAAAATTCGGGGTTATAGTAAATATGTATTAAATCCTATTTATCCGTGCTAACCTGATCCCATGCCTTTTAACGATTGCATCATCCTGGCCGGCGGTTCGGGGACCAGACTCTGGCCGGCAAGCAGTTCCAAAAAGCCCAAACAATTCCTGCCTGTCCCGCAGCAAACCGGCGCCACAAATAATACCGGTCCAAATAACTTTCTGTACGCCTCTGTTGAAAGGGCATTTTCGGTATTGGAAGAATCTCCGGACAGCAGGGTCATAATAATCGCGGGCAGGGAACATGTTGCAGCCATCGCGGATACATGCGCGTTATTACTTGAGGATCAGCGCAAACGCCTGGTACTGATTCCGGAGCCGCAAGCAAAAAATACAGCGCCGGCCATTGTCTGCTGCCTGTTGTATTCAGAATTGTTGAATAAGGGACACGACAGAACCATACTCGTTCTTACAAGCGATCATCTTATCCGCCCCATGGAAATTTTTAAGGCCGACGCCGGCGCCGCGGAAATTTTCGCGCGGCAAAATGAGATGGCGGTTTTTGGAATCCAGCCTAAAACACCGAATACCGGTTACGGTTATATTGAAACTTCCGGACTCACAAAAATAAAGCCGGAGCTTGGTCCTGATCCCGAGCCGGCGGTTTACACGGTATTAAGCTTCCGGGAAAAACCGGATATAGAAAAAGCCAAAGAATTCCTGGAAGCCGGAAACTACTACTGGAACTCCGGTATGTTCGCTTTTTCCCTGGAGTTCATGCTGAATGAATTTAAAAAAAACGCGCCGGATTTGATTGGGCCTTTTATAAAAAATTTAGGGGAACCGGATAATAAATCGTATTCGATTAATAACGGAATCAGGATCCTTGATAAATGGGACGGTTTACCGGACGCATACAGGGACACACAAAAAATTTCTTTCGACTACGCCATCGCGGAAAAATGCGGCAGAACTGTAATGGTTAAAGCCGGTTTTGACTGGGTTGACGTGGGAAGCTGGGATGTTTACGCGGACCTGCTGTCCAGGCAAAGTCAAACCGGTCCGGCTTCTGTTGCCGGCGATTCAGAGATTTTTAACATTGACAGTAAAAACAGTTTTGTGGATTCCGACATTCCGGTCGCGATGGTAAACGTTGATGATCTGATTGTAGTAATACGGACAGGCAAAGACGGCGGACCCAAAGCAGCCCTGATCGCAAGGAAAGGGGAGACCCAGAAAGTCCAGGACATAGTAAAGCAAATCAGGGACGCCGGAAGATCCGAGTTGTTATAATATTTGCACGGATGCAGGCGGCATGGATGCCGCTAAAAAAGGCTTTAGATAACTTCTACCTGGTCGCCGTTCTGCAAACCGGCAGCGTTGCCTTCATCGGTATCTACGTGCATTTCGTTGATGTGGCCGTCGCCTGACCGTATAAGGACTTTTTCAAAAATAAGGGGCCTGGTGCCGGAAGTTTTTACGGTTACCCAATCCTTGTCTTTAAGGCCGGCTTCTTTTGCCTGTGCATTGGAAAGGTGAATGTGGCGCAGGGCGATTATGGCGCCTTTGGAAAGCTGGACTTCGCCGGCCGGACCGATTAGTTTTACGCCGGGAGAACCGTCAAGGACTCCGGATTCCCTGACAGGCAGGGTGAGGCCTATTGTTCTGGCGTCAGTCATGGCAAGTTCAACCTGGGTCTCTTTGCGGCAGGGGCCCAGAATGCGCAGGCCCTTGAGTGTACCTTTGGGGCCTGTAACATCGACCTGTTCTTCCGCGGCAAATTGTCCCGGCTGCTTGAGTTCTTTTTTTACAGTAAGTTTATGTCCGGCCCCGAACAGTTTGGCCAGGTCCGCTTCACTAAGGTGAAGATGTTTATTTGAAATCCCGATTTCTACTTTGTATCCCATTTTTATGCCTCCGTAATCAGCAATCTGATGCCTTTAAATTTGGATTATTTTATTATAGAATATATTAATGACAGAGTTAAGGTGAGGTTTATATGGTTATTCTGACTTTGAACTGCGGTTCATCTTCGGTTAAATATCAGTTGTTCAATTGGGATACCCAGGATGTACTGGCGGTCGGCGGGGTGGAGAAGGTAACACAGGGTGAATCATTCATCAAACACCGTGCAATGGGCCGCGATGAATATACCGCATCCCACGATTGCCCGACCCATACGGACGCGGTTGATTTAATAGTAAAAACATTGACAGATCCCAGGGCGGGCGTTTTAAAAGACATGAGCGTCATCAAAGCGGTCGGCCACAGGGTGGTTCACGGCGGCGATAAATTCACAAAAAGCGTAATTGTGGATGACGCGGCAATGAAAGCTTTCAATGAGATGAAGGAAATGAGCCCGCTGCACAATCCCGCGAACATTATGGGAATTGAGGCTGCTAAAAAAATTCTGCCGGATGTTCCGCATTGCGCCATTATGGACACGGCCTGGCATCAGACCATGCCGCCTTCATCATATCTTTACGCGGTGCCCTGGGAATGGTACGAAAAATACCAGGTGCGGCGCTACGGTTTCCACGGCACAAGCTTTCTCTACACGGCAAAACGCGCGGCTGTGCTGCTCGGGAAAGACCCGTTCAAAACCAATCTGATAATATGCCACCTGGGCAACGGTTCTTCTGTAAACGCGGTAAAGAACGGAGTTTCGTTTGATACTTCAATGGGCATTTCACCCCTGGAAGGTCTGGTAATGGGTACACGTTCCGGCGACATGGATCCCGCGCTGCCGTTTTATGTAATGCGCAAAACCGGAATGAGCGCGCAGGAAGTGGAAAGCGCGCTTAATAAAAAATCAGGTCTCCTGGGACTCACCGGCGGTCTGACCGACAGACGCGACATTGAAGCCGCAGTGCAAAAAGGCGACAAACGCGCGGAACTTGCGCAGGATATAGAAGCCCACAGGGTAAAAAAATACATCGGCGCGTATTGGGCCGCGCTGGGAAGCGTTGACGCGCTTGTTCTTACGGCAGGAGTCGGTGAGTTCGCCTGGTTTATGCGTAAAAAGATCCTGTCGGGCCTTGAAGGTATCGGCATAGTGTTTGATGAAAATAAAAATAAAACAGCCATGACCAGAAACGCGGAAACCCTGATTTCCAAACCAGAGTCAAAAATACCGGTCTTTATTATTCCCACCGACGAGGAACTGGTAATGACCGAAGACACATACGCCCTGATAGCCGGAACCTACGATGTACATACCAACTTTATCTACACATTCCAGCTGCGGGGTTATAAAAACAAGGGAAGGGCCGAGGGGTTAAAATCCGATCTGGTAAAAAATCCAGGTCTAAAAGATATAATCGCCCTGCCCAAATAAGGATAATTATTGCCAATGGCCGATAACGATTTGGAACTTCTCTGCATAGGGAATGCTATGGTTGATATTTTTACCCAGGGTGAAGAAGGAATCGACCGGCATTTTAATCTGGACGAAAATGTCCAGCACATTTCAATGGATAAAATGAGGGACATACTCTCTGTTCTGCCGGAATTTACCGTCTGCTCCGGGGGAGGGGCGGCAAACGTGGCGAAGATAGCCGGCTGTCTTGGGATAAAAAGCGGTTTTATCGGCGCTCTGGGCGCGGCTCCTGCAGCAGACCGGGAGAATGAGGATTCCCAAATCCGAAAAGAAATAAAACAATTCGATCAGTTCGGCCAGCTTTTTGAGGAACAGCTGGAGGAAGCCGGAACAGATACTATACTTGTTGAAAAAAATACCCCGTCAGGTATCTGCCTTATCATACAGCTGCCTGACGGCCGGACAAAAATCGCAGCTTCTCCATCCGCCGCGATGGAACTTACAGCAGCCGATGTTGACGAAGAAACAATAAAGCGGGCCCAGGTTGTTGTGCTTGACGGTTTTTTACTCGGCAGAAAAGAACTGGTCGTCCATATTCTTGAGCTGGCTGACAAGTACGGGACAGCGGTTGCGCTGGACCTCAGCGCCGCGGGTCTCGCGTACGAACGGGCAGCGGAGATCATTACTTACGCGCGGGCCTATCCGCTTATAATTTTTATGAACGAAGATGAGGCCAAAGCTTTTTACCGCGCGCTTAGCAAAGACCGGGAACAGCAGGAAGAAAACAGGAGCCAGCCCGCGGAAGGCCTGGGCCCGGAGATCATCAGCCTTTTTAAGGATTTTACAGCCAACGATATATTTCCGGTTCTGACAGTAAAACTGGGAATAAGGGGCGCCATTGTTTTCGCGGGCGGCAACATATTTAGGGAAGAAACCATTCCGGTTATTCCGCTTGAGACAACAGGCGCCGGGGACGCTTTTTGCGCGGCCTTCCTCTCAGCCTGGATTAAGGACAAAAACCTTTCAGAATGCGCGGCCTTTGGAAACAAGGCGGCCCGTGAAGTTTTGTACGTTAACGGCACCCAGGTCGATCACAAGGTTTTTAAGAACCTGGGCAAGCAGCTGCGGTAAACAAGTTTCCATCTATTTGAATGTTTCCCGCATTTTATCGCAATAATATCGCACATTCTCCCAAATTGCATTTGAAGGAATTCTGTGATCGGGGCAGGGAATGTAACCGCCAAGGTCAGCGAACCGGCGCATCTTTTCGACTTCCCTGTCGATGGCGCCAAACCCGCCGGGCAATGTGAAAACCTTTTTGTCCATCCCTCCGACAGCCAGCAGTTCCCTGCCGAATTTTTTTCGTAAATCGCCGAGGTTGGCGCCCCAGGTGCCGACTTCCAACGGGAACATAACATTGACTCCGTTTTCAAGCCATGCAGGGATCAAATATTCGATAAAGCCATCGCAGTCCAGAGAAACAAACTTAATTTCATATTGGTGAAGCAGATCAGTTATTTTTTTATAATGCGGCCCAACTTTATCAGCAAACAATTGCGGATTTACAAGCGGTCCGGTTTTAAAACAAATGTCTTCCCAAAAATGCGCGTAATCGAATTCAAAACCTGTTTCCAACGCGGCTTTTGTTACGCTGAAACACAGATCGCCTACTGTATTGATAATTTCATAAAATAGATCTTCATCATCGGCCTGCAGATAAGCAAGCTCCTGTACTCCGGTCATATTGCGGATAAAACCATACAGGCTGCCGCAGTGAAGCCCGCGCGGATCCTGAAGCTTTTCCCGTTCCCTGGGCATATTTGATTTAACAAGTCCGGAAATTCTTTCTGCGGAATACTGTAGTCTTGGCAAAAAAAGTTCTTCCCAATCCTTGCGGCAATTGAGCAATGTTCCAATATCCTGCGGTATACAGTGGATACCTTCTTTAATACCTTCAATTGTTCCGTTGGCAGAAATAATATGTTTAATCCCATCCGGAAATTCCGCTATCACTTTACGTTCAAAATGCGGCAATAACCTGGTATCCGGAATCGGTCTAAGGCATCCCTGCCAGTTAAAATCAAACCCTATCTTTTTCTCAATGGATTTTTGACCGGAGCCGCCGTCCCCGCAGTTGATCAGGTCTTCGTCTGTCAAATGTCCCTGCTCACGCCAGGTTTCCAGAGCCTCTGGATTGAAACCAAAATCCACAATAGGCATCCGGTCGTATTGTTCATAAGATAAAATAGCATGTATACGTTCACGGTTTGTCATTTATGTTCCTTAATTAGGTAAAAAACCGGTCAGTCTCAATCTCGCAAACTGTTCTTCCGGCACACCCTGTTCAAGCATCAGTTTTACAAGTTTTTCCTTCATCATTTTGACGATCTCCGGCCGCTCTTTGACCAGGTTCATTTTTTGCTCCGGGTCACTGCGCCGGTCAAACAGCATCTCCGGAAAAACCGGCTCGCCCTTAACGGGGATTTTCCAGACAGGAGAGTTAACACCCGGTATGTATTTCCCGGATGTGATATCCGGACTGGGAGATGAATACATTGCTGAATACCAGTACAGCGGTACATCGTTGTCCCATGAAGAAAAATATGAATATTCTTTGGTAGTCAGCATGGCGCCGCAGCCGAACCAGCCGTAAACTACGGCATCGCGGTGTTCGGTTGTTTTCCCGGAAAGCAATGGAAGCAAAGATCGGCCATGGGGAGATTTAATTTCAGCAGCGTCAAGCATTTCAAGAATGGTCGGGTATATGTCAATGGCTGTGGTCAGCGCGCTTATGCGTTTGGGCCCCGGGTACTTTGGATGCCATATCATCAGCGGAATGTGAGCGGAGAGGTCATACATGGGCGGCTGTTTGCCGAAACGTTCCTTTTCGCCCAGTTCATGTCCGTGATCGGTTGTAAGGATAACCGCTGTGTCATCCCATAAATCCAGTTCATCCAGTTTGTCAAACAGTTTTCCCAAAAATTCATCAACCATATAGAGTTTGCCAAGGTACTGTGCCTTAATGTACTCAATTTCATCTGGCGAGGTATTGTTCCAGAATTCATCGTTATGCCCGTGGTATCCAACCTGATACGGAGGCCAAACTGTCATGCCTTCGCCTGTGATTTTTGTGAACATGGATTTATAAGGTTCTGGAACATGGAAAGGTTCATGCGCATCAAAACATTCCAGCCAGAGAAAAAACTTGTCATGCGTATGATTTTTATCAAGCCAGTCACAGGCAGCGGTAATGGTTTTTGGAGCAAAAAAATCTTGCGGTTTCTTAAAATCCTTGACATTGTTGTAGTATTTTTTACCGCGTCCCGCGCGTCCCTTTTTATCAATGCTGGCTGCCCAGTCAGGAATATCGTTAATATTATCCGTATTCAAAAAATCGGTTTCGTGTCCCCGGATAAATCTGGATCCCTGAAAATGTTCCAGATAACCATGTGCGCTTTTTTCCCAGTAATGGTAATGATCCGTGACAATCGCTGTGACAGCACCTGTTTTGGCGGCTTCAGCGGCAATTGGATCATCAAATGGCTCGAGATGGCCCCACCCCCGCCAAAAAAATTCCTGTCTTCCTGTCATCAGTTCCCTTCGGGCAGGCATACAGGGTGCAGCTCCGATAAAATGATTGTCGAATACCGCGGCCCGTTTGGCAAAACGATCCATGTTGGGAGTAACCCCTGAACTGCAGCCGTAAGTTCCCAGAAAACGCCGGTTCATACTATCGACAAGAATATTTATAACGTTCATTTTATTCCTCCCTGTTCAAACTCCCTGTATATATGACGTATGCATTGGACGCCTTCCGGTGAACATATTTTGGCTTCTGTATTGCCTGATGCGTCACGTGACAATTCTACCGTTATAAGTCCATAGGGTGTAGGTATGATACCTTTTGCATATGGCAGATCCAGCAGATCAGGTGAAAATTCAAATGTTTTGAATCCGCTTGTGAGCGGCTTGATGCCAAGTATAACTTCGTTGAAAAAAATCAATGGCTGCGCGCACCAGCCGTGGCTTGCACTGTCGGGCGCTTCTCCTTTTATTTCCCAGCGTTCCCATGCAGATACAGCCTTTGATGAAACCATGGTATGATAGTTCTTTTTTAACAGGGCATAAGCGGTATCAGATCGGCCATGTTTTTTAAGGGCACGCGCTGTATAAGTTTGTAAATACGGAGATGTACGTACATAAGACCGGGTTCCCGCATCCTGCTTTATGAATATTTTTTCGATAATCCGCCTGGCTCGTTCGTCATTCTTATTGTGAAGGAAGAGCAGGGCCAGTGCATTGGCAGGCTCACTGGCTTTGGGACTAAGCTCTTTATTAACCAGACAGTCACAGTAAAAACCATTTTCATCATCCCAAAGATTTTCCCTTACTGCGGCAGCCAGTATCTTTGCTTTGTGAGTATAATATTCTGCAAAATCATTTGCATGTATAAGTCCAGCCATATATGTCATCGAATGCATTGCTTCTATGTACATAAGGTTTAACGCACATACAATACCGCCCCGGTTAGTATCACTTTCACCCCAGTCGATGTAACTCCAGTGCGGAACATCAGTCAGCATATTGTTTTCATCTTCATAGGCAGTGAACCAGCGCATGAGTGCAACTAAATTCGGCCACCATGGGATGATCATTGAGCTGTCTCCGGTATAAAGTTCATAATCTGCGAATGCATTAACCCATGCCAAACCAAAAGACGGAATCGGCGGTATATTATTGTGATCATCCGGATGCCTGGCCTTAACCATTCCGGTCCAGTCCTGTGATTGACCTATCTGTTCCAGAAGTTTTTTTTGCAAACGTCTGTCCGGGCTTAGCTGCCAGGCTATGATTGCCTGCCATCTTCCGTCTCCTATCCACTGCTGCTGCTCGCGGCTTGGTGAATCGACGAACCCGTCCTGCATGCATATCTTTATTGTATTTAAGGAAATATCTCTGATAAAATTCAGTGTGTCATTGCTGCATTCAAAGGATCCTGTCTGTACCAACGGGTAACGCCGGGAGCGCACTTTTATATCTATAATTGATGCGCTGCCGCGTATAATAAGCAGTAAATACCGGAATGCTTTCCATCCAAAAGCCGTTTCCAGACTGTTGCGCCCCTGGCGTAAAATAAACCGATCAGCCGGGCGGTTATGTTCATGAAAAGTAATTTTACCGTCAAAAATATATTCAGCATATACAACATCAATTATGGCGCCGGATTCCCCGGCTGCCTCAAGTATAGGATATCCGGCATGGATTTTTTTAAAATCATAGAGAAACACATTGGCACGGGGCACAGTCAAACAATTTTTTTTATTTAAAACTTCTGCGTCCGGAAACAAAAGCTGATTCAGGTCGGTCCTGATTGTAGAGAAAATATCATGAACGCCGTCTGTGTCCGGCTTCATGGACACCGCTACATCGGTTTGGATGGATGCAATGTAAACAGGTTTCCCCGCGTCAAATATATCTTCACGCAGCAGAGGAATAGTACGCTCTGTAATATGATAAAACGGATGTCTGTCCCGTAACCATATACTGGCGGCGTCTTCCCAGCCATTCCTGTTAAAACCCGGCGATGCCCAATTTTGCGGATATAATCTGGCGTCAAATATTTCCATGGGCCCCTGGCGACCGTTAACACGAGGCCCGCTCTTATAACATTCAGCTTTTATACATTTCCATAACTTGTCGGTCGGCAGAATATCAATTTCGTCATAATAATTTATTTCGATTTCTGCACATAAACATGGAATACGCGGTATGGACTGTCCCGTACCATAACCATAATAGAGAACAAGTACGCCAACAGTATTTTCACCGGCATGGATATGTTCTGTGACATCGTGAATATCATAATACTGCCATCTTGGATCACTGCGGCATGGCCCCCGTCCAATATAATGACCATTGACATGGAGCATATAGCGTGAATCCGTAAAAATTTTTACATTTACGGATTGAGCTTCCTTTTTAAGTGAAAAATCCCGTGTAAAGAACACAAAAGCATTTTGAGGATTATCATAATAAGTAACACCCGGCAGCCAGATAAGTTCCGCTTTACTCGGGAAACTGTCTGTATAGGCGCGCTGCCTGCCGGTGAACAGGGTATTCATACCTATCCTCAGTTGACTTGTTTCATTGATTCATGCACAATAACAGCTTTTTCAGAATACTCCTGCAATAGGGACAGATAATTCCGATATTGTTCCAGCGATACACCGGGCGGCGTTTGGTGATCAACAGACAGGATATATCCGCCTGTGCGCATTGCAGGCAGCAACCGTTCAAATTCGGCGCGCATCGTTTCCATGCCAAGAGACATAACCATTTTATCGTAACCGCCCATGAACAAGAAGTCCGGATATTCACGGCGCAGGCGTACAAGGTCAACTCCAGCCTGGCGTTCCAGCGGGTACACGCCTTCAATACCGGCTCTGCGCATCCATGGAAGGAGATGTGTAATATCACCATCGCTGTCACAAAGCACTTTACCACCATTAATCTTTATAGCTGGTATCACTTGTTGATAATATGGAAGCAGGAATTCATTAAACATATCTTCGGAAAGCATTGGACCATTATTATACGACATATCTTCGGCAAACCCAACCATGTCAGGTTTCAATACAGGAAATAGTTTTTTAATTACACGCAGATTAAATTCTGTTAAATCCCGGTTCATTTTATGAATCAGGTCCGGCTGATCATAAAAACCATACATATGCGATTCAATACCCAGCATTTTCCTTGGGAACCAGAAAAAACCATCCAGCCACAACCGCACAATGATTTCACCCCTGTCATGTTTTGGTTTGATTTTTCTGACCCTGGAAATTACAGCGTCAATCATTTCATCCAGAAAAAGGCCAGGGCGCAATGCGTTATAAGAGTCCATATCCAATACAACCGGTCCCCCATGATATGCAGGCTGCGGCATTCCGACTGTACCAATGGCATGGACGCATATCATGGGATCAAGGCCGAAGTACTCCTGAATTTCTTCATTATTCAGGTTGTCCGGAAGTCCTTCGGTTTTCCACCGGTCTGTTGTTTTACTCCACCACGGCGCCCATTCCACCATTGGCAGACGGTCGCCGGGTTTTTTGAAATTTAAAGTGTCCAGAAATCTTTTTCTTGCAGTCAATTTTTATCTTCTGGACATGTCGTAAAGCCGCTGATAAGATTGCGCATACTGTGAAACATTCAATCTTTCACAGTTGCGGAGATGTTCATTCCATTGTGCGTCGGTAACGCCATGCATTACTGATGTTGCAATGAAGTTCATAACATAAGGATTTATATCAGCATATAATATGGCGCGATCCTGAATAACATTGGCTTCTTCAAGGCCCATTGGTAATATTTTTACCGGCAGGAAAGGTTCACATAACTGCAGAGAGGCAATTTTTAATAATGTATTTTGATCTGAAATATTACGGACACTTGGATTGTTCCAGTCATAGATTTGAGCGCATTGAGGACCGCCGGATCCCGGGCCGAGTGTATGCCTGTACTCACCCCATGAACTGCCGGCAGGAACATTATCCATAATATTCATCCATCTGCCGGAATTATCATATTCCCAAGCCAAACCTTCTGGACCATTTTCCCATTCGGTCACCATCTGCAATGAACTGTTTACATAATCGTACCACCGTACAAGAGTTTCAGGATTTTTACATTTATTGGTAATAACAAAACCTGCTATTGCAAGTCCCGTATCACGGGCCTGGTTCCATAGTTGTTTTCCATTCGGGCCTTTAAGAGGTGCAACAGGAATATAATCATCAAGTTTATCTATTCCTATAATATTTCCCTGAACATTTGCAAGTAAACTGCCGTATATTGCGGGATTTTCCCTGCCTTTGGCAGTATATTGCTGTGAAGATTGACTAAATCCTTCTTCATCCATCAATCCTTCGGTATAAAGCTTGTTAAAATACCGCAGAGCATCCAGAAACTCCGGTCTTGACGGAGTAAATGTTACAACATCATTAATTATCTGGAGATGCTCCAGATTATCAAGAATGCCAAATGAGCCGAACATTGATCTGAGAGTAGACTGTGCATCAGCCTGGCAGAATGCAAATGGAATTTCATCATTTTTGTCGCCATTACCGTTCATGTCGTTTTCTTTAAAATATTTTAATACATTGTAAAATTCATCAGTTGTGGACGGAGCCTGCAGTTTCGCGGCATCCAGCCAGGACTTGTTAATGAATAAACAATCAACTGTTTTTGACCAAAAAGCTTCTGATCCCCCTGGGAAACAGTAAATACGGCCATTAGGCGCAGTTATAAGAGATTTTACATCTGGCCGATTTTTTAGAAAATTTGAAAGCACTGGAGAATATGGTTGTATCAGGTCAGTTAGATCAACCATTTGCGGCAAATTTTGCATCAGAAGATCGGCTGGCGGCCTTACAATTGCATCTGTAACATCACCTGAAGCCAGCATAATACTTATTCTTTCATTCCAGTTGGCGTTTTGAATTTCTACCCAGTCAATTTGGATGTTAGTATCGCGTATTGCCTTTATAACAGGTTCTTTTTCCGGCATATTGTTTTGTGACAGGGTATTCCTGTTCCAGGCAATAGTATACGTTTCCTTATCCTTTACAATAGGCAAACCTGTCAGATTCATATTGGGGTTAGGACCGGCTTTTCCGGCTCCTCCCGAAACAGAACCGCTTTGCCCTCCGCCAAAACACGGTGCGGCCAGGATGACGCATAACACAAGCGGCAATCCCGAAAAAAATGCTTTTTTTTGCAACATTTGTTTCTCCTTAATAATTTTTTGATTGTATATCAAATAAAAGCATATTATAATAAAACATGTTGTCAATCTTGATTATATGACGGATATTAACTGATTTTGAATCATTATAAATCAAAAATGAACATGATTAGCGGAAATTGAAGGATTTTAAATGCAGTGGTTTAAAAAGAAAAAATTACTGATACAATTAATAATATCCTACATCTTGATTTTTTTATTTCCTGTATTTTTGTTAGGCTGGATAATGGACGGATATATTATAAAAAAATATACTGAAGATATTCTTGACATGAATACTAGGCTTCCGTATCAATTGCAGGCTAATTTGGATATTCAAATCCAGCAACTGCGTGATTTTACAATACAGGCTGGAAGAAACCCTGTTTTTAACACTGAGTATTATAAAAACAGTCCGGTAGCTTTTTATGACATCATTTCAAGTCTCAGGATTTTTGCAAATATCAATTCTTTTATAAAACAAATTTTTTACTGGCCCAGCGATGAGAACATTGTATATTCACCCGAAGGGACATACAAGCCAGATATTTTATTAGATAAAATTTATATATATGAAAATTTAACAGAACCGTGGGTACGTAAAGCAATTAATGATTTGATACAGCCGGTATGGCTGCCGTCACAGCCGGTAAGTTTTTTTGGCGGCGGTTCTGCAGAGCTGATTACCTATATAAATCCGGTCAAAGATATTTCGGGCCAGAAAATCGGAGCAATGATTTTCCTCATAGAAAAGGAGACCGTACAGCGTTTGATTGGAGATATTCAATTTAATTCATGTTTAACAAATGTAATAACTGCTGATGACAATGTTTTATATTATTCAAAACCACTGGATTATCCGGAAATTATCAATGTATATAACAGCCAATCTCCGTCATTAAATGAAGGATTATGGAACCGTTTTGAATTTGACAGAAACGAAATATTCATTTTTAAAATCAAGTCAAATCAACAGGATATTGCATATTATACGATTGCTCCGGTAAATGACATGCTGCAGCAGGTGTTATCTCTCCAGAGACAATTTTATTTTATAATGTTTTGCGTTATAATTGTATGTTCTGCCGCGGCTTTGGTAATGATTTATTACAATTACAAACCAATCAGGAAACTTACAGGTCTGGTTGATAACCAGAAACTAGATTCGGCCCGTTATTCTAATGAACTTGATATTGTCAGCGCGTATTTAAATGAACTGTCCGATACAAGTCTGGTATATTCCAGGGAACAATTGTTTTTCCACCTGTTAAAAAGTTCAGAAATAGAAAATTCCGGCGAATTGACAGAAATTTCCAAATTATTGCCAGGCCCTTATTACAGGGTACTTTATATGTGTATATTGCAATTTCCGCCCGAATTAAAAAATTCACTTAAAAAAAAGATACAGTCAATTTTTGCAAACCGTTTATTTTCCTATGTTATCGAATTCCCGGACAGAAATATTTTCGCTATTGTCTGTTCCACGGAGAACGCCAGCGAGGGAAAGCTGGCGGAAGATATGGATTTTATTCTGGATGAGTTTAAAAATAACGGCATTCAGGCGGAAGCAGCAGCAGGTAATATAGTGGATTCTATTAAATTACTCAAGGAATCTTTTATACAGGCTAAAAATACATATATTGCAAGGGGAATCCATGAACATGGCAACTTTATATTCCCGGAACCCGATAATGCTATTCCGGAAAATCCTAACTGGTTTATAGCTCAGGAACTGGACGCTCTGGGCGACGCAATTCAACAAAAAAAACCAAACCTAATTGAATTTACAGTAAGCGCCCTGATACGCCAAATCCAGCCATATGCCGGAAACCAGTTTGCTGTAAATTGTATTTGTTACGAAATTATAAATACAATTTTTAATGTTATGAGTACAACATATACTAATTGGCGTTATGATCACTATAAATATATTGCAGACAGACTCTCTTGTGAAAATCGGGATGATCTTGTAATAATTATAAAATCATTATGCGATGAAGTAATAAAAGATATATCAGCAATAGAAAAAACAAATGCTCCCGCCATGAATGACATGATCACATATATAGATAATCATTTTTGTGATCCGAATTTTTCAATCAAATGGCTGTCTGCAGAGTTCGGTATCTCAGCATCCAATTTCAGCCATCAGTTCAAAACAAGAATGGGATTAACACTAATGGAATATATAGACCGTCTTAAAGTCGATTATGCTAAAAAACTGCTTGAGGATTCATCGAGGACTGTTACTGATGTATCAGGAAAATTGGGATATAACCATCCGTCCAGTTTCATTAGAAAATTCAAGCAGATTACCGGAAAAACACCGGGAGAAATTGCAGAAGAGAAAAAATAAAAAAAATTAATTCATTAATATCCGGTTAAATAAAAAAAATGATTGACAATATTTTTTTCTGATATATAATTATTAAGTGATTCAATAAAATAATATTAATCTGGTTGAAGGCGGCAACATGAAGTCAAAAAATAATTGGCTTGATATAAAGAAAAATTATATGCTGTACCTTTTCCTCCTGCCTTCATTTGCCTACATTGTTATTTTTCATTATATACCGCTGTACGGCATCCAGATTGCTTTTAAAAATTTTACTGCAAACCTTGGTATTTGGGGAAGCCCGTGGGTCGGCCTTACTCATTTTAAACGGTTTTTTGAGTCATACCATTTCTGGACTTTGTTAAAAAATACACTTGTCCTGAGTCTTTACGGCCTTGTCGCCGGTTTTCCAATACCAATAATACTTGCCCTTCTTCTGAATTATTCACCAAGCAATGGCTTAAAAAAAATCGTACAGACAACAACTTATGCTCCGCATTTTATATCAACTGTAGTAATGGTCGGTATATTAATGGTCTTCCTGTCACCCAGGAGCGGTGTTATCAACCAGTTCATTAAAATGCTGGGGGGAAATTCGATATTATTCATGGGACGAGCCGATCTTTTTGCAGGCATTTATGTATGGTCGGGTGTATGGCAGACAACCGGATGGTCTTCAATTATTTACATCGCGGTTCTCTCGAATGTGGATCAGGAACAGCATGAGGCAGCTATAGTGGACGGCGCTAATAAACTCCAGCGTATATGGCACATCGACCTGCCGGCAATTGTTCCGACAATGGTGATTTTATTAATACTAAACGTAGGCCGTATACTTAGTGTTGGTTTTGAAAAAGCGTTTCTTATGCAGACTGATGCTAATATAGCCGCATCCGAAATTATTTCAACATATGTTTACAAAATCGGAATATTAAGCGCTCAATACAGTTATTCGACCGCTATCGGTCTTTTTAACAATATTATTAATGTAGTTATGCTTGTATTGGTAAACAAGATCGCCGATAAACTTACAGGTTCGAGTGTGTGGTGATATATGGATAAAACAAACAATACCGGTTTTGACAAATTATTTGATATTACAGTTACGGTACTTCTTGTTGTAATTCTTCTTATAGTTGCGTATCCGCTATATTTTATAATAATAGCTTCGATCAGCGGGCCGGATTATGTTAATACAGGCAAGGTAATGTTCTACCCTATTGATATAGGTTTTGAAGGGTACAGCAGAATTTTCCAAACCAGCCGTATCTGGAACGGATACCGGAATACGATTCTTTATACTGTATTTGGTACGGTATTTTCGGTAATTGTTACATTGATGGCCGGCTATTCTTTCTCACGAAAGGATTTGGTTGGCCGCAGGCCGCTGATGTTGATTTATATTTTTACCATGTACTTTGGCGGAGGGCTCATTCCCACCTACCTTGTTGTTAAAAGCCTGCACCTGACTAATAATCCCATGGTTATAATTATCCTGGGATTGGTATCGGTTTATAACATGATTATCACCAGGAGTTTTTTTGAAAGCAGTATTCCAAATGAACTACTGGAAGCGGCCTTTATGGACGGTTGCAGCAATCAGAGGTTCTTTTTTCAGATTGTCCTGCCGTTATCAAAGGCGGTTACTGCTGTAATTACACTTTACTACGCGGTTGCCCAATGGAATGGCTTTTTTACCGCGTTAATTTACCTGAGTGATCAAAAATATTTTCCGCTGCAACTTGTTCTGCGTGATATCCTAATAGCCAGTCAGAGCCTTCAGGCGGATTTTACAGATATTGATTCTATCGGCCTGCAGCAGAGAATCGCGGAATCTGTCAAGTATGGAGTTATTGTAGTCGCTTCTCTTCCTGTTTTGGCAATTTATCCATTCATCCAACGATACTTCATTAAAGGAGTAATGATTGGTTCCATCAAAGGTTAAATAAAATCTACACCAAGCCCTGTCCCTTCGTTTGCAGCATGGCGTCCCAGTCGCCCTGGCTGCCGCTCATCAGCGAAACCGGACGGATCGAAGTAGCGATAAAGTTGATCAGCTCGTTCAATAAAGCATCCATGCGCGGTAAGTCATCATATGGTATATAGCCTTTATTGATGCCCGGAATAGCTTTTTGCGGATCGGACCTGTACAGTTTGCAGATATTGTCAAAGGGTACGACAACCAAACGGTAATCGTCCCGGCAGATTGTCCACAAGCCGCCTCCGGAGATATTACGATCCCATTTGTGCATATATTCCATTGCATTCTGCAGGACAGGCGAAAAAATTTTACGAATAAAATTTTTTCTTTCTTCCGAAACCTCAGGCGTCATTTTTTTGATAATTTCCTGCTTTAACCCAATAATACGAGCTGTGTTTACGGACTCTTCGTTTTGGAAATTCGGATAAATATTTTTCCGTTCACCGGGATCATCTTTGAGATTATAAAGCTCGTGTGTATATCCGTTTACGTAGTAAATAAGTTTCCAGTCATCTTTGATAATGGTTTTGATGGCGTAGCTTTCGGAAAAAGCAGCGTGGTTTTTATTGACGCCGGGGTCATTTACCAGGTCCATAAGATTCTGCCCGGGCAGAGGCGGACCGGAAATTCCACAAAGATTGAGCAAGGTCGGGAAAATATCTATAGTTTCGCACAGGGAGTCAGTTTCCATACCGGCATTGGCGGAATCGGGCAGCTTTAACAGAAGCGGTGTGCGGATTATATTGTCGTGGAAAATGGTGTTTGAATATTTGTTGAACATTCCGTTATAACCGCCCATGTCGCCATGGTCGGCAAAGAAAAGCAGTATTGTATTGTCATACAGGCCCTTCTCTTTTAAGCAGGAAATCACGCGTCCTATTTCATCGTCAATGTGACTGATTAATCCGTAGTACATTGCAAGTATCGTTCTGAAGTCTCTGTCCCCGGCAGACGGAATGGAGAACGGCGAGTGCTTAAAAGCTTTTTGTATATGGGGCGGCAGGGCAGAAAGTTCTTCATCAGTGTAAGGTTTATCGAGAGTCAGAGACTGCGGATCATACATATCGGCCCACGGGGCGGATGGCGAAAGGGGCGGGTGGGGCCTGTCGAACGAGACCTGTATAAAAAACGGTTTGCCTTTGTTTTGCCCGATTAGTTCCATGGCTTTGTCGGCTGTATATCTTTCAATGCTGTGTGCGGCCGGCAAATGGGAAAGACCTATGGTTGTGCCGGCGCCACGCTGCAGAGATGTACGTTTTTCCTTTAGGGGTGCAAACGCGTCGCCGCCGTGGTTCTGGTCTGTCGGAAAGACGAAGCCATTGGCTTCGGAATAAGTTTTGAAATTTACGCCAGGGTCTGTCGAAAAAATTATGTCCTCCGGCAGCGTTGGGATGAAGTGATCAAAACCCAACAATTCACCCATCGGGTTTACGTGGGCCTTGCCGGTAAGCGCGGTTGTATAGCCGCTGCGGCCAAAGACCTGCGCCATTGAGGGGCAGTCACTGTCAATCAACCCATGAAAACCATATTCGCGGTGCATCCAGGGGTATAGGCCTGTCAGGCAGCTTATGCGGCTGGGGACACAGAACGCATTGGCAACATAGGCGTGTGTGAAATCTATCGAGTCTTTTTTGAGTGCGTCCAGATTCGGAGTTTTTACATCGAGATGACCCCGGTGCCCAAGACACTTATAATTTAGCTGATCCACCATGAACATAAGTACATTGCGCATAATATATTATTATAACACAATAAACACGGAAGGAGTTTGTTTATGAAAGAAAACTTAACGACAAAATATTTCCCGCCGCAAAAAAAATGGGCCGCCAAATGGATATGGCCGGCCGACTGCGGACAGGAGCCGAACAGATATTATTTTTTTCGAAGAAAATTTGAAATGGAAGCCACCGGCGAAGGCTATGAACTTTGTATTGCAGCGGAAACCAGATACCGGCTTTTTTTGAACGGCCTCCTGATCGGCGACGGATCGCCTATGTCCCAGCCCTATTTTAAATATTACGACGTGCGGAAAATGGACGGTCTTTTAACAAAAGGATTAAACTGCATTGCCGTAATTGCCGCCTATACTGCGTCAGGGAATGACATGAGGGGCGGCCTTCTTGCCGAACTGATTGACAACGCGGGAAAAACTGTCCTTTGCACGGACGGGCAGTGGAAAGCTGTCCGTGCCAATGCCTGGTCAGATAAAACATATTTTTTCAGGATGAACAAGGATTTTCCGTACCAGGAATTTTTAGATATGCGAAAATATCCGGCAGGCTGGGAACTCGGAGGCTTTGACGACAGCGGCTGGAAAAACGCGGCTGTTTTAAAGAACGAAACCGATGTGCCGCCCGCGGTAATGCCGTGGAGCAGTCTCCAACCGCGGGACATTCCCTTTATGCGGGAGACCCGCTGCCTGCCCGCCGGAGTCATGGCGGAAGAATGTATATGCCTGGAAAACCGTATACGCGGTGAGGACTTATCCGTTTGTCTTTCCACTCTGGGGCGGCCGGTAAAATATTCGGTTGTCAGGAATGAAAAAAACCTGCTTAACGGCAGCGGCCCGGCGATAATATGCAATAGCACAAACCACATGGACGGCATATTTGACGGCATCTATGATCCGTGTATACAGTTGGACTTTGGACAGGAAGTAACGGCTTATCTTGAACTTGAGCTGGAGACACAGGCCGGCGGTTATGTTGACATAGGCTTTGCCGAGAGACTAGTGGACGGTTTTTTTAACAACGCAATCGAAGGGAATTTCGCCTGCCGGTTTTATTTTAAAAACGGCAAACAATACTTCCGCACATTCGCCTGGCGCGGTTTCCGATACGTACGGTTACGCTTTGGCTATTGTTTTAACGATGTAAAAATAAATTTCGTGCGCGCCCTTGTCACAACCTATCCTTTTGAAGACAAGGGTTCTTTTGTAAGTGCAGATAAAAAACTTAATGCTGTCTATAAAATGTGCCGCTATACGATTACCCTTTGTTCCAATGAATATATAATGGATACGCCGTGGCGCGAACAGGGCCAGTGGCTGGGCGACGTTTCGGCGGTAACCCTGGGCGGCATTTACGCCTGCTTTGGAGATACCCGGCTACCGGCAAAATTTATAAGGCAATCAGGCTGGTGCCAAAAACCTACAGGCTTCCTTGACAACATGACAAATACTTTATCGCCGGCCTGGCAGCGCATAATACCGGATTATTCGCTCTGGTGGGCAATGGCGGTCTGGAACCATTATATGTACACCGGGGAGGATTCATGGATTCATTTTTTTTACCCGCACATAGTCAGGCTGATCCAGGCCTTCCTTCCCTACGCAGGCGAAAACGGGCTATTGAACGAAATACCCTACTGGAATCTGATGGACTGGGCGCCGATAGATCGCCGCGGCGAGAACGCCTGCCTCAACGCGATTTTTTACGGCGCTTTGCGGACAGCGGAAAAAATGGCCGGTTTAATTGGAGATCATTTTATGACCGATCTTGTACGCGACGCAGCCGGCAGAATAAAAGAAAATTTTATACCGCGCTTTTATGATAAGGAACACGGGCGTATTGCCGATGGTTTCCATGATGGTACACATTCCCAAAAAACAAGCGAACACGGAAATTTTATTCCGATCCTCTTTGGTCTCTGCGATCAAAAAACCGCCGCCGAAATTATTCATAATTTTTACGAAGCTAAAAACCTAAACTACACTGAAGCCCAGCCTTACTTCTGCCTGACTGTACTCAAGGCGCTGGCAAAAGCAGGCCGATTCGATCTCGCACTGGACCTGGTACGCGATCGCTGGGGAGACCGCATGGCCGGACAATCGTCCTGCTTCGAGGAATGGTATGAAAACGGAAGCTGGCGCGACGGCTCGTTCAGGGGCTTTATGAGAACCCATTCACACGCATGGTCGGCAGGACCCGCGGAATTCCTTTCGGCAAATCTAATTGGCATTGAAATCCTGGAACCAGGCGGCAGTAAAATCAGACTTAATCCGCAGGAAACAGATTTTGATTATAAAGTTGAATACCCCCTTGTTAAAGGAATTGTCAGAGTAGAAAAAAAAGACGGCAAAATAAAAGTAGAATTGCCGGACAGAGTGTCGATTTTTAAAAACATTGGAAGTGAATAATGGATAAACTACCTAATATACTTTTTATAATGGCAGACCAGCACAGGTTTGACTGCACTGGTTACAGCAACAGTAATCTTGCGCGGACGCCGTGTCTTGACAGACTGGCCTCCGACGGTATGGGCTTTACCAACGCGTATACGCCGATACCGATCTGCTGTCCTGCGCGGCAGGCTCTGCTTAACGGCAGGCGGCCTGAGGCTTTTGGCGCGTTGTGGAATTATGACAATGGATTAAAGACCGGCGCCCTGGAGCCTTCGGAGTATTCGTGGCCCAGTGATTTGAAACAACTCGGCTACCGCACCGGGCATACAGGGAAATGGCATGTCAATCCTGTTCACGATCCTACAGCATACGGTTATGACGATTATATTGACGGGGAGTATTGGACTTTCCGCAAGGAGAAATATCCGGGCGCCAAAGCAGGCGGAACTTGGTTTGGCGGGATCGATCCTGTACCGCTTGAAGACTCACATACCCACTGGCTGGCCCGCCGGACTTCTGCGCTTATGGAAAAATATACAGCGGAGGGTAAACCCTGGCTTATCAGAATGGATTTTACCGAGCCGCATCCGCCATACCGTCCGGCTATGCCCTTCGCAGAAATGTACAGGAGTGCTGATATACCCAAATGGCCGGGCTTTGATGATGATTTTAAAAATAAACCTTACATACAGAAACAGCAGCTTCTTAGCTGGGGCATCGAAAATTTGGGCTGGGATGACTGGGCGCCAATTATTGCCAAATATTTCGGCATGGTGAGCCAGATGGACAGCGCTATTGGCCGTGTTCTGGACAAACTGGATTCACTTGGAATCGCTGATAATACAATAGTCATCTATTCCACAGATCACGGCGATATGTGCGGAAGCCACAGGATGATGGACAAGCACTATGTTATGTATGACGATGTAATAAAAGTTCCGTTTATCATGCGCTGGCCCGGAGTAATAACGCCTGGTTCTGTCTGCCGCGATTTTGTTTACAGCATTCTGGACCTGCCGCCTTCGATACTGGAAATTACCGGACTGCAGCCAAAAGAATTTTTCCACGGCCGTTCCCTGCTGCCGCTATTAAAAGGCCAAACCCCAAATGACTGGCGCAGTGAAGTTATCTCCACCTACAACGGCCAGCAGTTTGGGCTTTACACGCAGAGGATGATTCGGGGCAGCAGGTGGAAGTATGTCTGGAACCATACCGATACTGACGAACTCTATGACATGGAAAATGATCCCGGTGAGCTTGTAAATCTTATACACGAACAATCGCGCAAAACAATAATTTCAGAATACCGGAAAAAACTTTACGATGAACTTGTCAGGTGCGGGGACAGTATTGTTGATTCAAGGTGGATGAAGAGCCAGCTTCTTGAAAACAAAAAAATTTAATTTTTTAGAATAATTAAATATTAACCCGGTCTTGTCAGGCAGTTCCCAGCAGCCATTCCAGTACATTCAGCTGCTTTATACCGTTATGTGAAACAGCAGGTTCGTAATCCCGTGTAAGGAGAAATTTTGGATTGTGATCACGGACCATGTTCAGGGGAGCCAGTTCACGCGCCAAGATTTCGCCGCTCCGGACAGTCTGGGCTGCCTGATAATATTCAGTCCCGTTTATGCCTTCGGCAATAAAATCTATTTCATGTTCAGCCACTTTTCCTGTATATACCCTGTAACCGCGCCGTAATAATTCAAGATAAACTATATTCTCCAGGACATGGCCTGAATCCTCCGGCTTATCGCCGAGAAGCAGCCTCCTAAGACCTATATCTGCCAAATAATATTTGTTAAGTGTTTTTAAAAGTTTTTTTCCCTTTACGTCATATCTGTCAACACGGTACAGGATATAAGCTGCCCGTAACCCGTCAAGATAATTTTCAACCGTCAGCGGCAAAATTTTTACCCCGTCAGAAGTCATTGTATCGCTGATTTTTTTTATTGAAATCTCTGTTCCGATTGCCGATGCGATAAATTTAGCAACTTTTTCAAGGCGTCCAATTTCGGTAATTTTCCTGTTTGCGGCCACATCTTTCAAAACTACGGTATTATATATACCTTCCAGATATTGTACGGACAACATCTTTTTGGTATTGCTGTCTGATATGCCTTCCATCAATTGCGGTATCTGCGGAAATGAACCATAAGCCAGATAATCGGCAAAAATATTATCATTGACCGCAGGTTTCTGATATACACTAAAATATTCTTTAAAAGAGAGTGGAAATATCTGGATTTCAACATAACGCCCCGAAAGCAGAGTTGCCCATTCGCCGGATTGTATTTTGGAATTGGAACCGGTGAGGTATAAATCAACATTTTTTTTAATAAAAAGACCATCAGCGGCTTTTTGGAAATCCTTTACATTCTGAATTTCGTCTATAAATACGTAGTTCATTTTATCGGCTAATAGCCGGTTATTAATGTGATCGTACAATACATGCCAGTCCATTAATTCAAAATAAGCGGGATCTTCAAGATTAATATTATGAATTTGTTCCGCTGATATACCCTGGTTTATAAGTTCATTCTGGTATAATTCGAATAAAGTAGACTTTCCGCAGCGGCGTATGCCTGTCAGGATTTTAATTAGCTGCTTATCCTTAAAAGCAAACAATCTTTCAATATAAACAGGCCGTTTAATCAACATTTTATCTTGTTATATGTAAAAACTCCCCAAAAGTCAAGAGTTTTATCGTGTGCAATGTAAAAACTTTTATACAAAACAGATCGTTTATCTCCTTAATAAAACCTTACAGCTGACCTGCTCTGCATCTGCCTCCGATAAAAGCGCCGCGATAATGGCAGCGCTGAACTCCCCGGCAGTACCTGCGCCCCGGCTGGTGATAATACCGCCGCAGATGCCGAGTCTGGTATCCTTTACAACGCGATCGCCGCTCCAAAAAGCGCCCCGGACTTTTTCTTCGTAACCGGGGTAACAGGTAAATTTCCTGCCTTCAAGCAGGCCAAGCGGGGCCAGTACAACCGCGGGCGCAGCGCAGATGGCGCAGACCCATTTGCCGGCCTCCGCCATTGCCTTGATAAATGCGCTGACATTATTGCTGGCGGCGAGATTTACCGCCCCTGGGCCGCCGGGAACTACAACCGCGTCCCATTTGTCCGGGACAAGTTCTCCGCAAGCGGCAAGTTCGGATAAAACAAAATCGGCTGTAACCGGTATATTATGGGATCCAATTACAATTTTGCCTCCGGAAAATTTTTCGCCGGACGATTGGCCTCCGGGCGATTTACTGTTAGGCTCGCCGTCATCAACGGCCGTGGTAACTGTCTCAATATTGGCGCGCCGCAGATAATCTACAGGAGTTAAGGCTTCAATTTCCTCAAACCCCGGCGCCAAAAAAACCAGAACACGTTTATTTGCCTGTATCATATATTCTCCCTTGCCCAGCCTTACCCTCATCACATATAATGGCCCAATGAAGCACGTCCTGATTATAGATGAGTCGGCATTGTTCAGGGAATACCTTAGATCCAAGCTGGAAGAAAACAACGTACAGACAAGCATCGGTATTAATGCCATGGACGGTATTGCCAAGATGAAGAATCTGACACCGGACCTGATAATTATGGACGCACATCTGGGCCGTCAGGGTTTTATGGAGGTGCTAAGGCAAAAAAAGACAGGCCCCAATACGGCAAACATACCGGTCTTTATTATGGCACAGCGCATGGCTCAAAGGCAGATTCTGGAAATAGCAGCCTATAACGTAAAAAAAGTATTTACAAAACCGGTAAAAATTGACGGTCTGTTTACGGCGCTTTCAGAAATTCTGGGCGTACAATTTTCCATTGACGAGAGCCCCGGTATAGTCGAAGTCCACGTCAACGACAACATAATTTTTATAGAAATCGCCCAGGGTTTAAACCGGGACAAGATGGACCTGCTAGGTTTTAAAATAATGGAACTGATTGAACTGTACGAAATCAGGCTGCCCAAAGTAATCATCATGCTAAGCGATATTACACTCAGTTACGCAGACGGTCCCAATCTGGAAAAACTGTTTGAAATAATAACTAAATCTTCAAAAGCAAAACAGCGCAATATCCGCGTTCTTACCAGGGACGATTTTACCCGCCAGTTCATTGACGGGAAGCTGGAATATTCAGAAATTGAAGTTGTATCCAATTTACAATATGCGATAGACGGCCTTTTGACGGAATTAAATCCAAAAACCGGAACCAGTGATTTAAAAGCGGAACTGATAACCGATAAAATATTAACCGCGGACAAAACCGCAGAGAACGAGGCGCTGGGATTAAAATTCCATACGGATTCGGACAGGGTTTTTATGGAGAACATGAAGGAATCCCTAAAAAACATGCGCATCGCCGCAATCGACGACGACTTTATTATTCAGGAGCTTATCAAAAATACCTTCAGGGATACAGGAGCGGCAATACAGACTTTTTCAAACGGCCAGGATTTTATAGCAGCGGTGGACAGGGAAACATTCGATCTGGCCTTCCTCGATCTGATGATGCCGGGAAGCGACGGTTTTGAAGTATTAAAGGCCCTGCAGGTAAGAGACATTAAATTTCCGATCATTGTGCTTTCAGCCATTACACAAAAAGATACCATAATCAGGGCTTACCAGCTTGGGATTAAAAGCTTCCTGGTCAAGCCCATAAAACCCAAAGACATTTTTAAGAAATCCATGGAAATATTAAAAACCAATTTTTAATGAAAGATACAAATTCAAAAGAAACAAATACCGGCAAAAACCTGTTCTGCAATTTTTTTATGGAAGCCGGCCTTCCCATGGCCGTCATGGACACCGAAGGTTTTATTATCGCGTCGAATATCCAGATGGAGTCATTGCTTCATTCCATGGTTTTACCGGAGAAACCGTCAGCCGGGAATAAAAGCGGCGAAGAGAAAGATCCAGTGCGCTGCAAATCCCTAAAAGATTATTTTAATGAAAGCGGGGTTTCCCATTTCTGGAGCGCGGTATCTCCCCTGATCAGCGGGGAATGCAGGGACATTAATTACGAAATAACCCTGAACCTCCGGGATGGGAACGTCGGCTCTGCCGGCAGTATCACCGGCGGCAGCGCGCGCGGCATTGCGCATTGGTTCAATATTTACGCCTGGTTAATCGAACACGAAAACGATTTATCAATTGGCATACTGGCAGAGGACAAGACAAAGATACGGCAGGAAGAGAAACGCGTGCTGGCAGACAGGGAAATCGCGGAAAAAGCCATGGAGGCAAAGACCCAGTTCCTTGCAAACATGAGCCACGAGATCCGCACCCCGATTCAGACAATAATCGGCATGACCGAACTTCTGGAAGACACAAACCTTGATCACGAACAGTCGGAGTACTCCGGCCAGATCAGGTTTTCGGCGGAAGTGCTGCTTTCCCTGATCAATGACATTCTGGATTTTTCCAAAATTGAATCCGGTAAAATGGAACTGGAGCATGTAAGTTTTTATCTGGAACAGGCAATTGAACAGGCCGTGGAAATGATTACACTGGAGGCGCATAAAAAAGGCCTCGAGATTGCGACAGAAATTCCGATAGGACTCGATGTAATAATCCGCGGAGACCCGAATAAATTCCGTCAGATAATAATTAACCTCGTAAAAAACGCGGTTAAGTTTACATACAAAGGCGGGGTTACAGTAAGCGCAAAATTGACCAGGCTGGACGATAAACCGGCGCTGCGGGTATCTGTCAAGGATACCGGAATCGGGATTAGCAAGGATGCCAGGAGCCGTCTCTTTACTACTTTTATGCAGGCCGATGTATCGGACAAACGGCGGTTCGGCGGGAGCGGCCTGGGGCTTGCCATTTCGTACAACCTGGTAAATCTCATGAAAGGCCGCATCGAAATGATCCCCAACGATAAAGGCGGCTCGATTTTTTGTTTTACAATCCCCCTGGAATTCTCGGACGCAGAAAGCCCGCCGCTTCCAAAAATTGACGGTATCAACGGGCTGCGCATACTGGTAATCGACGATCGCGAGGAACCCAGACAGATAATCAGTTCATACCTGAGAGACCTCGGATGTACCAATGTAAGTACGGCTTCCTCCGGAGAAAAAGCCCTGGAAATGATGCGCATAGCCGCCTCAAAAGGATATCCGTACAAGCTCTGTTTTATTGACATGATAATGCCTGTTATGGACGGCTGGAGGTTCACGTCCGAAATTCACAATGACAAAACAATAAACAGCGCAGACCTTATAATGATGGTGCCGCGCGGCACCCTGAACGCAGAGATAAAGATGACCTTGTTAAAATATCTCAAGGCCCATATCTACAAACCCATCAAGAGAAGAAACCTTGCGCAGACAATAATTTCTGTTCTTGGTGACATAACCGAGCTGGAGAGCGCAGAGGAATCTTCGAACCTGCCAGCAGGTTCGTCGGCTTTGCCGTCGGCCCTGCCGTCAGCCTTGCTGGCAGAAGTGCCGGAAACCGAAGCCGCGCAACAAATACAACAAAAATCCCCGCAACCGGGAGGCCCGCGCAATGACTCCCTGATCCTGATTGTAGAAGACCACCCGGTAAACCAAAAACTCTTTGCGATGATTGTCGAAAAACTGGGGTACAGGACTGTGCTCTCGGCGGACGGTCTTGACGCTCTGGAAAAGGCACAAGCCAACAATCCGGATATGATTTTTATGGATATCCAGATGCCGCGGATGAACGGATACGAGGCTACCGCCGAATTGCGCAAAAGGAATTTTAATAAACCCATTATAGCCATAACTGCAAGTGTTCTTGGGGATGAGGAAGAAAAATTTAAAAAATGCGGCGTCGACGATATACTGCTTAAGCCTTTCAGACAATCCGAGATCAAACAGATGATCCAGAAATGGCTGCCGGAAAAGCCCGGTCCGCAGCCGGTTACGCAAATTATCCCGGCTGTCCGGGAAACTACCCCGACGGACAATGAGATCTTCTGTATTAAGGATCTGCAGGAATCATTTATGGACAATGATGAATTCGCCTCTTCCCTGCTCCGGCGTTTTATGGACAGAACTATAAGCCAGATTGATGATTTGGCTGCAATTATGGAAAACAAGGACTGGGCAACAGCGAGGAGGGAGGCCCATACGATCAAGGGAGCCGCCCTTACCATGGGAGGCCGCGAACTGGGAAAGGCCGCGGCAAAACTGGAGCAGGCCTGCCTTAACTCTGATCAGGGCGCGGCGCAGAACGAATATGAGCCTTTAAAGACGGCTTTTGATAAATTCAGGATTTCAGCGCAGGAATACCTTGATTCGGTAAACCGCCGGGAATGAAAATAACACGGGAGTCATAAATGCCGCAAAATTCAACACAAATAAAATACGCATGCCTGCATACCCATACAAGGTTTTGCGACGGGAAGGGAGAACCGTGGGACTATTGCCAGAGCGCGTGGGAAAAAGGATTTGATTCAATCGGGTTCAGTACGCACGCTCCGATAACAAAAAAAACCGGCCTAAAGGACCCGTGCTGGCAAAACAGGGAGCAAAGGCTCGATCAATACATTGAAGCGGTAAACGCGGCAAAAAAAGAATGGGAAGGCAGGCTCAAGGTCTTTTTGGGACTGGAAGTAGACTACCTGGAAGGATTCATGGGCCCGGCGGACAGTGATTACCATAATTTGGGACTGGATTACATAATCGGCTCCGTTCATTTTGTAACTCCAAAGAACGGCGCGCCTTTCTGTGTGGATCACCGGATGGAAGTTTTTGGAAAAAATGTACAGGAGAGTTACGGCGGGGACATTGATGCGGTTATTAACGCCTATTACGGAAGCCTCCAATCCATGATGAAGGCCGGAGGATTTGACATCCTTGGGCATCCGGATTTAATAAAAAAGAATAATTTTTTAAACCGGTTCTTTGACGAAGACACGTCCTTTTACAGGAAAAAATGCGAATCAACAGCAACGGCGGCAGCGCAATGCGGAATAGTCATTGAAGTCAATACAGGAGCCATGATCCGCGGATACCTTGATTCACCTTACCCTTCCCTGCCATTATTACAGCTTTTCAGAAAAAACAACGTGCCGGCAATGATAAACGCCGACGCCCACTATCCGGGACACCTGGGCGGTTTCTACGAAGAAGGCAAAAATACCCTGCTGGCCGCCGGCTACAATAAAATGGTCCTTTTCGAAGGAAGAAAAAACGGCGTAGCTGTATGGAAGGATGAAGAGATTTAGAAAGAGCCTCTCACGGAGGCACTGAGTACACTGAGGACACGGAGTAGGAAAATTAATAATTAAGAACCGCGCGAAAATCTCCGTGGTTCTTTGTGTGCTCTGTGAGAAATACTTCTGTAATAAAAAATTACCTGTTTCTGCGTTCTTCGTCGGATTTACATTCTATGCACATCAGGGCATAGGGAATAGCTTCCAGCCTTTCCTTGGGAATTTTTTTGCCGCACTTCATGCACAGGCCGTATTTACCCTGCTTGATTCTGGTAAGGGCCGAGTCAATAAGCCTGAGCCTTCTCAAGTCCTGCGAACCGACTGCTTCCAGCATTCTGCGATCAATATCGTCGGAGGCAATATCCGCAAGATCCTTTGGATCCATGCCTTCGACTATCTCCTTGAAATCCTGGTTATTTACTATCAGGTTGGATATTATTTCCATTTTTAAATTGGTAAGGGATTTGTCCATTTTTTCAATAAATGTCTGGTCAACTTTGCTTTTGGGCGTTTTTTCCGCGGTATTGACTGCCGCTGCGGTATTGGCTGCTGTTTTGGCCCCGGCTTTAACTGAAGCGCCGGCTGAGGTATTGGATGAGGCGCCGGCTGACGTTTCCTTGCTTTTTTTCATATTTATCCCCATAAATTAATTATAATCGGTAGACAACCTTATCAATCTGCGTACAATGAAACAAGTTAGAGAAATAGTCAATAGGGGAGAATAACGTGGGTGAGAAAAATATGTATAATTTTAATGAGCTTGTAAACAGACACGGAACACACAGTGTAAAATGGGATGAAATTGACGGAAATTTACTGCCCATGTGGATTGCAGACATGGATTTTAAGGCTCCTCCCGCAGTATTAAAGGCCCTTAGGGACGAAGCTGAATACGGGATTTTTGGGTACAGTACTCATGAAAATATCCCCGGAATCCTTAAAAAATGGATGCAGGATGAATTCAGCCTGGCTGTGGAAGAGGACTGGATAGTGCTCCTCCCCGCGGTTATTCCGGCCTTCAGGGCAGCCTGCAGTCTGGCCGACGGTCCTGTGATAATGCATGTTCCCAATTATACCGGTCTATTAAATACGCCGCCGGCCGCAGGCAAAAAAACCGTGCTTTCCCCCCTAAAAAATACAAATGAATTTTATGAAATGGATTTTGGCGACATGCAGCGCTGTGCCGGGGAGGGAGGAAAGCTGTTCTTTTTATGCAATCCCCATAATCCGGTAGGCAGGGTATATACCAGGGACGAACTGGAAGAAGTCAGCCGGTTTGCCAAAAAAAACAACCTCATAGTAATGTCCGACGAAGTCCACTGCGGCCTGGTTTTTGACAGGCCCCATATACCGTATTTCTCTGTAGATGACTATTCAATGCAAAACAGCATTACAATTATAGGGCCGGCCAAAACCTACAACATTCCGGGTCTGCCCTTTGGTTTCGCGGTTATTCCCGGCGCCGGGCTGCGCGCCGATTTTGTAAAGGCCTGTTATACCCTTCCGGAAATAGGCATATTCAATCTGACTGCGGCAGCGGCTGCCTACGGTGAATCCCATGAATGGAAAAACGCCCTGGTGGACTATCTGCGTTCCAACCGTGATTACCTGGAAGAAAGGCTTAAGAAAAATTTTGGCGGCGCCAAATTTACCCATGTTGAAGGAACATATCTGCAGTGGATTGATTTGCGGCCCATGGGTATAGTAAATCCTTTCCAGTGGCTTGTAGACAACAGTAAAATCTACACCAGCGACGGGAAAATCTACGGAACCCCGGGTTATGTGCGGATGAATTTCGGTACAACCAGGGCGAGACTTACAGAAGCGCTGGACCGAATGGAGGAAAGTTTCAAAAAGCTGAAGTGATTATCGGTATGCTCAAAAACGAACCAAGTCAAATGAAAAATTAAACCGTTGTCAGCTTCATTATTGCCTCGACTGTCCAATATCGGTTGGGGCGAATTTGCTGCCCTGCTTCCTCTTTTATAAACAGGATTTCGGGCTGGGCGGTATTATCAACGAGCCGAAATACATCGCTTAACGCAAACAACTTTGAAACATTAGCGAGAGATTTTGTGTACCGGCTGCGGATTTTATCGGGCGGGACGCTGTGCCCTCCAGACAATTCACGGCTTTTTACGCGAAACACATTCAATTCTGGGTCTGCGGTCAAAATGAATACGCTTTCAATTTGAAACCCGGCGGCTTTTGCGCGGGAGAGCAAGCCAAGATTACGTTCTGTTGAAAAAACGATCTCAAAAGTAAAAGAACGCCGTTTTGAAAAACATAACTCACGCAAATGCTCCGCTTCCTGCGCGGCTTCGAGTTCGGAACAACTGCGTGCTGTTTTGATATCATCGGCGTTGATATACAATCCGACGGTTTCCCAGGCCTGTGAAACTGTACTTTTACCGGAACCGTTAGGCCCGGCAAAGACGAGTATTTTCGGGGTTTCATTCAATATCATAAACTATCCTGCCGTCAGGATATTCAAGGAAGGGACGTTTTTTTAAATCATCGTATAATGCGACAGGCGAACCAGATAATTTAACAGCGGAAACCTTCGCGTTTACAGCTTCCCGCATACGACGCTCAATCGGATCGCTGTTTAATTCAAGAGCAAAAGGGATCGCTCTTGAACGCGCAACTTGCGCCAAAAAAAATATTAATACCCGTACTCATATTAATTCCGAGTGCGGTAAAAACCGCCTCGGCTTGTTTCTTCGTTGTGTTATCTACACGAACACTGATCCTTGTTTCAGCCATATAACACCTCCAAATTTCGCTATCCCATTATACACCCACTGGGCGTACACTGTCGAGCGTTTTAGAAAATTCCCGGGAAATCATTGTTAACTTTTATTAGCGACAATGGTTATTATTGAATACGTTTTAAGATAACTTTAAAAAAATTAGCGTCTTTATCATTAATAAATTCAATATTAGGGTATTTCGCCAGTGCCCTGATAATACCTGAACCATAACCCCGGTAAGGGATCATATGATTGGCATACGATGCCAAAACAGGATTTTTGGCAACGGAATTTCCGTTTTTGATATTTTCAACATTCAAACTATTGGGCAGACGGCCCGGACTTATGATTTCTACACGGTTACGGAAAATAAAAATACGAACAGGAGACGCGATAAAATAATCACGATGAATTAAGGCATTGGCTACAAGTTCTTCAATTGTTTCATGCGGTATTTCCGGTATTCCGGTACTGTTAAATCCCTGTCCGCCCTGCACATGGCGGATATTAGATAAAATAAAATATACAGTTTTCTGAAAAACATCGGCCAGCTTACCGGTAATATCACGGCTGTCATTATAATTATCAGTACCAAGATCATTGGCATCAAAAACACCTGCCTCTACAATAAAAGCCGGAAGCTTAAATTGGGGAGATTCCGCGAACAACAAAGTTCCGCTGACAGTCAAAAGCCCATCTCTTAACAGATTCATATTTTCCAGGATTTTCTCAAGAGTCAGCCCGTCCGCATCCGGATTTTTATCAAACCGTTTCTTAAAATAAGTATTAAAATAATTTAAATCCAAATCAGCGGCAGTTGTTCCGTGAACTGTCATTTCGTCGGCATGGACAAGACCTGAATTCTGAAACAATCGCTGAATTTCTTCCCGCGAGGTTACTTTACGCTTGTCAGCGCCGCTTTTTACCCAAAAAACACCATTCCTGTCCTGATAAGGTTTATTTATGCCTGAAGAAATAGTTACGACCATGACAATACTTTCAGAAGTTTTAATATTTTCTGTTAAAGGATTTATGGCAGGCTGTACATTTTGACTGGCCATGTTGGAAATCATTTGATTCAAACGGCGGATATCATCAATAGATAATCCGGCAATGGAACCGTCATCATTGATACCAATAAAAATTTTACCCCCAGAGCCGTTACTAAAAGCGGTCATTTCGGCAGCAAGTGAATCAGGATTGGTAATATTAGTCTTGAATTGATGTGTACTGTCTTCGCCTCTTTCCAGAAGCTCAAGGAGTTCAATGGCTTCCATTACAAAACTCCAATAAAAAAAATTTAGCGGCAATGGGACTTGCCTTACGTCGGCGTCCTCCTTGACGCCTCCTCCAGGCCGCGACTCTGCCCTTTCGGCGCCTCTTCCTCCCTTTGGTCGGCGGGCAGAACCGATCAAGTCCCATTGCTTCTATTTTAATTGATCAAATTTCTTCTTAGCGGCAATGGGACTTGAACCTATGACCGAACGGATATGAGCCGTTTGCTCTACCTACTGAGCTATGCCGCCATTATTTTTAAGACAACTTTACCAAGTTGTCTTAAAAATAATATAAATCAATACTTCTCGGCAAGCGGCCCAGAGGGACGCATGCCGCCGTAATACAGGTAAACTTTACAAATTTAGGCTGCTTTTGTCAACAGTTGCGGCGTTGGCTGTCGCCATGCAATAGAAATGTCCCCTGTTTCCGTTCAATAGAAATGTCCCCCTTGTAAGATGAGTCAGGAGGAAGAATGGGTACCAGACGATCAAAGGGGAGTGAAAGGCTCCGGGGGAAGATGATGGAAATGGTGAAACAGGGGCATAAGACA
>WQZG01000021.1 GCA_009780855.1 Treponema sp.
CGCCATAAAAAGATCAAAACCGGCCCAGCGGTCAAAGGCTTCTTCAACAGTCATTTTTATAAATGGAGGAGTTAAATCTGCGCAGCCGGAAGCATATGGTCCGGTGTCAGCGCCGCAGCCAGCACCGCCGGCCAAAAAACCAAACAACTCTTCGGTCAGGGACAGAGAATCAATGTAATTTACATCCATTGTGTAATATTCAAGCATTGTGAACTCGGGACTGTGCTGTTGGCCCGACGATTCTCCGTTTCTGAAGCATTTGCAAATCTGGTAAAGGTTTACTCCGTGGCTGGCGATTAGCCGTTTCATCCAGACTTCAGGCGAAGGAATCAGCCAGTAAGGTTTCGATGCGGCTTTGCTTCCCTGCGGGTAAAAGCGTAAAGTCTGAAAAACTTCAAGGCAGGACTCCGGAATTAAATCAGGCGCCAGCAGGGGAGTGTCGGTTTCCAGATAATCCCGCGTGTCAAAAAACACGCGCACCTGCCTGATAATCCGCGCGCGTTCGCGCAGCATTTCAATATCCAAAATTAACCTTTACTCCCTGTTCCTTGTTCCCGGGCCATGACTTTTTCTTTCCATTTTTTGCCGCGGTCAAATTCATTTAAAAACATTCCAAAGCTTGTGCAGCCCGGCGATAACACCACAGCGCCGCCGACGGCCGCTTTTTCCATGGCCGCATCCAATACATCGTCAAGGTTGTTAAAAGGCCCGCTGTATCTGCAATGGATTTTATCAAGCAGGGGCTTTAGTTTTTCTGTGCCGGTGCCGGATATTAATATTACAGCCCCGGCCTTTGCCGCGGCCTGCGCAAGAGGGGCAAAATCCAGGTTCTTGTCTGTGCCTCCGCATATCAATACTGGAGGCCGATCAAATGCATTGACTGCCGCGGCCGCTGCTTCCGGAATTGTCGCTGCGCTGTCATTATAAAACCGGATTCCGCGTGTTTCATAAAAAAATTCCAGTCTGTGCTCAATGCCCGGGAAATTCCCGGCGTTCCTGTAAATAAAATCTGACGGCAGCCCTAGATCAAGGAGAGCCAGAGCTGCGATTAACAGGTTCATTTTCTGATGGTTTCCCGGTACAAGCAGATCTTTGGGAACAACTTTGACTATCTGCCCCGGTCCAAAGGAGCCGCCGTCAAATTCAGTGCAGCCTTTCCACAGCCGCGCCAATCCAAAACCGTTTTGCCGGCTGCCGGAGTCTTTACTGCCGGTATCTTTGTCGCCGGTATCCTTGTGGCCGGCTTCAATCCAGCCGCCGAATGTGCCTACAGCCAGCGGCAAACCGCTGTACACCAGCGGACGCCCTCTGCTTTCCCTTCTGAAACTTTTACCCCAGGAATCGTCTCCGGTTATGGTAGCGTCTTCTTCTTTTTGGCCCCTGTAAATATTTCTTTTGTCATCAACATATTCTTCCATGTTTTTGTACCGGTCCTGGTGATCCGGTAATATTGTACTTATTACGGCAGCCCGGGGTTTTAAAAGAGCTTCTCCGGTTTTTTTGTTTATCCGGTCCTTTAAATCGGCAAGCTGCCAGCTTGACAATTCCAGAACAACATCATCATCAGAGTTTAATTCAGATAAAAAACTTAAAGGCGACAATGTAATGTTGCCGCCCAGGTAAGCCCTTTTTTTCCCGGCTTCAGGATTTTTTGCGCTGCTGTTCCATTCCTTTAATATCCAGTGAATGGCGGAGGAGATGCTTGATTTTCCTTTTGAACCGGTTACTCCTACAAGACGCGCCGGATTTTCCGCAAGAAAAAGCGACAGATCGGTTTCAATATGGGCGGCCGCCTGAAGGTAAACCGAATCCGGTCTAACGCCGGGGTTTTTAATTACCATGTCCGCATTCTTAAAATCCTGTATTTCATGGCTGCCAAGTACATAACGTATCCGGGAACTATCTCCCACCCTCGCATTCAGTTTTTCAATAGACGGCGCTAAATCTTTTTCGCCGCGCAGATCCGTAACGCAGAGTTCGGCGCCCCTTTGTCCAAGATAAACTGCCGCCTCGATATTGCCGCCGTTTAGTCCCAGGCCCATAATCACGGCTTTTACACCCGAATAGCTGTTTGCTGAGGTTTTCATTTTTTCTCCAAATCTTGTGCCGGCGGCATTTGCATAGTATAATATCATAATATAAAATGGAACAAAAAGAAATAATTACCGTAGTACCGGTCCTGAACGAATCGGGAACTCCCGACAATTTTGGCTGGGCGCGGTTTCCCGCATTTGCTTATGACCCTGCCCAGGTACTTGCGCCCAGAAGAGCGATGTATGAATCGGACAGGTATGTAATTTTTTCACCCAGCCATATGTTAATAACTGAAATTATGGATTACGGTTATGTGGGATATGCTGAAATAAGCATTGTTTCCCTCAAGGATAAAAACCGCTATACCCAGAACTGGAATGTTCCCTTTCCCCTGGGCTGCTTTGAACTGCCGCGAAGCAGTGAGGAAGGCCAGGTGAGGATCCAGACAAAAAAATATTTTTTTAATTTCGCGCCCATGGAAAACGGCGTCAGGATTGTTAAACTGGACATTCCCCGTTTTGGCCATCACAAAAGTCTCAGGGGCGAGCTCGTCCTGACTCCGCTGCCTGGAGCCGAAACCCTGGCAATCAATATGCCCTGGAGGGAAAAAAAGCTCGCGTTTCGCTGTGCCTGCTGTACGCCTGCCTATAGGGCGGAAGGCGTTATACTTTACGGAACCCAGGAACTAATCTTTGGTTCCGGGAATTCCTGGGGCATATTTGACTGGAACCGCGGCGTTAAACCGCGATCCGATGTTCATGTACTGGCATCAGCCTGCGGAAAAAGCGAGGAGCATCAGGCCGGTTTTATTGTAGGCTATAATTCCACGGATTCAGCATTCAATACAGAAAACGCTTTTTTTCTGGACGGCAAGATTCATAAACTGGATCAGGTTACGTTCCAGATTTCACCTTCAAGCTGGCTCCTGCCCTGGCATTTTACCAGCAACGACGGCCGGCTCGAAATGGTTTTTACACCTCACCAGGAAATGGCAGACAGAATGAATTTGTTTTTTAGCTACATCAGGAGACGGCAGGTCTTTGGCACATTCGCCGGGAAAGTCATTCTTGATGATGGCAGCGGATATGAATTTAAAAACATTACCGGCTTTGCCGAACGAATCAAGACCCGTTTCTAGTTTATCCGGAATAACCCATTTCCCGCAGCGCGGTCTTCGCTTCGCCTATTTCATCGTAAGGAATAGTCTTTGAAGCGTAAATGATGGAGTTTTCATGGCCTTTGCCCAGAAGCAGAACTATATCGTCCGGCTTTGCAAGTGAAAAAGCTTTTCGTATGGCCTGCGGCCTGTCCGGTATAAGGAACAAAGATGAGTCCCTTTCCATGCTCTTTATGCCTTCCAAACTCTTCATGCCGCCGGCAATTTCTTCAAGAATGGCCATGGGATCTTCGTTTCTGGGATCTTCATCGCTTAATATTACAATATCGGAATACTGCGCGGCAATTTTCCCCTGCTCGCCGCGTTTTTTTGTATCGCGTTCTCCGCCCGATCCAAAAAGACTGATAATGCGCTTCCCGGTTTTATTCTGCTGTTCCCGCAGCGGAGGGAAAATGGCGTTAAAGGACGAAGGAGTGTGCGCGTAATCCACTATTACACGGAAAAGCTGGCCCTGATCCACCGATGTCATCCGCCCGCGGACAGGCTTTAAAAAAGGAACAAGGTCCGCAAGATCGCCCGGATCCGCAGATAAAATCTGCGAAACCGCCAGAATCGCCGCGAGGACATTTCCCGCGTTAAAAGCGCCGGGCAGCCTGTCCCTTATGTTTAATATTTTTCCCCACGCGTCAGCCTCGTACCAGTTGCCGCCCGATCCGCTTTCAAGAAGCTGCATTTTTAAATCGGCCCTCGCGCCCCGTGTACTGTAGGTATAGGTTTTATGTTTTGTCGCATTGGCTAAATATTCGGCGCTGGGGTCATCCGCGTTCACAACTCCAAATGACGGGACTGCCGTGTTTGACGAGTTCTCAAGAATTTTTTCGTGCCCATGGCTGTTGAGATCCAGCGATCTGAAAAGTTCTGCCTTGTCGCTGCGGTACTGCTCCCAGGTTCCGTGGAACTCAAGGTGCTCGTGGTTCACATTGGTCATTACAGCCGCGTCGAAAATTACATCGCCCAGCCGGTTCGTTTTTTTGGACAGACCGTGGGAGCTGGCTTCCACAACCGCGAATTCCGCCCCGTTCTGCAGCATCTGCGCCAGCAGTCTGTGAACGGTTACCGCTTCCGGAGTTGTCTGGTGTTCGGGATTTTCAATCTCGTTAATGCCGTCCCCGTGCATGACTGTCGAAATGAATCCCGCCCTGTGATCCAGAAGCCGCAAAAGCTGGTAAATAAGGTAAACCGTTGTACTCTTGCCTTCTGTCCCCGTAACCCCTATTACCTCAAGATGCCGGGATGGATGATCATAAAAAGAATCTGCCATCGCCGACATCGCGTAACGGGAATCCCGGACTTTTATGTAAACCGCGTCCGGAAAAGTAGAATCAAATGCGCCCGGAATAAACTCATCATTATGAACTATGGCCAATGCTCCGTTTTTTAACGCGCCTTCGATATATTTTGTCCCGTCGGTATGCAGTCCCGGAAATGCGAAAAAAAGATCGCCGGCCTTAACTTTGCGCGAATCATATTCCATGCCTGTAATAACCGGGTTCTTTTCGCCGCCAAACCTTATGTCCAGAATTTCCGCATTTTCTTTGGTCTGCGGATCCAGAAAGTCCGCCAGTCTTCTTTGCCAAGTATTTTTGTTATTATTTCCGGCCATTTGTTAAAATATAAACCGTATTGAAGTAAGTGGTAAGTGGGGAGTGGGGAGTAGGGAAAATTAGAAAGTAGAAATTAAAAATGAATAGTGTAACTACTTAACTACTAACCACTACATAACCACTAACCACTTAACCACTAACCACTAACTACTAACCACTTAACTACTTAACCACTTAACTACTTAACCACTTAACTATTAACTCTTAACTCTTAACTCTTAACTTTTCACTTTTCACTTTTCACTTTTCACTTTTCACTTTTACCTGTTAACTTTTATTTTTCTTTGGTATTCTTTTATTATGTATTCTTTACGGGTGGAAACAGAATTTGCCGCGGCTCATTTTTTAAGCCATTATCACGGGAAATGCGAAAAACTTCACGGGCATAATTACAGGGTCAGGCTTTGGATAAAAAGCGTTGGCCTTGATGAGGGAGGCATGGCCGCTGATTTTTCGCTGTTAAAAAAAGCGCTTAAAGAAGCAGTGGATTTACTGGATCATACCAATATGAATGACAATGATGTTTTTAAGAATGATCCCAGCGCCGAACGCATAGCGCGTTTTATTTTTGAACAGGTCACGGACAGGCTGCCGCAGCTTGGGATAAATATCAAACCGTCGGCCGTGGATGTTTTTGAGACTTCAACAAGTATGGCCAGGTATTCCGAAGAACCGGAATCCTAAATAACCGGAATCCTAAAGCGCCGGGTGCAGAACTTGTTTTGCGGTATTGATACCCCTCATTCTCCAAAAACAACGGCGGTAAATACGTAGCGCTCTGCTTTTGGATCGTCCCAGGAGCCGGGGGGCAGGCCCGCCTTGATGTTAATGTAGTTTAAATATTCATCCTGGTTCCAGCCTTGTTCGACAGGTACCTGGGGAAGCAATACCCCCGAATGCCCGCGGTAAATCAGATAAACGCCGTGGACGCCTACTTTTACCGATCTTGGATCCGGACATTTTTCCAGCGGAGAGAGGGCTGATATTTCAATGGATATGCTGCCCAGTTCGTTTTTGGACAGGGGCGGGAACCTGGGGTCGCCGAACGCCGCCTCAGCGGCCATAATTTTTACTGTTTTTTCCAGGGCCTCCGCTCCAATCATCCTGCCTATGCATCCGCGCAGCTGCGTGTTTCCGCGGGCGTCTTTTATGTGTATGGTAACAAAGGCGCCGCAGGGTTTTTCAAGGCTTAATGAATCCGCAGGCCGCTGCGGATAGAAAGGCTCCCGCCTTTCAAGCCTGGCCGTTATGGTTTCCCGTGCGCAGGAGAGCAGGTATTGTTTTTCTTTTTCTGTAATTATAAATTCCATAAAATTATTATTATGCCAATAAATACGTAGAATCAATATCGCATAAATGCTAATCTGCGTGGAAGGTATTTTTTGTGAGCTTAATTAAATCCGCATTCAGGTATTCAATTCCGGTTCTCCTTGGCTATATTGCCATCGGCATGGCTTTTGGGCTGCTGCTGTCCGACGCCGGTTATCCGGTCTGGCTGGCCCTGTTTATGAGCCTGTGGATGTACGCAGGCGCCGGCCAATACATCGCGGTCGGACTTTTTGTTTCCGGTACCGCTGTTCTGCAGGCCTGTCTTGTTCAGCTTGTTGTAAATGCCCGCCACATTGCCTACGGACTTTCCATGATAAACCGCTTTCCCAAAAAAGGCCCGCTGCGGCCCTACCTTATTTTTTCCATGACCGATGAGACATTCGCCCTGCTTTCTTCTGTGCCATCAGGAGAGCACCGGGACTTTCCGCCTCCCGGCAAAGAAAGGGACAGGTTTATGTTTTATGTTGCGATCCTGGATCAATGCTACTGGGCGGCAGGTTCGCTGATAGGCGCCGCGGCCGGCAGCCTGATCCCTTACAGCATGGACGGAATCGGTTTCGCTCTTACCGCTCTTTTTATAGTTTTATTTCTGGAACAGGTCTTTAGGATCAGTAAACCGGAGGCTGCAAAAACCGAATCTGGCAAACCAGCGGCAACTGTATCTGCTGGGGCTGTATCTGCTGCGGCTGCGTCCGGTATTCAAAAATACAGTGTCTTTGCAATATCCGCTGCTGCTGCGCTTGCCGCCGGTTTTTTATTTCCCGACAGGTTTGCCCTGCTCGCGGGAATGGTTCTGGCCCTGATTCTTTCCTTTATGTTTGAAAAATTGTTAAAGCCTGCCAAAAATGCGGGGACAGCATGAAGGTAACAGTTACAGCTGCCGCCCTGTTAACCCTGGCCATGGGCGCCGTTATTTTTTTCTGCAGGGCCTTTCCGTTCCTTTTTTTCTCCGGTAATAAAAATCCGGCTTCCGGGGGTAAAAAAATTTTTTTGGAATTCGCCGAGCGCATCGCCCCTCCCGCCGCGATGACGGTTCTTACATTTTACAGTCTTGCCCCCTATCTTAAAACTTTCGCGGCCTGGGTTAAAACGGCTTTTCTATCATTGCCGGCTCCGTCCGGAATGTCCGCTGCTCTGGCCGGTATAGCCGCTGCTGTCCTGACTGCTGCTGTTCATATCTGGAAAAGAAATGCCCTGCTGAGCATTTTTGGAGGCACGGCAGTTTACATGATTTTACAGCGGCTTATTCATGCATAATATACTTTTGAACGGTTAAGTGTTAATTTTTAATAATGAAGACCGATTCCTGGAAACAGTTAATTAGCGCGTTTGATACGGAAGCCGGGGCCGTAAGTCTTATGGGAGAATTTGCGGGCGGGCATAGGGACGCCTTTGACAAAGTTGTAAGCGTACTCGCGCATACCCCGCGCATTGGAGCTTCCGGCTGCGGTCATACCGGAATTGCCTGCAGACATTTTGCCCACCTGATGTGCTGTATAGAACGCCCTGCGAGATTTATACCGCCGTCGGAAGCGGTCCACGGAGCAGCCGGCTTTTTGCAAAAAGGCGACGCAATGCTGCTTGCTTCCAGGGGAGGAAAAACTTCCGAGCTCATTCCAATTCTGAATATCTGCAAACGCAGGAATGTTACGGTGATCGGCTTTACGGAAAATCCCGATTCGGTTCTGGCAAAGGACGCCGATATTTTTCTTCCGCTTAAAATTACAAAAGAAGTTGACAAATACAATACCCAGGGCACCACAAGTTTTGTTGTTATGTGCGCGGTCTTTGACGCGATCCAGGCCGCGCTTATCGAAGAAACGGATTTCCATACCGATACATTTTCGATAGTCCATCCCGGCGGTGCGGTTGGCGAGCGTCTTGGGAAGGAGAAGAGCCTGGGGAAGCGGGGGCTTGTATGACAGGGGAAGTTTCCATGATAAAAGTTCCGTTTTTTGAATTTGGTCCCAAAGCTTATTTATACGGCGAAAAAATGATCGGGCTTGCCGAACACGCCGACAGGCTGGCAGCTGAATATGATGTTGATATCATCATTGATCCGCAGACTTTGGACATCCCGGAAATGGCCAGGCGCTGCAGACATATAAAAGTTTTTGCCCAGCACATGGACCCAATCCGGGCCGGACGCGGAATGGGATCCGTTTTGCCTGAAGCGTTAAAAGAATGGGGCGCGGCCGGAACCCTTCTCAACCATACTGAAAAACGTCTTTCCCTGACGGATTTGGAATCGGCGGTAAACCGCGCAAGGGAAGTGGGACTATTGTCCATGGTCTGCGCTGACAATCCCGATCAGGCCGCCGCGATTGCACTTTTTGCTCCGGATTCGATTGTTGTGGAGTCTCCGCTGCTTATAGGCGGGGGTGAAAGGAAAGCCGGTGACAACAGCGTGATTTTGGAAATTAACGCGCGTATCCGCAAAATTAACCCGGGGATAAGGCTGCTCCATTCCGCGGGCATAAAAACAGCCGATGATATTTACAATGTAATAGCCAGCGGTTCCGACGGCGCCGGATCAAGCAGCGCCCTCGCGCTTGCCCCCGATCCGTTTAAAATGTTTACCGATATGGTGGCCGCAGTACGGCGCGCCTGGGATAAAAGACAATCTACTGTATTTTGATTATTTTTATATTGCTGAGTGTATACCTGGTCCCTGCCGGACGTCCGTTGGCAAAGGTCATTTCGGTTATGGTTTGTGTACCCTCAACAGTTACAATCCTGTGCTGAAACTCCCTTAATTTTGACTCGTCGGCGCTGTCTATATACCATTGTTTATCATTTGCAGAAATTACCAGCTGTGTAAACGGTTCATTGCCTACTAGCCTCACGGTTCCGGTAACCTGTGTAACAGGAATGTTTTTATTTTGAGGGGATGTGTCTTTTTTGCCGGCCGCAGCAAGCGGCGCGGGAAGTAATATTGCAGACATTAACAGGATCAGCAGCGGGAAAAACTTGAATTTTTTTTTCGTTGCGTTTTTATTGTACACTGCGTTTTTATTATGCATTACGTTACTCATCGTCCGCGGTTCCGTTGATATCACGGGAGTCCGTAACCAGGAAGCTATCCGGGTAACCGTTACGCCTGAGCATATCAGAAGCGCTGATTGGATACGAGTTAATAACGGGCGTTTGTTGTTGCTGCCGGGAAATGTTGTTTTGGGAAATTTCGTTTAATGATGACATTGAGACAGCGGCCTGCTGTATTGAGGGAGCAGTGTTCGCGTCAAACGGATCACAATCGGTATCACTATAATTATCCGGATCGTTATTTATATCAGTATTATAACTGAGCAGCATATCATGATCAGCAAGTATTTGTGTATAGCTGACTTCATCTGTTTTCCGGCTTAAACTTGCGTATTCAATATTATCTGTTTCTGCCGGCATTGATTGTTTTTTGGTATAAATTCCTTCTCCGGGCGCGAGCGGGAATTTTCCTGTGCCTAATAATGAATATTTCGGTGATACACAATTAAGATCCGGATCATCGCAGTAACCGTAAGCTCCGTCCGCCGCGTTAATATAATTGGCAGCCAGCCAGTTTCCAAGAAGGTTTCCCCATATGTTATAATTATAACCGGGAACCGCAGTATCGGCAGCCTCTGTAACAGCGTGATAATCCGAATATTGTGAATTAATTATTTCTTTGTAAATATCGTCCGCACCGCCGGATTGCAGTCTAAGCCATTGGAAAAAAAGATAGTCAGTAGCGTAATCGTCCAATACGGTACTGGCATAATAATCTCTGTAATTATCCCACACAAAAAAATTATTTCCGTAGGCTATGTATTTGGTCTGGTCATTAAGATACCAGTTTATGCGGTTGTAAGCCTGCTGCCCGTTCCAAATCCATTCCGAAGAAACCGACAGGCCTTCATCTATCCAGGTATCCATTTGATCTACAGCGCCTATTCCGTTGTTTACGGAATTAAGTCTCTTATATGCCGAAATCGCGAAATTCATCATGTGCTGCATTTCATGCGCCAGAGTGCCGTAAACAGTATCAATATAGTTCAGACCCGGATTTGTATCTATATAAATCATGTCGCATTCGTTGGACCCGCCGTAGGTTTGTTTACTGTATAAATTAACAGGCGTAAAATATCCGGCAACATAGGGGTCGCCGGCTTTCTTGTAACCATCTTTTATATCCAATAACAGGATCGTCAGTTTACCGTCTCCGTTTCCAAGATAATCCGCCCATTCCATTGGATTTGACGCGACAATTTGATTTTCTCCGTTATCCGGATCCTCAACTTCGAAAGGCTCTCCGCTGCTGAATGCGTTTATCATGTTATTGTAAATTTTATTATCAAAAGTATCTGCCAGCGCATAAACAGTATCTGCCGAAATTTTTATGCCGTTTTGCCTCCAGATATCGCATTTTTCACCTTTATAAACCAACTGGGAATAAACCAGGTAATATTTATTATCGGTCATGGTTTGCGCAACGAAATTTTTATATTCGGAATACCCGGCAATATCATCGTCTGAGCCGGATGTATTACATGATGAGACCAGCAGAACCGCGGCTGCAAAAAAAACAGCCAGAACAAACAGCAATTTAGTCGATTTCAATTAATATCTCCAAAACTCAGGATTCATTATATTTTTAAATATAACGCGCGGCTGCTGATAATTCCACTTTAACATTTTTACGGTTCAGCGTATACGCCGAATACATCGTATACGCCGTATCTGCGCCCCGCGTCGTAAAGGGCAAAAACATTGCGGTTGGGAATATCATCGTGAACGCTGTGATCACTGCCCAGACAATAACCGCCGCCGGGGCCTGCAATCCGGATACACTCCCTGACCTGGGCCGTGATTTCATCCGCGCTGCCTTTTACAAGCAGGTCTTTGTTGTCAACATTTCCAAAGATGCAGATTTTATCTCCGTATTTTTGCTTGACCTCAGCGAGATCCATGCCTGCCGCGCGTTCAATCGGGTGGAGGCCCTTTATGCCAAGTGATACCGAATCTTCCACAAAAGGCTGAATATGACCGTCGCTGTGCATGACAAGCGGGATTCCCAGATCTGCGGCCGCGTCAACCATACGTTTAATCTGGGGCGCGATAAACCGGCGGAACACCGCCGGCGAAAAAAGCGGCGCGGTTGTAGACCCGTAATCGTCGGAAAATAAAAGGGCGTCCGCTCCCTCTTTGGCCATAATCTTAAAAGCTTCTATTGAAAAATCAGTTACCGCTTTAAGGATTGTATCCAACGATTCCGGATCATCGTAGAACAGCAGCGAAAAAGTATCCATGCCAAACAACATCCATGTTCCGGAGTAAGGCCCGCGCATGTTGCCCACCACTCCCATGCCGCTGCTTTTGGCCATCTTTATAACTTCTTTAAATCCCTTCCAGCGGAAAGGCGCGGCCGGGTCCGGCAGGCGGTAATTTTTTATGTCCTGCGCCGACGAAAGCGGGGGCTTTACCACCGCATCAATGGGCCAGGTCTCCGCAGCCTTTCTGTAACAAATGCCCCATTCATCGGTATACACATCACCGCCGGTATTTTCCGGCCTGAACCCGCTGACGCCCGGTATTGGCATAAAGGCAAAATCATACCCGATTTTTTGGTAACATTCAAAAACGGCCGGCGGATCAAAAGTCTCCGGCACGTATCCAAGCACTTCTTTAAAAAGCGGCCTTGAATAAACACATTCGAAGATTGGAATCCTGTCACCTTCAACATGGTTTAACGCAGAAACAAGTCTTTGTCTTCCTGTCATTTATTCTCCTTTCTTTGACTTTCCTCTGTGATTCTCTGTTCCGCCGTGTACTCTGTGAGATCCTCTTCCATTAAATTTTCCATTAAATTATTCGTTCGCGTTCGTAGTGTTCGTGAACGTACCTTCAGTACGATTCGTGGTAAATTTCTTGATAAATTTTTTAATCATTCCGTAAAATAAATCCCTTCAATCTTGCGGATCCCGTCTTCTCCGGAAATATAGTACGACAGCAATATACTGCCGTCCTTTAGTTGAATTGAATGCGGGTAACCAAGGTCGCCGTTGGGCGCGTCATCGCAGAAAATAATTTCCGGGGAGCTTTCCAAATCTTCAAGTTCGCAGCTGCAGATTTTTCCTCTTATGCCGAATGGTTTTTTACGGTAACCGTAAGAAATAAAAACTTTGCCGCTTTTTAGCTGCAGCGCGTGGAAGGGGCTTGAGGCGAAAATGGAAGGTATTTCTTTTACAGGGCCAAAAGTTTTGCCGCCGTCGGAGGAGACGCTTATGTGCATATTAAGGTAAGTGTCTTCGAAGTCAACGCCCGGCTTTAGGAAGTCTGTCTGCGTGCGGTACATTGAAATAAGCTTCTCGGATTTTGTGCGGAACAGATTAGGTTCCAGAAAATTCTTTTCCCTGTCGCAGGCGGTTTCGCACAGAAAGCTCCAGGTCTCACCATTGTCAGTTGATTGCATTAAGCCGCAGCTTGCCAATGCGCCGATGTATTTGGCGCCGTAAAATGGCATTAGCAGGCAGGTTTCGGATTGAAGTCCGCCAGACTGAGGCACGCCAGACTGAAATCCGCCCGGCAGTTCAACAATATTTCCGCGCACCGCAGAGCCGGGTACATAACCTTCCGGCAGGATCACCGGGAGATTGCGCCATGTTTTGCCTTTATCGTCGGAAATGTTTACATTAAAGCCGATGTTAAAACTGTCCCAAAAGCCTTCGCGAGTCCTGCCGTAACGGCCGTATAGTTCTTTGCCCCAGATTTTTACACCGTCACCTAACGGAACTATTTGCCAGCGGAAACAGGTTATAATAATCCGGCCGCTGCTTAGCACGGTAACGCAGGGATCCTGTTCGCTCATGTCGTCATCCAACACCGAGTGCATAACGCTTTCGAAAGTCCTGCCGTTATCATGCGAGACAATAAATACATCCTTTGCGCTTGGATCGATGTGGGTGTGCTTCCCCCATTCCTTTTGGCGTTCCTTCGCGTGGCGGAAGAAACAGGCCAGGGTGTTTTCGTCTATCCAGGCCAGATTGGGAAATGAGACATATTCACCGTCGCGGTATATGGTTTTTCTATCAAGAATTTTCATTTTGTAAACCTTTTATTTCTTATTTATTAACCTTTTATGCCGGAGCTTATTACGCTGCGGACAAAATATTTTTGTGCAAAGAAAAACATTACTATTATAATGAACATGGATACCACGTTGGCCGCCATAATTGCAGGTACATTTGAAGTCTGCTCGTTGGCAAAATATTTTACGGCAAAAGGCAGCGTAAAAAGATTTTTGCTCTGGATGTAGAGCAGGGGTCTTTCGTAATCGTTCCAGGTCCACAAAAAGTACATGAACAACAGAGTCGCGACCGCCGGCCTTACGGAAGGCAGCATTATACTCCAGTATATTCTGGGGTGCCCGGCCCCGTCGATTTTTGCCGATTCGATAAGTTCGTTGGGGACAGCGATCATGTTCTGGCGCATCAGCATTACCCCAAAGGTCCCGCCAAAAACCATGGGCAGCCATAGCGCGGTCAGCGTGTTGACCATGCCTAGTGTGCGGTAAATGATAAAAGTCGGCAGCATGGTTACCATGCCCGGAATCATTGTAGTGGATAACTTGATAAGGAATAATTTATCCCTTCCAAAAAAATTGATTTTGGAATACGCGTAACCTGCCATTGTACAGGAAAAAAAAGTCCCGGCAAGGGCCATTGCCGCGACAAATACCGAGTTCCGGTAAAAGATAACAAACGAAAAATCGCCCGCGAATAAATTTTTGTAAGCGTCAAGAGTCGGATTTTTGGGTATCCATTCAATCGGGAAAGAATAAACATCGTTAATGCCCTTGAACGAACTGGAGACCATCCACAGGAAAGGAAAAATGCAGGCTATACCCAGGGCCCACAGCAATACAGTGAGGATGAATTTTAACGTATATTTTTTGGCGATCAATTTTTTTTGCTTTAATGTTCTTTTCATTTTTATTTTTTAATTTCTTAATTTTTTAATTTTAAATGACCCATTTCTTTTGGCCGGTCCACTGGATAAGGGTTATGCCCAGCGTAATAAAACAGAGGATCCACGACAGCGCTGCCGCGTACCCGCTTCTGTAATCAATAAAGGCCGAACGGTAAATATAATACGATAAAGTATATGAAGCAGTCCCGAATCCGCGGCCTCCCGGCGTTAGCACCTGAACCAAAAGCCACATCTGGAGGCTGGAGATAACGCCCAGGATCGCCACCACAAAAGTAACAGGGGTAAGCATGGGAATAGTAATATAGATGAATTTATGAAAAGCGCTGCCGCCGTCCACAGAGACTGCTTCGTAATAATCATTGGGAATATTCTGCAGGCCGGCGCTGTACATCAGCATATAGTAACCCAGGTTCTGCCAGATAATGATTATCATCACCGCCGGCAGAAACCATTTGGTTGATGACAGCCAGCCGGGAAGGCTTTCTCCGGGAACGCCGAGCCATTTAAGAAACATGTTTATGGGCCCGGCGCTGGGATGGAAAAGGGCGCGCCATACCGTGCTTACCGCGACAACATTTGTAACGTAAGGCAGAAAAATAAACGCCCGCGCCCCGGACTTCCCCCAGATGCTCTGGTTTAAAACTGCCGCGATTATTACGGCTATGACAATTGAAATTGGGACCGACAGCAGCAGAAAAAGATTGTTCCGCAGACAGATCCAAAAATCCGGCGAAACAAAAAGCTTGATGTAATTTGTAAATCCGGTGAACACCGCCTTGTCAATTCCGCGGAGAAGGTTCCAGTCGGTAAAACTCATCCCCAGGGAGAACAATATTCCCCCCAGGGTAAAAACCAAAAACCCAACCAGATTGGGCAGTATAAAAATAAAGCCCCAAAAATTATCGGCCCGCCGGGTGCGGGCCAGACTTTGATGATTCATCGGCGGTTTATTAATTGAGATTATTGACGATATCCTGTCCTCTCCTTGTCAGCTCACGGATAAAGTTATCCAGGGGCATTTCATCATTGAGGTAGACCGGGAGCTGTTCTTCCAGCAGGGCGTCAAGCGGCGGTATGTATTTGTTAAGCGACGGATCCAGGGGGAATACTCCCAGGAAGGAATCGTTGGGTACGGTCACCGCCTTGATGGCTGTAGCGACCGGGTAAATATTTGTCTGTTTAACGCCGTTCTTGTCCGTAAAATTTGTAAAGGTGCCAACGGCGGTTGTAAGGTCGCTGCCGGAGAAAATCGGCATATAAACGCCGTTAATGTCGAAGTTTTCGTTGCAGACAAACCGCATAAACCTGTAGGCTTCCAGAACGTTTTTGCAGGTGCTGGGCGCGTAGAAGGCGCCGGCCAGTTCGTTGTAGGAAGATTTGGTTTTATCGGCCTGGGTAAGAACCGGCAGTTCGGAGACGCCCAGTTCAAAGGGAAGTTTACCGGCGCCGGGATCGTTGAACATAAATCCCTGCAGATAAATCAGCGTAAACGGACCGTCCAGAATAAGGCCGCATTCCTGCCTTGCAAGCGAAGCGCGCCGGTTAAGGCTCTCCGCCGCGTACACCGCGACTGTCGGCGCCAGTTTTTCAACCTGGGCGTAATCGTGGTAGAACTTGATGCAGTCGCGGAAACGCTGGTCGTCAAAGTTTACGGTTACTTTGCCGCTGCTGTCTTTTGTGACCTGTTTCCAGCCGGCGACCGATGCCGCTCCGTAGGTAATCTGAACCCAAAGCGCCTGCAGGCAGGCAGGCCACTTGAGACCGGGTACGCTCTGGAATTTTTTTGTAACATCCAGAAATTCCGCCTGGGTCATCTGATCCGGAACTGTAATGCCGTACTTGTCGGCCATGGTTTTATTGTAAAAGACCTTGAAGGTGTTTCCGGCGCGGGGTACTCCGTAAATGCTGCCGTTGTAAGCTGTCGCCTGCGCTCCAAGCTGGCCGTAGTCCTTGACAAAATCATCCTGGTTTGCGGCGATGGCGCTGTCGAGGGGAAGGGCCGCGCCGTTGATTGCGCGGTTCATCAGATCGCTGGTGTTAAGATAGCAGATGTCGATTTGCTGGCCGCCAGCTACCAATGTGTCCAGTCTGGCCATTCCGTCAGTGTCGGCAAGCGCGCCCAGTTCCTGGTAGTCGATGGTAACGTAGGGGCTGCGCGCTTTATAACGGTCAATAAGGTTCTTTGCGGTATTGTTGGCTTCAAATCCAAACCCAACCCATTTAAGCGTAACCGGATTTGATGCAGAAGCAGGCTGTCCCGCTTTGGCCGGCGCCTGTCCGCTTGCGAAGCAAAGTGAGCCCGCAATGAGCAGACAGGTTAAAAGAAACAAAACTTTTTTCATTATTTCCTCCCAAAATATTTAATGATTGCAAATATTATTTTATTATAATCGCTACCCGGCCAAAATTACAAGCAAAAAATTATTCGCCCATTACCGCGATCTGAATGCTCCGCTTGCGGGCCCTTACCTGGTCCCAGTCTATAAAATAGGTGTGTCCGAATTCGCCCAGGTCGGGTTTGCCGTCCTCGATAATTATTGTCTCCGACCTGCCAAAGATGCATGAACGCAGATGGGCGTCCGTATTAAGGCTGGTCCACGGACCGGGCTCGCCGACGCTGTCGCCGAACTCGACGTGTTTGGGGCCCGGATGCATGTACTGGTTTTCCACGCGGCAGGTGGGCACGAGTTTCTCCATCAGATTGCAGAGGTCCTGCTGAAGATATTCCAGTCCAAAGTAGGTTTTATCGTGCGAACATTCCTGGATCATTACGGAGCAGGTTGTATGGTGCGAATAAATAACGCACATTCCGGTTTTTATTCCGGTCCCGGCGACGATTTCTTTTACTTTTTCTGTTATATCATGAAAGGTAGGATGCAATCCTTCGGACTGAACATCAATTTTTTCGCGGATCATTTTCATTTTATTTTTCTCCTTGTTTTACAATATAAAAATATAAAAATTAAGTATGAATATTAAGTTTACGAAGATTGTGTTTATTCGGCAAGCCTGTATTTTTGCGCGGCTTTCAAAAAAGCGTCAATGTTTTCCTGCGGAACATCGGCTCCAATACCGTTGGACGGAGCTATTATATACCTGCTGTATTTGCCCAATAATTTTACGGTTTCCCCCACGGTAAAATTGATTTCCTCCGGCGTTCCGAGCGGCAGCAGCTCCTGGTTGCAGATGCCGCCAAAAAAACTTATTTTGTCTCCGTACTTTTGCGCAAGCGATTCAAGGTTCATGGCTTTTGGCTGCACCGGATTAATTACATTTACTCCTATCTCAATCAGGTCGCCCGCAATTTCCGTAATATTTCCGCAGCTGTGATGGATCATCGGGAGCCCCGCGTTACGGTAAACCGATACTATTTTTGCCAGGCGGGGTTTGAATGTTTTGCGCCAGATTTCCGGCGACATTAGCATTGCAGTCTGCATGCCGTAATCATCAACTGTGCGGCCGCAGTTTACCCCCAGCTTAATATAACGCTTTGCCAGCGCAACCTGGAAATCAGTTATTTTATCAAGCAAAAAAGAAGTTTTTTCTTCTTCATCCATAAGGTCTGTTAAAAAATTTTCGAATCCCCGGAGTATATAGGCGCGCTCGAATAACGTACAAAAATGATACCCGGTGACTATGTATTTTCTTGCGTAACCGTTATTGATAAGCCATACGGTGTAATCAAGGTACCCTGCTTCTTCCGGATCCGGGAACCTGTATTGTTCCAGATCATCCCAGTCTTTTATGGGGCCGTCCATGTAAAACAAATCCTGGGAGCAGTCCCAATTACAGCCCCATTCGTCCCGGATAATTTTTTCGCCGCGGTAATCCATTGTTTTGAGGCGGAGTACAGCTCCGTTCATATAACCGTAGAGTACATGATTATCAATAAACGGGAGCAGTTCCAAATCGCTTATCCGCTCTATGCCCTTGTTTGCAAGAAATCTGCGCAGGCCCCTTGCTGTAAAATCACACTGTACCGGCAGCATATCTAAATCCTGCCCAAAGGCGCAGCGGGTAAAACGTTCCCGGGGTGACAAAGACGCGGTCATCTCTTTACCTTAATTCCCTGCCAGAATACACGCGACCTGGTGATCCGGCTCGTCCCTTAAAGGACGGAGCAGCGGAACTTTTGTCCTGCATTCATCAGTGCATTTCCTGCAGCGTGTATGGAAACGGCAGCCGGACGGCGGATCCGCCGGAGACGGAACATCGCCTTCAAGAATAATACGCTGCGGCTTAGCGCCGAGTCTTGGAACAGGAACGGCGGAAAGCAATGCTTCTGTATATGGATGCCGCGGGTGATTGTAGAGAGAATCTGCCGGCGCGAGTTCAACAATTTTTCCAAGGTACATAACCGCTATCCGATCGCTCATATACTCCACTACCGAAAGATCGTGGGCTATAAAAATATATGTGAGATGCAGGTCTGCCTGCAGTTCCTTCATTAAATTAAGCACCTGTGCCTGTATTGAAACATCAAGCGCTGACACCGGCTCGTCGCAGACCACCAGCTCCGGCTGCAAACACAGCGATCGCGCGATGCAGATACGCTGGCGCTGGCCTCCGGAAAACTCATGCGGGTACCTGTACATGTAATCCGGGCGCAGGTTTACCCTCTCAAGGCTCTGTTCGATTATTTCCCTGCGCTGCGCCGCGTTCTTCCATCCGTGGAGTTTTAACGGCTCGTCAAACGCCGTAAAAATATTTTTTACCGGATTAAGCGACGAATAGGGATCCTGGAAAACCATCTGTATTTTCCTGCGCGCGGCAAAACTTTCTTCCAGGTCAAGCTCGAGCAGATTCCTGAATTCTTCTTTTTCTCCCGGGTTAAAATTATACCAGAGCTCTCCGGAATCCGGGTTCTGCAGTCTGACCACGCATTTGCCCAGTGTCGTCTTGCCGCAGCCTGACTCGCCTACCAGACCCAATGTCTCGCCGCGTTTGACATAAAGGTCAACCCCGTCCACCGCCCTGATCCTTCCGGTTTCCTTTCTGAATAAACCGGCGGTTATCGGAAAATGTCTGGTAATATTTTTTATCTCAAGCAGTATTTCAGACATTTTTGCTCCCGGTATTATTTTCTGCGGCGCCTTCGTATAAAAAGCAGCGTACTTTATGGGAGATTTTTCCCGGTAAAATCACCCCGGCCGGCTGGCCGGAACATTCGGGGCGGCTGTAATCGCAGCGGGGGGCAAAGGCGCAGCCGGGCGGCATCTCGGAAGGATCGGGAGTATTGCCGCGTATTGGTTCCAGTAATTTTTTCCCCTGGCTGCCCAGTACAGGGACTGAATTAAGCAGGGCTTTTGTATACGGATGGGCCGGTTCAAGAAAAATATCTTCCCTGGTACCGGACTCTACAATTTTACCCATATACATTACCGCGATGTCATCGGCCGTGTCTGCGACTATTCCCATGTTGTGGGTAATCAGAATCACAGTAAAGCCAAGTTTTTTTTGGAGGTTCTTTATCAGCTCAAGTATCTGCGCCTGGATTGTAACATCGAGAGCGGTAGTCGGTTCGTCGGCTATGAGAAGTTCCGGGCTGCAGATTAATCCCATCGCGATCATTACGCGCTGCTTCATGCCGCCGGAAAACTGATGCGGATAATCTTTTATTCGGTCGGCGGCTTTTGGAATGGAAAGGGATTCAAGCATTTTTACGGTTCGATCAAGCGCCTGTTTGTAGGTAACTTTTTCGTGGGCTCTTATGTTCTCGATTATTTGATCCCCCACGCGGTAAACCGGGTTAAGGGAAGACATGGGGTCCTGGAAAATCATGGAAATTTTTTCGCCCCGGATGGAACGCAGGCGGCGGTCGGTGCTCTTCATGGACAGCAGATCGATTTCCCCGTCTTTTACCGGCCTGAAAATTACCTGTCCGGACACTTTGCCCGCCGGTGGCAGAAGCTGCATTATCGAATGTGCGGTCACGCTTTTGCCGCAGCCGGATTCGCCGACAAGCCCCAGAGTCCTTGCCCGCCCAACATCAAAAGAAACGCCGTCTACCGCCTTAACTACACTGCGCCCAACTGCAAATTCAGTATGTAAATTTTTTACAGAAAGTATATTATTGTTATTTTCGATATTTTCGAAATTCATCACACCTCGCTATTAATTCCGCATTAAGAATCTTGAATTCCGAATTCCTAATTCCGAATTCCGAATTTCTAGAGCTGGTTCGGATCCAGTACATCGCGCAGCCCGTCGCCAAAAAAGTTGACGCCAAGGACAAAGAACGCGATTGCGAAACCCGGGAAAATCCAGAGCCAGGGATTTTCTGTAATTACAATAATTTCTTTGGCGGCGTTGATCACATTTCCCCATGTCGGAACTCCCGACGGAACTCCAATGCCGATAAATGACAGGGCCGCTTCTGTAAGGATAAAACCCGCGGTGTTAAGCGTGAACTGTACAACGACGGGGCCAAGACAGTTGGGAAGGATGTGCCTGAAAACGATGGACAGGCTGCCTATGCCGAACGCTCTGCATGCTTCGACAAAACTTTCTTCCCGCAGCGAGAAGAACCTTCCCCTGACCAGCCTGAAGGTTGCGATCCAGCCTGTAAAGGTAAAGACCAGAATCAGGTTGCGGATACTTTGTCCGGCGATAAGCACCAGCACCAGGTTAAGAAGCAGCTGCGGAATTACAGCGGCAAGCTCGGCAACCTTAACAATAACCGCGTCGGCAATCCCGCCGAAATAGCCGCACAGGCTTCCCAGTATAATACCCAGCAGCATGCCGCCGGCTGCTCCGGACAGGCCGATCAATATTGACATGCGTCCGCCGTAAAGCAGCCTGGAAAAAACATCGCGCCCCAGATTGTCCGTTCCAAAAATATGCGGGCCGCCGGGAGCCAGTCTTCTTTCCCTCAGGGAGATACCGTTCGGGTCGTACGATGTAAACAGGGGAGCGAACACGCACATAAAAATTATTACCGTAATAATGACCAGGCCTGTAACCGCGAGCCTGTTGCGCATAAATTTTTCCAGGCCCCGTTTGGCAAGGTAAAAACTGTGTCCGCCTTTTTGCATCAGCCGTTATTCCTTAATTTTGCGCCTATTCTTACCCTTGGATCGAGGGCCGCGGTAAGAACGTCGATCAGCATGCTTGCGAGCAGCGATACCACCGAAAGCATAAATATTATAACAAGCACAAGCTGGTAATCGTTGGAATTAATCGCGCTTAATAACCGGGCGCCGACCCCGGCATAACCAAAGACCGTTTCGATGACGACGGAGCCGGATATGAGCATGGGCAGCCTGAAACAGATCAGGACGCTTACAGGCATTAATGAATTTCTGAAGGCGTGTTTAAAATAAACTTTCCATTCCGGCAGTCCTTTTGCCCTGGCTGTTTTTACATAGTCTTTTCCAAGAACATCCAGCATTGAATTCCTTGTATACCGCGTCAAAGCCGCGGCAAGAACCAGTCCCAGTGAGCAGGCCGGCAGGATTAAAAACTTAAGCGACTGAACCGCGTTTAATCCGATATCGGTCCTGCCCTGTGCCGGGAACCACTGCAGTTTTATGGCGAATATCAGTATGGCAAGAATTCCTATAAAAAATTCGGGAATGGAAATTCCTGCCACTCCAAAAACCGACAGCAAACTGTCAATCCAGGTGTTTTGTTTAATCGAGCAGATAATGCCAAACAGCAGACCGATGACAGTCGAGATGAGCAGGGCCGCAAGCGCTAGCCTGATCGTGGCCGGCAGGAGGCTTTTGATTATATCCTTGATGGGCTTGCCTGTGATTATACTGTAACCCAGATCTCCCTGCACAAGCCGGCCTGCCCATTTAACATAACGCACCAAAAACGGATCATTGAGCCCCAGACTCTGCCTTAGGGCCGCCATGTCCGCCTGCGAGACCGAAGCCATCATCTCCGGCGAGAACATCGAAGAAGCCGGATCCCCGGGAGTCAGATCCAGTGCCAAAAAAACCAAAAAACTGATTACCAATACCATCGGTATCAGAAGCAAAAGGCGTGTAATAAAATATTTTAGCATCTTACCGTTCTTTGATTTCTGAAAGTTCTATTTTACGTCCGCCTTCTTCCCTGCTCCTTGTCCCGCCGATTACCAGTTTGGAAAGTTCGATGGTTTCTGTAAAAGGATAGGGGCGGCTGCCGGATCGCAGGTACTGTATAAAAACTTCCATCTGCCTCTTGAACGCGTAATAACTGTCGGTCTCGGTAATATACTTATTGCTGACGCTGCCGATTATAAGAATCGAACCAAACGCGCCGTACATATCCATGCTGAGCGGAATCTGAACATCGCAGCCGGATTTGTGGATCATGTGGATCATGTTTCTGTCATAAGAACCGGTATTCTGAATTGAGACAAAACCTTCTCCAAGCAGGGGAAAAACTTCTTCCAGCGCGTGGATACCGTAGGTCTCCCATTTTTTACACATCGGTTTGCACACGTACATGAGCTTTCCCAGTTCATCGTGGTTTTTATAAAAAGGTTCAGTGCATTTATTATAGCGGCCCGATGACGATGAAAGAAAATGTTTGCCTTCATCGTGCCATTTTACAAAGGTGCGCAGATCTTCTTCATTGTCCGTCATTGGTTTGTCGATGAACATGGGAATGCCGGCTTCCATAAAGGGCCTGCACCGTTTTACATGTTCTTTCCCGATATCTGTGGCGCAGATAACAGCGTCCACTTTACCGATCATGTCTTCCGGCCTGTCTGCGATATTGGGAACAAGCGAACTGCGCGACACGTCTTCCGCGTCCGCGCGGTTGTCGCAATAAACATGGGTAACATGAGCGCCCTCTATACCAAAGGTATGCGGCGGCTGTTTGTTGAGGTAGGCCGGTATGCCGGCGAACGGACATTTATCCATGAACTTTTTTTCAAAGCCGTTGTAGATTGCGCTCCAGGAATAGGGATGGCCGTTTCCTTCTGTCATCCCCATTATCCCGAGCCGTATTTCTTTGCTGCCCATCGGCCAAATATTGCTCAATCGATTACCTTCCCGGATTAAGAGTCCATTTTTCAAAATAACGTTCGTAATTGGACCATTCGTTGGAAAGGACCAGTTCCGGCGGCAGATTAACTCTGGCTGTATTGAATACCTGAATGTTGCGCAGCGCGAACATCGGAAGCTGCCACAGCATTTCGTCTGTTTCAACCTTCTGCAAATCCATTAGGATCTGCCTGCGTTTTGCCTGGTCGACTGTGACCCAAAGCTGTTCCAGCAGACTGTCCATGCCCGTATAATTGGCGGGGAAAACATTTGCCGAAACTGAAGTAGCCACTGTCTTGCTGTAGAACGGATTGTAGGCTTCTTCCGGGGCCATTGCGGAAAGTCCGGCGTAAAGCAGATTGTAATCGGGATTGGTCCAGATTTGGGATGTCAGATCGCCTGTGAGCAGTTTCCATTCAGCCTTGACTCCTATCTGGCCCAGATAATGAACCACCGCGTCCATAAAATCTGCTGAACCCTGATCGCCGTAATAACAAGCCAGTTTGATCGTTGTGTTAAAATCGAATCCGGCTTCGGTTAAAAGCTGTTTTGCCTTTGTGGGATTGTAATCAAGCTGATACACGTTATTGTTGGCGTAGTCAAACGAAGAAGGTACTTTTGTGTTAATCGGAGTTGCCTGGCCGGGCATCAGCGAATCAATGATCGCCGGAATATCAATGGCCTGTATTAACGCCCTGCGTACCCTAATGTCTTTTAACGGATCGATCCCGTTCTTTTGGACACCGTAGGAGTTCCACTGGAAATACCTTACAAAATAAATGTCGGTATAAAACGCCCTGTAATTGGGATTCTTGAGCGCGGCCTGCGCAATATCCAGACTGTTGGTCTGGAAGTAATCGATATCATTTGCAAGGGCCCTGGTCGCAAAATCATTCTCCGTCATCTGCGTAACTTTAATTTGTTTAATCTGGGGTTTGGGGCCAAAGTAATCATCAAAGACTTCCAGAAGCGCGTAATCATTGGGAACAAATTCTTTAATACGGTAAGGTCCTGTACCTATGGGCCAATCATAAAACGTTGTCGCGTTTATATTGATGGGATCGAGTCCTTCGATTTTATGCCTGGGGAATATGTTGAACTGCGCCATCGAAAGCAAAAAGGTTCCGGAAGGCTGATCCATGGTGATGGTGATCACGTTCCCGTTTACCTTGATTCCTTCTATATCATTGGCTGCTGTTTTTGTACTGTCAGCGGCGAACGCAATCGCTCCCTTGATGCAGTTAATTGCAGATTTTATAACAGCGTTGACCTGGGGCGACTTCATCGCGGTTTTTAATGAAAAAGCAACATCGTCGGCGGTAAAGGGAACTCCGTCATGCCATTTGATATTGTTCTTGAGGGTAAAAGTATAGGTCATTCCGTCAGGAGCCACGGTCCAGCTTTGGGCCAGGTCGCCGTAAACCGGATTAAGGTCCGCGTCAAGTCTTAATAATCTTGAAAACAGAACATACCGCAGCAGAAAACCGTAGTTGTCCCATGAACCCGGAAACCTGTCTCCCATGTTCTGTACAGACGGCAGAAGCAGCATATCCGGTCCAAAACCTGCGGCCGATTGCGCGGTTCCAGCTGCCTGCCCGGCGCTCTGGCTGCCTCCGGCGAAAATAACCGCCGCGGCCAGCAGCATACACAGGGCCGTCATTATCAATCTTTTTTTATTCACTATTTTCTCCTGATTATAATAATGAACCAAATTTTATAATGCTTTTTTGGCGCTGTCAAGTTTTTAAATGGATTGTATTTTTAATTGGATTGTTGATTTATTGGTTTTTACTGATTATCATATGATATTATATGATATGGAGAAAATATGCTGAAACAGGGATTCTATTGCGCTCTGGGTACTCCGCTGGATGATAAAGGAAATTTACTGGCAAAAAGCCTCGAAGCCCACATCGAAAGCCAGATTGAAGCCGGCGCGTCCGGTCTTCTCCTTATGGGAACCATGGGAATGCTTGGCTGTGTCCGCGACAGCCAATACTCTGTAACAATTAAAACAGCCGCGGATGCGGTGCGCGGCCGTGTCCCGCTAATGGTTGGAGCCGCAGACAACAGTATTGCCCGCATCCGTGACCGGCTTGATGTACTGGCCGGTTACAGCGTTTACGCGGTGCTTACGGCGCCTTACTATTTTGCTTTAAATAAAACTACGGCGCTGGGCAGTTTGGGAGCGGCGGCCGCGTCATCCAGGAATCCGCTTTATCTTTACGATCATCCCTTTACCGCCAGATATAAACTCGAATACAATGATGTAATTGAACTTTCAAAACATCCCAGCGTCAAAGGCATAAAAACAGGAGACCCGGTATTGATAAAAGCCCTTTTGGATTCATCTGAAATCAAGAAGGATTTTACCCCGATATTTTCAAACTCCGATCTTTTTATAATGGGCTGGGCTTACGGGGTCAGGCACCTTCTGGACGGAATTTTTTCGTGCTTCCCAAAAACAACCAAAGCCGCGGGCCTGGCTCTGGCGGCGTCAGATATGGGCGAGGCCAAATTTCACATGAACCGTCTTATGGCAGGCCGCGATAAAATGACAAGCGCGGGTATATGGCCCATGTTTTCCAAAGCAATGAACCTGCTGGGATTCCCGGGCAATTTCGCGCCCGACTATGAGCCTGCGTTAAATGACGCTGACAGCGAACTGATGAAGAAGATCCTTACCGACGCCGGTGAACTGTAAAAGATTTAACAAAAGGAGGCCGCTGATGTCATTTTATTACGGCGAACAAACCAGGGTCCAGATTGCCCAGTATGTAAAAAAGAACGCGGTGATCATTCTGCCGGTGGGCACAACCGAAGAACACGGTCTGCATCTGCCGGTAGAGACCGACGCGATAATCGCGCAGTACATGGGCGGGAGGCTTGGCGAAGCGTGCTGCGCCGCCGATATTCCGGTACTGGTGCTAAGGACGATTTTTTACGGATTCTCGATGTCGGTTGTACGTAAATGGCCGGGATGTCCGAATATAGATGACAGAACTTTTATGGACTATATTTACAGTATGATCGATTCCCTTGTCAAAGAAGGGTTCCGCAAGATAGTGCTCCTTGACTGCCACGGCAACCATGATTGTTTGCTGCGTACTGTAATGCGCGAGATTGCCGACATTCATGGCGTGTACATTATGACGCTGGCGCCCATGACCCTTGGCAGCGCCGTCTACAACAAAATCAAAAAAGATCCCCAGGGTGACATACACGGCGGCGAATACGAGACTTCCTGCATATTGCACATAGCGCCGCACCTGGTAGATACTTCTGCGTATACCAGCGCGGACGCCATACGCTGCAATACGCCTCTGCGCGGGCCTGTATCGACCTGGGGTCTGCAGACCACAAAAACCGGAATCTTCGGTGATCCGACCCATGCCAGTGCGGCAACCGGCAAAGCCTGCCTTGACGCCGCAACAGAAGAAGGTCTTAGGATGATAAAACTGTATTACGAATATAAAGAACAGATTAATGAATTACATCCGGTTTGACGGACACAAGGTTTCTGCGATGTCGCTGGGAACCGTGCAGCTTGGCCTTGATTACGGAATTGCAAACAGCGAAGGCAAGCCGGATCGCGCCAAAAGTTTTTCGATTTTATCTGCCGCAATTGACGGCGGCGTCACAGCGCTGGATACCGCGAGAGCCTACGGCGATTCCGAATCCGTGATTGGAGCGTTTCTCAAAACCCGGCCGGAGCTAATCGAAAAACTTTTTATTACTACCAAATTATCGTCCGGGCTTCCCGCTGGCAGCAGCGCGGCGGATGCGGAAAAAGCCCTTGAGCAGTCATTGGAAACTTCGCTGTCAAATCTTGGTCTGCGCAAAATCAACTGTCTGCTTCTGCACAACGCCGCAGATATGGCCAACCCCGGTGCTGTCAGCGCGCTCCGGCGGTTTGTAAAAGCCGGCCTTGCCGATATGGCCGGTGTCTCCGTTTACCATCCGGACGAAGCCGACTTAATGCTTACCGATGACATTTACAGTGCGATCCAGCTTCCATGCAATATTTTTGATCTGCGTTTTTTAAAAACAGGCGTGCTTAAACGCCTGCAGGAACACAGAATAAAAATTTTTATTCGAAGTGTTTTTTTCCAAGGTCTGCTTTTCCTCGATCCGGAGCAAATAAACGATCCGGATTTGTTAAAATATGCGGCGCCCGGACTAAAGACCCTAAGGCTGCTTTGCGAAAAAGCCGGTGTTAGCATCGGACAGTTCGCGCTGGATTTTTTAAGAAGCCTCCCCGGCGTCACAAGCCTGGTCCTTGGCGCGGATAATCCGGAACAGGTAAAAGAAAACACCGCTTATTTTAAATCGCCTTCTTTTCAATCGCCTGCGCCCGGGATACCAGCCCTTGAGACGCCTTTCGCCGGAGAAAAAATTTACACGGAGGCAGAAGCCGCCTTTGCAGAAGTCGATTATGCGGGTATTATGTCTGTGCTGAGCAGGCCTAAAAAAAAACACGGAACTTTACGGCAATTACAGAAGCTGTAACCTGAATTATTGTCAGCTATATCATTTTATGATATTATTTTTTTATGTTTCCATACATTGAAATAAATGAAGCTGCATACAAACATGGCATTACAGAAGCAGATATTCGGTATGTCATGATGCACCCGCTTCATGAGCAACTTCTTGAATCATACACCAATAAATGGTTAATAATTGGGTATGATACTGCAGGAAACATTATTGAAATAGCTTATAATATTATTAATGATGATACAGTTAATGTATTCCATGCAATGCCTTGCAGAAAAAAATTTTTGGCTCAAATGAATTTTTTTAGGAGTTAATACAATGAAAATGACAGAAGAAGAAGCTGATAAACTGGATGTTGAAATAACTAATGCAGATATAACTCTTAAACCTGGCAAAGGAGGTATCTTTACCCGTCAAAAAGAACTCCTTGATGCTATGGATCGTACCAACTCGGAATATATAATTACTCGTGCTATAGCTGCCAATAAAATGCCGCTTCAAATTTTAGATGAAATGATACATGAAAAAATAATCGCAAATGCTTCTATATGAAGTACACCGGAATGTCTGGGTATCCAACCTATGCCAGTGTTATACAGGAAATCCGGAGCCTGCTTAAAATATGCAGGCCCAAATGGAGCAGAAGTAAATGAAAAAATTCCTGTGCTTACTTTTATTCCTTATTCAAATATCAATTATACCCGCAATTCTTTTTGCACAGCAAAATACCGATCCAAAAAAATTCGCCCTGGTCATAGGCAACGGAGCCTATAAAAATGTTACAAAACTTGATAATCCGGCCAACGACGCTGACGACATGTCGGTTGTTTTAAGGAAGATTGGTTTTACCGTTGATGTTCTTTTTGACGCGGATCTGCACCAGATGGAAGACGCGGTGATCCGGCTCAAGGACAGGCTGTCTGCGTCTGACAACAGTTATGGTTTCTTTTATTACGCGGGGCACGGCATACAATCAAACGGCGAAAATTACCTTCTCCCCGTAGACGCGAACATTCCGACCGAAAGTTTTCTGCGGGACAGATCCATATCGGTACAGGCGGTTCTGGACGAATTAAATGACGCGCACAATGTTTTAAACATAGTTGTTCTGGACGCCTGCCGCGATAATCCCTTTGGCTGGGTGCGGAGCACTGCCAGCCGCGGTCTTGCGCTGGTTAGCCATCAGCCGGCGGACAGTATCATCGTATACGCGACCAGCGCCGGTTCTACGGCCAGCGACGGAGACAGCGGCAACGGCCTGTTTACTTCACAGCTAATTCAGAACCTGTTAATTCCCGGTATTGAGGTAAGTGATTTATTCAAACTGACCGGCGCCGATGTCGCCAATCTTTCCAACAAGCAGCAGATTCCGGCCATATACAACCAATTTTTTGGAACCGCTTACCTTGGCGAAAAACCAGCAGGCGGCGCTTCAGTTTTGGTACGGTCCGCTCAATATTCAAATATTAATAATTCACCGAATTTATGGAGCATAGGCATTACAGCCGGTACATCATTTGCTGCGCCTTTTTTTGTCGGTACTGTATTCGGGACCTTTGCCCCGTTTAAATATTCTTTTTTCGAGCTTGGTATGGATTTAGGTTTGATTAGCGGTTCAAAAAATTACAATTATTATTCCTTTAGCCCATTTTTGCATTACGCGCTTTTTGTTCCGGTTGCACGTGCCGGCGGTTTTTTCGCGGGCGTTGGCGGCTCCTATAATTACGCTGTACTGGATTTTCCCGATAAAAAAGTGCCGCTCAACATTGTGGCTTTTGACGCAATGTGCGGGTTCCGGTTCAATATGGGAATCCTGATTTCTTATACATTCAGAACTGATTTTTCAACAGCAAGCAATAAATTGACAGTTGGTTATTCATTCAGATATTGAAGCAGACATTTAAGGAAGATGTTTATGGAAAAAATTATTGGACGCGGGCTGGAATTTGTTATTATCGGATTGGTCTGTGCCGCTTGTACCCTTGGCGGTGATCCTGGAAAATATGACACTCCGATTCTGATACAAAAAGAATGTATTACCGGAACGCCGTGCGTGGGAATGAAACTTGAGATAGATACAGACTCGCTTGACTGGGGTGTCGATATTGTTTCACATTTATCATACCAATGGATGCGCAACGGTACAACATACTTAAGTTCCGATCCCGTCTATACAGTACATTTTGCCGATATCGGCTCGACAATTACTGTTACCCTCCAGCGTTCCAACAGTTCTGAAACCGTAACCGGTGTTCCTGTCGGTCCTGTACCGCAGCCTTCAGTTAGTATTGAAGGAAGCACGAGCGGGAATGCAAGTACAGGCCAGCAACTGACCGTAAAAACCAGTAACCTCGGCGCTGTTTCATATGAATGGGAGCGTAACAGTAAAACCGGCAGCATTGGTACTGGCAGTACTTATACTGTGCGTAACGATGACGGAGGATCGTTAATAACTGTTACCGCGAGAGTACTCGGCGATCCTGGCCATGTTACCAGCGGTCAAATAAAAACTTCCCCGTATGTCAGTGAAAAAGGCATCAGCATGGTATGGATTCCCGCTGGGACTTTTTTGATGGGAAGCTCTGAAGACGACCCCGACCACCAGACCGATGAGACACAACACGATGTTTCATTGAGCAATGGTTTTTACATGGGCATATATCCGGTAACACAGGGCCAATGGGTGACTGTTGTCGGAGAAAACTGGAGTGAATTTACAACAGATGCAAGCGAAGGCGAAGTACAGGGAAACAGACCGGCAGAATCCATTATATGGTATTATGCAATAGAATTCTGTAACGCATTAAGTTTAAGGGAAAGCTTAACACCTTATTATAATTTGGACACGAATTATTACTCTGATCCTTATAATGATTCCGATGTTGATGATTTTAAAATGCTGGTTACAAAGAATGAAACTGCTAACGGGTACCGCTTGCCTACAGAGGCCCAATGGGAGTATGCCTGCCGCGCAGGAACCTCAACAACATACAATTTTGGGAATGATGTTTCTCAGCTCGGAGATTATGCCTGGTACCAAGGCAACAGCGGATCAAAAACACACGAAGTAGGGTTAAAAATACCCAATGCCTGGGGATTATATGACATGCTTGGTAATGTCTTGGAAATGTGCTGGGACTGGTGGAGTCCGATAACATATTTAAATGGCGCACAGACAGATCCCCAAGGATCTCCCATCGGAGGATACCGTATTACACGCGGCGGATCATGGAGCGATCCTGCCGGCGAAAATTTTCGTTCTGCAGAGCGGTTTGTGGTATCACCAAACTACTATTCCAGCGATATTGGCTTCCGTGTTGTACGCCCGGATATTTTTGACCAGTAATCAAATGCGTTATCATAAATTTTATAAATTAATTATTCCGGTATTATTTGTAACCTCCTGCAGTCTTGGCGGTGATCTTTCTAAACTTGGAAGTCAGGATGAACATCCGCAATTGATTACCGGGAAGCCCATTGTAGGAGAAAATCTTGAAGCTGATATCAGTTCATTTGGCGGAACCGGGATTGTAAAATACCAATGGAAACGCGGCGGAATTAACATTGATACTGCTCCCGCTTATACAATTAAGTTTGCCGATGTAGGCTCTATCATTACTGTTACCATAACAGGTACCGGTATTACTGGCAGCGTTACAAGTGCACCGGTTGGCCCAGTGCCAATGCCTCTTGTTGGTATAAGCGGTAATGTCGATTTTAACCGAAAATTATCTGCCAATATTACAAATCTTGGCGGTAATATTATTTTTAAATGGATACGGAATGGCACCGATATCATCGGTACAGATAAAATATATGAAGTACAGGCTGGTGACACTGATTCTGAAATTTCAATAATTGTTTCAATACAGGGCGATGCAGGCAGTGTGACCGGCATTCCAGTTAAGATACCTATATTGAGCAGCATGGGCATTAGTCTTACAAAGATTTCCGCGGGTACCTTCATGATGGGAAGTCCTTTAAATGAAATAGGCCGCTGGGACGATGAAGTGCCACACCAGGTAGCATTGAGCAGGGATTTTTACATGGGTATTGATCCGATTACACAGGATCAATATAAAGCTGTTATGGGAGAAAACCTGAGTTCATTTAAAACTGGAGCTGCGGCCGGAGAAGTACAGGGCAGACGGCCCGCAGAAACATTATCCTGGTTTGACGCAATTGTTTTTTGTAATGTTCTAAGCGTCAAGGAAAATTTAAGTCCGGTGTATGAAATTCAGGAAAGTAGCGATGACCCTTTAAGCTGGACAACAGATACCGCGAAATGGGGAAAAGTACCGGACAGTGTTGAACATGTCAATTACAATAGATGGAATAATGTCCAAATGGTATCCGATACAACAGGTTACCGGTTGCCTACCGAAGCACAATGGGAGTACGCGTGCCGCGCAGGAACAAAAACAGTTTACAGTTTTGGAAATGACCCGGCACAAATCGGTGATTATGCCTGGTATATCGGCAATAGCGAATTAAAGACACACGAAGCCGGAATTAAACTTCCCAATTTATGGAATTTATATGATATGTATGGAAACGTCTGGGAATGGTGCTGGGACTGGTATGGCATAACAAACTATATATTAACACAGACCGATCCCGAAGGCCCCTCCATAATTCCTGAAATTCTTAATCGAGTACAGCGCGGCAGCTGCTGGGAAAATTCAAATATAAATATTCGTTCTGCGTTAAGGAGCTCTGCTGACCCTTGCAGTAGCAGTAACAACATTGGTTTTCGTGTTATACATTATTAACGCGATTGATCATGTTAATTCCGGATGAAATGAAAAAATTTACCTACCTTTCAAAAACATGTATTTCTTTTTGGAAAAAAGCATGTAAATAGAGGTATTTTTACATTTTTTTCCCCGTGAACTCCGTACCTTTGTGTACTCTGTGAGAAACTCTTTCAAGCCTATATTGCTTTCATTGACGCTTCTATTTCCCTGACACTGAAGCATCATAATACCTGCCTATATATCATGGTTTTGAACAAGGATAGGCTCAATTACACTTCTAATTGCAGACGGATAAGTTCCTTTTCTCTTTCAATTTCAATACGCAGTTCTTCTTCGGTAGGAAGGTACAGTTTATACTTGGTTGCGAAAAGATGTTCATTCCCTTTTAGTATCGAATAACGGGCAATATCTTTATCTGTTTCAGAACAAAGTAAAATCCCGATTGTCGGGTTATCACCTTCGTGGCATTTCAATTCATCATACATCCTGACATACATATCCATCTGTCCTACATCCTGGTGGGTTATACGGTTGGTTTTTAGGTCAATTAGCACAAAACATTTCAGGATATAGTTATAGAAAACCAGATCAATATAGTAGTCGCTTGTTTCGGTACGGACTAACTGTTGCCTTTCGATAAACGCAAAGCCCTTACCCAGCTCCAGTAGAAACTGTTGTATATGGTTTATAATTGCTTTTTCCAATACTGCTTCACTATATCCGGTATTACCGGGAAGCCCCAAAAATTCCAGTACTGACGGATTTTTAATAAATTCCAGTTTATTCGTTTGAAATTTTTTAGTCTTAGAATTCATCTCTTTTTTAACTGGTTTTTTTACTTGGGACATTAGCAAGCGTTCATAATATTGGGTACTAATATTCCGATCTAAAGTGCGGAAATCCCATGATTGCTCAGCTGCTTCTTTCAAATACCATGCTCTTGCTTCAGGGGTGGAAACACGCATTATCCTTTGAATATGCGACCAATTGAGAGGAGATTGAAAAGTAGTTTTCTGAATACTGCGAAAAGTGTTCGCAGTATTGTCTTTAACATTGACATTTTTTATATTTATGTCATTATTAATGGATTCTGCTATCATCGATCGCACAATTGGAAGTTTTGGAAACAGCTGGTAAAATTGCCTGAACTGCCAGATACTTCTTTCAGAAAACCCTTTGCCAAATTCCGTTGTTAATACTTTTGAAACATTTTTTATTACTTGATCACCATAGTTTGCCCTTTTAGCGCCTTGCTGTATTTCTTCAACTATACGCTTCCCGATAAGCCAGTATGCTTCAACCATGGAGTAATTTATGGCGGTGTTAGCCTTAGCACGGGCATTACGGAGGATTTGTTTTATATCATCAATATAAAGTTTAGTAATCGCTGACATTGGCGTCTCCTGATTTATATCCTGAAATATTATACAGATGTCTCGTAGATTGTCCCTTTTTTATTATTTCATCAATATCGTGCGTTGCCAACGCACGATTTTCCATATTTTGCTTAACTGCTTTTTCTGAATTGTACGTCGAAAACGCACGATTTTCCGTATTCTCACACTATTGTTCATAGAAAATTCTCATTTTTTTTAACCATTCAAAAACAAGTATTTTTTTTGAGAAAAAACATATAAATAAATGTATTTCGGTTTTTATATAAATCCTGCCAAGCCTCTTTCTGGATACCTACTTTCCCGAATCATTTCTACCTTCTCTTTTTATTTTTCCCTTTTCTCCGTGCCGCTCCGTACCTTTGTGAACTCTGTGAGAAACTCTTTCAAGCCTATATAATATAAACATGAAAAAACTTCCTTTACTCTTGATTCTGTTGACGCTGCCGGGTATATATTTTCTGCACGCTCAGGGACAGCAATCGGATTCCCTTGCACAACTGCAGCAAAGTGCCGAGCAATTGAGCAGGGCGTATTTTGATGATGAAATAACCCTTGACGAGTTTAACAGGCAGTATACGGAGCTGGGAGTCCGCATGCAGGCAATAGTCAGGCAGATGGAACAGGATTCGCCTTCCTTAAGCGACGACCAGGCAAACCGGATTGAAAATCTCATGGAGCAGTCCAAGCTTCTGGAAATGCGCCATAATAACAACCTTGTTACCGATGAATATTTTACAGCCGGAGCGTCGGTTTTAAAAAATGAACTTGATTTACTGACCGGTCCGTACACGGACTCCCTTGCCGCGCAGCGTCAGCTGACCAGGATCTCCAAGACCATTGATGACCGGTGGCCGGGCTTAAAACCGGGCTGGCCTCCGGCATGGGATGCTGACAGTGTGGGCGAACTGTGCGGCCTGGGGCCTTTTACCCAGAGCCAGGGAACCAGAGCTTCGTACAGTATCGGCAAGAGTTCGGTTTTTGATCCGGTCAGCCTTATCAGTATTTACCAGACTTCCGCCGATGATCGTGTTTTGACTGAATTAAAAAACCAGGTCGAAAAACTGTCGGGCAAAACCATGGAGTACCGCGGCGATAATACATACAGGGTTGATGTTGTAAACCAAAAAAACGAAAACGTTTACCTGGAAATTTATTTTTACCGCGATGTTGTTCTATTAACCATTGGCCTTTATCAGTAATGGCTGCTGTTGTTAATCCTTTCGATCCCGCCATTCTGAATCCCGGCATTCTGAATCTGGGCGGCAGACGCGAAGTATTTTGGGATGATTTTTTGCTTGAAACCGATCTGCCCGGCGTCTGCGTTTATCCGCGTCCTCCGCTGATCCAGGAAACGCCGCAAAAAAAAGAAATTGTGCTGCGCCTTGATAAACCCTGGGAGGGCAGGAGCTGCGGTTATTTTCATTATTTTTTTGACGGCCGCAGGTTCAGGTTTTATTACAGGGCCAGTGATGGTTTGGCTGCGAACAGCCGGACTGATGTCGGTTTGGCCGCAGATAAACGGACTGCAGATAAATTGTCCAGGAGCGCCTGTATCTGCGTACTTTTAAGCGATGATGGTGTTCACTGGGAGCGGCCGGATTTGGGACTTGTTGAATTTGATGGCAGCCGGCGCAACAACATCGTTTACCGCGGCGATGAGCTTGATAATTTTTTTGTATTCAGGGACGAAAACCCTGCCTGCGTTCCCGATCAGCTTTACAAGGCAATAAGCCAGGGACCCAAAACTCCCGGCCTGCCAAACGGCGGTCTTTGGGCCTTTGTCTCCCCTGACGGTTTTGTCTGGAAACCCCTGTCCGGCGAACCAATAATGCGGGAAGGATTTTTTGATACACTGAACACCGCGCATTGGGACAGCGGAGCAGGCAGGTACAGAATTTACTTCCGGGGTTTCCACAGCAATGGTTTTACCGCGAAATGCCGCGACATAAGAACATCAATGTCCGATGATTTTATACACTGGGATAATGAACAGCCGCTGCGTTACAGCGCCGCAGAAAGCAGCGCTGCTTTCAGCAGCGAAGTGTCCGCGCCGGAGGAGCAGCTTTACACAAACGCGGTTATTCCGTATTACCGCGCTCCGCATATTCATGTTGGGTTTCCTGTACGCTACACGGAGAGGCAATGGGAACCGATGTTTGACCAGCTTCCCCACAAACAGTGGCGTACACAAAAAATGAAACGTTTCAATGAGCCCCGGCTGGGAACCGCGCTGACCGATTCGTTGTTTATGATGAGCAGAAACGGCCTTGACTTTAAAAGGTATGACGGACCTTTTTTGACGCCGGGATTGTTCGGCGGATACAACTGGGTTTACGGCGACTGCTACCAGGGCTGGGGTCTGCTGGAAACATCCGCGCAAAAAGAAATAAGTTTTTTTGCAGGCGAGGATTATACATCGCAGCCTGTAAGCATAAGGCGTTACACTGTAAGACAGGACGGATTTGCCTGCCTGTCCGCCGGCCGCGGCGAAAAACAGATCCTTACCAAGCCCTTTATCTTTTGCGGAAATACGCTTACCCTTAACGCAGGCACAAGCGCGGCCGGTTTCATCATGGCCGAATTTCTGGAGCCCGGCGGAAATCCGATACCGGGTTTTTCCGGGGAGTCCGGTTACAGGATGTTCGGCGACCATACCGGACTAAAGGTGATCTTCCGCAGGGGCGAGGGAGCGATCGGTGATCTGTCCGCGCTGGAAGGGAAACCGGTGCGGATTCGTTTTACGTTAAGGGAAGCGAAACTTTATTCAATGCAGTTTGTGCGTCTGGAGTTACCGTGATTAAACATCTGCTTATTGATTTGGACAATACCCTTTATTCCGCAGGGTACGGCCTGGAAAAAGAAGTATCGCAGCGCATAGAAATTTTTTTAACGCAAATGCTGGGGATTAACCGGGAGGAATCCGAGGAGACCCACCGCAGTCTTGTCCGCGATAAAGGCTACGGTACAACGATTGAATGGCTTATGGCCGAACATAACTATACCGATATCGATACTTATTACGCCGCCATTTACCCGGAGGACGAAGCCGCCGTCTTAAAGCCGGATCCAAAGCTTGCGCAATTCCTGGCGTCCATACCGCTGCCAAAAGCTGTCCTTACCAATTCCAACAAAAAGCACGCACACAACATACTTAACAGACTGGGAATTGCGGAGCAGTTTCAGTATATCTTTGACATAACGCTTAACAATTATATAGGCAAACCGCACAGGGAAGCCTTTTTTAAGGCTCTGGAAATAATGAAGGCCGAACCGGAGACTACCCTGTTTATTGACGACTATCCGGAGTTTGTAGCGGGCTTCCTTAACATCGGCGGCAGGGGCATACTTCTCGATGAGTTCGGCCGCCACAGCGGTACGGATTTTACACGCGTTAAAAGTCTTTATGAAATTGAAAAATTTTTAAAATAGAAGTTTTTACAGGAGTAATAATGAAAGATATGTTTTCGCTCTCGAAAAAAAAAATCACAGTATTCGGCGGCGCCGGTTATATAGGCAGAGCCCTGGTCAGGGCAATACTGGCGCAGGGAGGCAAGGTCCTTGTCGCAGATCAGAACAGGGACGCTTTCGATCTTCCCGCCTGGAAAGACGTAAGCGATAATCCGGACTTTCGTTTTTTTGAATGCAATGTCGCAAAGGCTGAAGAAGTCCGCAGCGCGTACGGCGCCTGCGTTAAGGAGTTCGGCGGTTTTAACGCGATGGTCAACCTGGTCGCCTACGGAAAATTCGACGATCTCTCCAGACAGTCTGACGAGGACATGGCTTATTCATTTGACGGCACCGCGGGCCATGTGCTGCGCACAATCCGCGAAGCGATTCCGTATTTTAAAAAGGAAGGCGGCGTCATCGTTGCCACCGCTTCGATGTACGGAATTGTTTCGCCCGATTACCGTATTTACGGCAAGTCCGGCCAGAACAATCCGGCAGTTTACGGAATGGGGAAAGCCGCCGTAATTTCGCTGACCAGATACGCGGCTGCCCATCTGGCTCCCATGAACATCCGCGTTAACTGCGTGTCGCCCGGGCCGGTGCCCGATCCTTCAAAAAACCCGCCCCCGGAATTTATGGAACAGCTCGCGGGCAAAACCATGTTAAGCCGCGTCGGCAAACCGGAGGACATTGCCGGCGCCTACATTTACCTGCTGTCCGACGCCGCCTCATTTGTCGCCGGTGAATGTCTTTGCGTTGACGGCGGCTGGACAAAGTGGTAACCGTAAAATGAAAGTTAACGAACTTTTATCGCTAAAGGGAAAAACCGCTGTCATTACCGGAGCGGCCGGACTTTACGGATACTGCGCGGCCCAGGCCCTGTATGAAGCCGGAGCCAGAGTTTTTACCGGGTCGACCAATACAGAAAAACTGGAAAAAGCCGCGGAAGAAATGCGGTCGGAAGGCGGAGATGTTACGGCTTTTCACCTTGATCTGGGTTCGGAGGAATCCGTACTGGAGTTTCATAAACAGGTAATGGAGAAGGCCGGCAGGGTTGATATCCTGGTTAATAATTCGGTGGCCCGGCCCATGCCCGGTTATGAGGCTGACGCCAAACTCTGGGCAGAAAGCATGAAGGTCAATTCAACCGGCAACTTTATAATTACGCGCGCTTTTGGCAAAGACATGATCGAACAAAAAAGCGGTTCCATTATCAACATCGCCTCCATGCACGGGATGATCGGGCCGGATCCTTTTCTTTATGAAGGTTTGGGTATGGAAGGCTGGGGAGGGGATTATTATTTTCACAAGGGCGGCATGATTTCTTTTACCCGCTTTTTGGCTTCGTACTACGGCCGGTTCAATATACGCTGTAATTCGATTTCACCCGGAGGAATTCGGTCCTACCGCACACCGGAGGCTTTTGTCGAACGCTACAGCAAAAAGACGATGCTGGGACGCATGGCCGGGCCGGACGACATCAAAGGCACCGTAGTGTTTTTGGCCTCTGATGCGTCCCTCTATGTAACAGCCGCCAACCTCCCCGTAGACGGGGGTTATGTCGCCAAATAAGGATCGCAATGTACCTTGCCGGAATTGATTTGGGAACTACCGGCTGCAAGGCCATGGTGTTTGACGCAAACGGCAGCATCATGGGCTCGCACCGTATTGAGTACGATTTAATCTTTACTCCCAAAGGCGTTGAGCAGGACGCGGCGCTCTGGTGGGAAAACGCAAAAACCGCGCTTAGGCAGGCTGTTAAATCGGCCGGCATCGCGGGCAGTAAAATAAAGGCCGTTGCTGTCGCTTCCCAGGGTATAGCCTCGGTGCCTGTTGATGCCGAAACAAGGCCGCTGACCAATGCAATAAGCTGGTATGACAGCAGGGCGCAGCCTGAAGCGGACGAAATCGCGCTTCGATATGGTGACAGTCATCTTTTTGAGACAACGGGCAGGCACGCCGGCTCGCTGTTTTTTCCGCAGATATTGCATTTAAAACGCACTAAAAGGGCAGTTTACGAAAAAGCAAAATACTTCCTTATGGCCCACGATTATTTGGTGTTCCGTATGTGCGGCGCTGCGGTTACGGATTATACAATGGCCTCAGGCAGCCTCTGCTTTGACACAGGCAAACATCAGTATATTGACGAAATGTTTGATTATTACGGAATTGACCGGAGCAGGTTTCCTGTTGTTAAGCCTTTTGGTTCTGTTGCGGGGAAATTGCTGCCTGCCGCCGCGGCAGAACTGGGCCTCGGCGAAGACACACTTGCAGCCGTGGGAATGCAGGATCAAAAAGCTGCTGCTGTAGGCGCAGGCATTACTCTGGAAGACGGCATCATCACCGTGTCTTTGGGAACCGCCGCCGCCATATCCAGGCTCCGCGGCGAAAAGGTTATTGATCCCAATGGACGCCTCAGCTGCCACGCTTTTGACAGCCGGCGCTGGATTACAGAGAACTATGTCGGCGCCTGCGGCGCGTCGCTCAAGTGGCTGCGTGACATTATGTTCCCGGACCTGACTTTTGATGAGCTTGACAGCCTTGCATTAAAAAGCCCAGCCGGATCCAACGGCGTCTGTTTTGCGCCGGAGCTGGACAGCAAAAAAGGTGCTTTTACCAGGCTCTCGCTGTCAGCGTCTGGGGCCGATATTGTCAGGTCGGTAATGGAAGGAATAGCGTACAGGATTAAGGACTGCGTTCAAATTCAGAATGAAGTTTTAAATAATGAAATTCTAAAAAAAGAAGTTTTAGAAAACGAAGGGCCGGCCAGGGAGCTGCGCATATACGGCGGCGGCGCGGCAAGCGTTCTTTGGCGTCAGATTATTTCTGAGGTAACCATGCTGCCGGTAACAGTTCCCCGGACGCTTGAAACTTCCTGCCTGGGTGCTGCGGTCTGCGCTGGTATGGCGGCCGGCCTGTTCCCCGATGAAACTGCGCTTGCAAATTTTATAGGCGGTACCAAAAAATAAAATATTAATATATAAAAATATTATTATAATATTATTATATAGGAGTAATTATGGCTGAAAAATTTACTTTTAAACCTGCTCCCTGGGTTCCTTTCCAGGATCAGGAAGTTACCAACAGGCTGCGTTCATTGACGCCGGCACAAATTGAAAAGCACCCGAACCCGGATTTCCACATTAAAATATTCCCCAACATCGGGAGTCTGGTTGTTGCCGATATTTACGCCAACATTGTTGCTTCTGACAGGGAAGATAAAATTTTTACGTTTATAACCGGCAATCCCTGTCCGGCCCTTTATCTGCCGCTTGCAAACCTGATTAATCTAAACCGCATCAACTGCCGCAATGTTCATCCCTTTACAATGGATGAATGGGCCGATGATAACGGCAATATTGCGCCCCTGTCTTACCGGAGCGGTTTTACCTATTCATTCCTAAAATATTTTTACGGCCAGATCGATCCGGAATTAAGGCCGCCCATTGAAAATATCCATTATCCGTCAAACGAAAATATCGATCATTATTCAGATTTGATCGAAGAGACAGGCGGGGGCGGGGCGGACGCGATTTATTCCGGGCCTGGATGGGCAGGCCATATTGCCTTTATCGATCCCTGTCCGGAGTTCATTCCGGGATACAGGCCGGGCGCCGAATATATTCTAAAAGATACAAACGATCCCTACTTCCAGCAGGGTGCAAAAGTAATAACGCTTCATCCGCTGACCATTGCGCAGAATTCGCTGCACGGCGTTTTTGGCTGCTCCGGCGATATTTCCAATGTGCCGCCCAAAGCCGCGACCATTGGTCCGCGCGATGTGCTGCATTCAAAGCGCCGCATCGAGACTCACGGGATCACCACCGAGGGCGGTTTCTCTTCCTGGCAGCGCATGATCTCAAGGCTTATAACCCACGGCCCGGTAACTCCCTATGTTCCGGGGTCAATCTTCCAGTTAATGGAAACCTGGGTTTACATCGAACCTGTTATCGCCAGGCCAATCGAGTGTCTGGAAACAACCGGTTATTAATATTAATGATTAAAATGAATGATTAAGATGAAGACAGGGCGGCTCATAATAACCCATGCCTGTGTTGCCGGCCGTGATAATTTCCTCGGGGATTATTCGGTAGTCTGCGAAAACGGCCGCATCATTGATGTACTGCCGTCCCGTCTGTTTAACGCAGGACCCGGAGCTTTTGTTGACGCCGCTTTTGTTGACGCCAAAGGACAGTACCTGGTTCCGGGCTTTATTGATTTGCATATGCACGGATTTGGGGGGAAACTGGCCAAGCAGGGCCCGGCCGCCCTTGCCGCAATCTGCCGGGAGCTGCCGCGGTGCGGTGTAACCGCTGTTCTGCCGGCGATAACGCCCGGCGTTCTTGATTCAGAATATAAAGATGAATACAGCCTGCTGGAAGATTTGGCAAAAACTAAAACCGAAGGAACCGAAGTTCCCGGATTTTTATTGGAAGGGCATTTTCTCAAACTGACCGGCGCCATCCAGGGAATGACTCCGGAATATACACCTGTAAAGGTACAGGCTCTTAAAAAGGCGGCCGCGCCGAAACGCGCTGTATTCGGCGTCTCCCCAGAAATCCCGGGTATTGTTTCGCTGCTGCCCGGTATGCTGGAAGGCGGAACTCCGGCTTTTATTACCCACACCTGCGCCGATTTTGAACAGACCGAAAATGTCATTGAGGCCGGCGCTTTGCATGCTACGCATTTTTACGATGTCTTTCCGTATCCCGGAGAGCAGGAACCCGGAGTCCGGGGCTGCGGCGCTGCGGAAGCAATAATGTCGAAGCCGCAGGTTACGGTCGATTTTATTCTTGACGGCGAACATGTCCATCCGGGCGCGGTTAAGATGGCCCTCGCCTGCAAAGGCTTTGACAAGGTTTGCCTGATCACCGACGCCAATCTTAACGCGGGCATGCCGCCCGGAATTTACCGCGGTCTGGAAGGAACCGATATAGAGATGAAATATCTCGGAGGCCCTGCGCGCGGACTGGAAACCGGCGGACTTACCGGCAGCGGTCTTACAATGGATTTGGCTCTTAAGAATGCGGTTAAAATGCTTGACCTGCCGCTATACCGGGCAGCGGCGCTGGTGTCCGCAAATCCCGCCACGGTGCTTGGCCTTGATAATGAACGAGGCAGGATAGAGACAGGTTATCGCGCCGATTTTAACCTGCTGGACAGGGATTTAAATGTTACCGCCTGTTATATAAACGGTAATTGTGCTTATATGGCATGAGGAGGAATCATGTATATCCGTCCAAGTAAAGTATTGAGAAAATTAAAGTCAGGCGGCACCGCGAGCTGCATCAAGATAAATACAGCGGATCCGCGCATTACAGAAATAGCGGCCCTTTGCGGCTTTGACTGCGTGTGGACCGATATGGAACATGTGGCCAACAACTACAATGTTATTGAAAGCCAGATTGTCAGCGCGAAGGCCCATGATACCGACTGCCTGGTGCGTGTGGCCCGCGGCAGCTACAGTGATCATGTGCGGCCCCTGGAACTTGACGCCGCCGGAATCATGGTTCCCCATATTATGAATTTTGTTGACGCCAAAAAAGTGGTTTGGATGACCCGTTTCCATCCCATTGGGCGGCGGGCCCTTGACGGCGGCAACGCCGACGGCGCTTACGGAATGATTGACACCCACGAATATATGAAGGAAGTCAACCGCGAACGTTTCCTTATGATTCAGATTGAAGATCCCGAACCAATGGAAGATCTTGATGCCATCTGCAGCCTTGAAGGAATTGATATCGTCTTTTTTGGCCCTTCAGACTTCAGCCAGGGCATCGGTGATCCCGGCAATCTGAGCAACCACAGGCTGCTGGACGCGCGCCGCCGTGTAGCGGAGACTGCCGTTAAATACGGCAAATATGCCGGCACTGTCGGGTCGCCTTCGAATTTAAAGGAACTCCATGATATGGGTTACAGGTTCATAAGCGCGGGCGCCGATGTTGTAGGAATCTCAAATTATTTCAGGGAAATTACCGCTTCCTTTAGGTCATTGATTTAAATATATTACCGATTCAACCGGTCATTGGCCCAGATCGCAGGCAACCTTCCGGGCCTCCGCTATTTCCAGGAATTCTTTATAGGTTTTTTCGTTGACCGGGACGCTTCCGTGTATCCTTGAAGCCATCATTTCCGCTTCTTTTTCTCCGTGGGTATAGATGCGGTCCTGACCCTCTGCCTTTTTGCTGCCGCGCAATTCTTTAAGGAAGGCCGAAAGGTTCTTTTTTATCTGTTCTTTTTCACCGAAGATACCGTAGTCGATTGCCATAAAGTAATGGCAGATTCCGTTGAGGCCCGGTGTTATATTTACGTAATTTGATGTGAGCCCTCCGGAAAAAATTGCTGTAAACAAGTCGACCAGAACGCCCAGACCGTAACCCTTGTGTCCGCCGTTAAGATCGCCGATTCCGCCCAGGGGTGCGATGCCGCCGCCGGCTTTATGGATAATGTTCTGCAGAACTTCCGCCGCGTCCGTTGACGGGTGGCCGGCCGCGTCCAGGGCCCATTGCTCCGGCAGGGGTTTGCCGTTTTTGTTGTATACTTCCAGTTTACCCCTTGGCACTACGGTCGTCGCGGCGTCGTAGGAAAAATTAACCGGGTCTGCAGGCATAGCTACTGCTATTGGGTTTGTGCCCACCATTGCCTGGCGGCCAAAAGTCGGAACCGCTATCGCTTCGGAATTGGTCATGCAAATTCCCAGCAGGTCTTTGTCCGCGGCCATGTTGCTGTAGTAGCCGGCGATTCCGTAGTGGTTGGAATTCCGTACGCTTACCATGCCGCAGCCGGATTGCCGCGCCTTTTTTATAGCGAGCTCCATCGCGTTTACGCCGGCGAGCTGACCCATGGCTTTGTTGGCGTCAATGACCGCGGATATGGGGGATTCGTGAATAATTGCCGGTTTGCCCTTTACATCGACCAGGCCGGTTTTGATTTCGTTGTGGTAGCGTATCAGGCGCTGGACTCCGTGGGATTCTATTCCGTATAAATCTGCGCGGAGCAGTACATCGGTAATGATCCGGCTCTCGGTTTCGCTGAACCCATAGCTTGAAAAAATATTTTCGCAGAACGTACGCAGTTTATCTGTATTTATTTGTCTGTAATCGGCCATACTTCATCCTTTTAACCATTTATTATATTATAAAAAAAAGGGAGGATATAGTGGCCGCGCCGGAGAGATGGGATAACCGTTCCCTGTTTGTATTAATATGGCCGCTGATCATTGAACAGTTCCTGGCAGTTGCCATGGGCGCCTCGGACACCATCATGGTAAGTTCCGTTGGCGAGTTCGCGGTCTCCGGTGTAAATGTAGTCGATAATATCAACAACCTTTTAATTATCGCTTTTACCGCACTTTCCACGGGCGGCGCAGTTGTAACAAGCCAGTATATAGGCCGCAAGGACAGCCAAAAAGTAAACATCGCAAGCTGCCAGCTTTTTTACATAGTGGCCGCGGTTTCCGTTTTTATAATGATGGTCACCCTCATCCTGAGGCGGCCCATTATCATCTTTTTTTACGGCAATGTCGGAGACGATGTGATGGGCGCGGCTTTGATTTATTTTTTTATCACCGCGGCGTCCTATCCGTTTCTTGCGATCTACAGCGCTTCCGCCGCGCTCTTCCGCGCCGCAGGAAACAGCCAGGTTACCATGCGCATTGCGCTGATAGTGAATATTATTCATATTGTCGGCAATTATTTTTTTATTTATGTATTTAAAATCGGGGTA
>WQZG01000022.1 GCA_009780855.1 Treponema sp.
CCCTTTGATCGTCTGGTACCCATTCTTCCTCCTGACTCATCTTACAAGGGGGACATTTCTATTGAACGCAGGGGGACATTTCTACTGAACGGAAACAGGGGACATTTCTATTGCATGGCGACATAGAATTGCTGGCGTGTTGACCATCCAGGTTCATTATGGTATAAATAACTCTACGCCCGGATGGTGGAATTGGCAGACACGCTGGTTTCAGGTACCAGTGCCGTAAAAAGCATGGAAGTTCAAGTCTTCTTCCGGGCAATAAAAAAAGGCTCTATCCGTCAAGATGGGGCCTTTTTTTTATTAATCAGAACGGAAGAAGACTTGAACTTCCGAGGGCGCGCCGACCAGAGGGAGGAAAAGGCGCCAGGAATGGCGCCGCCAGCGCCCGGAGGCGGCCCGTAAGCCCGGAGCAGGAGCGCAGGGTTGGAGGGTTCAAGTCTTCTTCCGGGCAATAAAAAAAGGCTCTATCCGTCAGGATGGGGCCTTTAAAAAAAAAAACTAAAAAAAGAACCAAATTAACCAAATTGCCTGTAACAGACAAAAACTATCGTTCCCGGCTTATGAGGTTTAGTTTTTTTCCGGACGGGAAAGCGTGCGTCTCCCAAATTTTTCAGTTTAGATAAAACCGAATTCTACTTAGTGTCAAAAGAGTTTTTTTGAATAATAACTAATAATTTTTCCGAATACAGAACAACAAAAAGCTTACTTTCACATATTTCCGATACACGGAAACAGGCTGGAAAATCTTCTTATTACCATTCCCAACGACAACCATAAAAGGAGCAAGGAAAAACCGTCCTGCCTATGCAACACATTACAAACTAAAAAATTTTTTTCTTGTAAAATTGACAATATCATTTTTAGAACCTGATGACGTAATTAACACCCTCAGTAACTACCATTGTTATGCGATATAAAGGAATTTCATTTTTACAACTGTAAAATTTTTTGTATGGTATGTAAGCTTAATTACAGCTAAAATTCTTATTGACAAAATCAATGTTATACTGTAAAGTAACGGTATACTATTACCCCAAGGAGATTTTATGAAAAGAATCAAAAATTCAGATTTAATCTGGCTTATAAGAAGCTGCGGGAGAGCCACGGGTATACCAAATGCAGGATTTGGTGGGTTAGGTTATTATTTTGGTACTCTCATTTGTCAAAATTTTGGTGGACGTATTATTGCTGAAAATATCTATATTGATTGGGAACAAGCCGGAATTTTTGGGGAAAAAGGAAATTATGGTCTCCCAACAACCTCGGCTGAGTTTGAATTACCTACAAATCAATTTCCTAATCTTTTATCTTCTGCATTTGAAATACCTTAATATGATAAATATAGATGGGTATTCGATTAATAAAATACCCATTTATTAAAAAGGAATGTTTATGGCCGAAAAAATTATTTACATTGGATTAACTGAAAAAGAATATGCTGATGTAGAAAAAGCAGCAAAAAAAGAAAAAATGTCAATCCCAACATATTGTAAAAGTAGAATTATTGATTCGGAATTTTATATTAATTACAAATTATTATTAGAAAAAGTTGAAGAATTACCATCAAAATGCAAATTTTCAATTCATCTATTATGGGAAAGTGATGAAAATTATTGGAATCAAATATCCAGAGGAGTCAGACTGGCCATGGGAAGACAATTTTACTCTCAGGTAAGTAAAAAAGTAATTAAAAACGTATCTGAAAATGGATATGGCCCAAATGGAACAATGTATTATATCAAAAACTAATATGTTACAGTTCTAATCTCAGGGCTTATTTCCCTCTAACCCCCACTCAATACCGTGCCTCCGCAGTCTTGTTCTGCTCAAATCCAATCTCCTTAACCGTATGGTAAAAAACCTTTCGCTGACGGGGCATTACTTGTTCATCACACCAATCGGCATAAGTCTTGTAAAACTCCCTTATTCTCCAAATGCTAACTAAGAAAACCGCTTGCTTCAGCTTTCAATTTTTCCACATAGTTCTTGTCCTGCTTTTCTTCCGAAATCCTGGTCGTTGGCTTAATCGCTCTTCCAATTCAACTATTTTATTGTTGAGTTTGATTATCTTTTGTTCAAATTAATTATTCTAACTTATGGTTTGATAAGTTCCAACAAACAACTTGATTAATAAATTTAAAAAAATATTAAATTTTTTTAAAAAATTTGTTGACAGACCCATAAACAAGATTTATAATTTAATTAGAATAGAGGGGGAAGACCTTTATGGACAATACCAATTTCTTCCATCTAAAAAACTCTGACGATCTTTCAACTGAACATTATTGTATGATGCAATATATACATTATACTACCAAATATCTGCCCCGTTTTATAAGCATAAACATCACATATAGATGCTGATATTCCTATTTTTTTAATTTCTTTTTATCATTCAAATTAAATTTTTTCTCACTAGCTATGTATTTGAATGAATATTACCCTGTTTAACCTGTTCATGGTTATACGGGAAATTTATTCATAAACAGGAATAATGATGGATAATAATGCTCAAAAAATGCGTCTGAACAAGAATGCCGGATTTAGGTATTTTTGGTCAAATCGATATTTTTATTTATTACTTTTTCCCTGCGTTGTTTATTTTATAATATTCAGGTATGTGCCAATGTACGGGCTTATCCTTGCTTTCAAGGATTTTAAATTTGCCAAAGGAATTATCGGAAGTGCCTGGGTTGGACTGGAAAATTTTAAATATCTTTTTGGGCTTGATGCATTTTACCGGGTATTCAGAAATTCCATTTATCTGAGTGTATTGAGACTGGTGATCTGTTTTCCAATTCCCATTTTATTAAGCCTTGCCATTAATGAAATTCCTTTTGTTTTTTTTAAGCGGCTAACCCAAACCATGGTTTATCTGCCTCATTTTATTTCATGGGTTGTTATTGGCGGTATTTTGGTAAATCTGCTTTCTCCTTCGTGGGGCCTTGTTAACACTTTTATAAAATCGCTTGGAGGAGAAGCGGTATTTTTTATGGGAAGCGCCAAATATTTTCGGGGCCTGGTTATTTTTTCCCATATCTGGAAAACAGCAGGATGGGATACAATTATATATCTTGCGGCCATTACTTCAATAGATCCGGAATTATACCAGGCTGCTACAATTGACGGAGCTTCCCGGTTACAGCGCATTTGGCATATTACACTGCCGGGCATAAAACCTACAATAATAATACTTTTACTACTGAGTATCGGCAACATTATGAATAACGGATTTGAACAAATATTCATGCTGCAGAATGGCAGTAATATCGCAGTATCTGAAGTCTTTGAAACTTATACTTACAGAATCGGTATTATAAACGGGCGCTATTCATTTGCTACAACTGTCGGATTGTTTGGATCTGTCATTGGTTTTATATTGCTTGTGGTTGCAGATCGAATCGCAAAATCCATAGGCGAAGGGGGAATATTCTAAAATGAAAAATCCCCCTGTCACAAAAAACAACCGCGTTATTATAAAAGGATTTGAAGATTATGCGATAGAAACGTTCAGTACTGTAATCGTTGCCCTTTTTGCACTGGTTTGTCTTTTACCGTTTATTTATGTGTTTTTTGTTTCTTTTATGTCCTATGACGAGTACATTGCGTATCCAATGCGCGTCATACCGCGGAGCCCGACCATTAAGGCGTATCAGGACATCTGGGGCTATAATCTTATACATACCGGTTACCGTGTAACTTTATTTATTACGATTATAGGAACCATCCTGAGTGTGATGCTTTTGGTGATTTCGGCATATCCCCTTTCAAAATCCGCACTTAAAGGCAGAAATTTTGTTATGGGAATGATCCTTTTCACAATGTTTTTTAACGGAGGCATGATTCCCGATTACCTTCTTGTGCGTACTTTACACATAAACAATACGGTTTGGGCATTGATCCTGCCCGGCTGTATAAGCGCTTTTTACCTGATACTCATGAAAAATTTTATTCAGACTTCCATACCACCTTCTCTGGAAGAAGCGGCCAAGGTTGACGGGGCCAATGAGATTACCATATTGTTCAGAGTTATTGTCCCTCTTCTAAAACCTGTCATTGCAACGATGATTATTTTCAATACTGTCAACTACTGGAACAATTATTTTTCCGCCATGCTGTACATTTCTGACAGGAAACTCTGGCCCCTGATCCTGGTTTTGCGTGAACTGGTAGTTGAAAATACTGAAGTAGTAAATCCGGTAACGGCAATGATGTTTGCCGAACAGCGGACACATCCTTTTACCCTCAGAATGGCAGCCATAATTGTTGTAATTCTGCCTATCCTTTTTGTTTATCCGTTTATGCAAAGGCATTTTGTCAAGGGAATATCCCTTGGTTCAATCAAGGAATAAAAATTGTGCGTTGCACAATCAAAAAAATTTGGAGGATGCAATGAAAAACAAATTTCTTTTTCTTGCGGCGGTTTTGGTTTTATCAGGCGCAATGGCCTGGGCCGGGGGAGGCAGTCAGCCAGCTGCTCCCGGAGGACCAATTGAAGTAACGGCAGTACTGAACCTGAATCCGGAGATAGTTCTTGACAACAATCCAGTTGTCGCAATGATCGAAAAAGATCTGAACATTCGGTTCAAGATTGAAGCTCCGCCTTCAAGCGGCTACGGAGACAGGGTCAGGATGCTTGTCGCGTCCGGAGAGCAGCCCGATCTGGTTCATTACGGCGCCGATGTCTACGCCACTCAATGGGCACAGGAAGGACTCATTCTTGATGTAACTGACATAATTGCCAATTATCCCAATTTAAAGGCAAACATCAGTCAGGAACAGTACGGAGATTGTATTTTCCTTCCAGACGGAAGGATCTATGGGATTCCCCGTCCAAACAGTTATGATTCCTGGGGTTATATCATTAACAAGAAATGGCTGGATAAACTTGGTCTGCAACCGCCAAAAACAGTAGCAGATTTTGTAGAAGTATGCCGAGCATTTACCCAGAAGGATCCTGCCGGTACAGGCAGGAACGATACATTCGGCACCGGATTTACCGGAAGTCTTTCTTCAGGAAGCCAGACAATATGGCATCTTCAGAATGATTTTTTCTCTATGGCATACAGCATTTCGGCATGGCACGCAGGCATGCCCGATGCTGACGGGAGCGCAAAGGTCAGAACACTTAAGGCCCAGTATCCGGATTATATGAGGCAGCTAAGATCAATGTACCAGGAAGGTATAATTGATCGTTAATTTTTTACCTATACAGCCGGCACAGAAGCTTATGAAAAATTCGCCCAAAACAGGGTTGGCATAGTAGGCGCTTCCCAAAAGAGCTATATAACCAACGTCCTGGAACGTTACAACATGAATGTGGCTGACTACATTTATTGTCCGCCTCTGGTTCTTAACGCATCTGATAAACCAGTGTATGCGATGCCGCCTTCCAACTGGATGGCCTATTATGTCAAGAAAGACATAAGTCCGGAGAAACAGGATGCTGTGTTCAGGATCCTGGATTGGGGAAACAGTGAAAGGGGATTTACTGCCATGCAGGTTGGTTTGCTGGGAGATCATTATTCGGCTTATGATATTAATAACCGTGTAGTCACCCGGACAGCTGATCAAATCGAAGCATTCAGGAAAGTATCCAGCGGCAACTTTGCCTTTGCCAACGCCTACAGGGATCTCCCGGCAATTCAGGGAGGGTCCACACCAGAGAATACGGCAAAATGGCAGGCAGAAACAAAAATCGCTGATGCGGCTACTGTAAAATGCTATTTCGGGTTTACCAAAATGCTTGATCAGATCGGTGTACAGTTCCCCGATATCAACAGTGATCTCAGCAGTCTAGAAGTCCGGTATATTACCGGTGAAATTCCCTACGAAACACTGGATGCGTATATTAAAAATACATATGCACCCGCCGTTGCCCCTATAAGCGCAGAATTTGCAGCCTATATGGTAAAAAATCCTGCAAGATACGTAAATCGCTAACAAAGGAGAAATATTATGAGCAAACAATTTAAATTCGGTATAGTTACTGACAATGCGCCCCTGAGCGCCCTGAGCAAGGAATGGGAATATTTTGAAGTTCCTGCGGCCATTCACGGCAATTCACTTTTTTCAGATGCCGAGTGGCATGAATTCAGGGACATGTATAAAAAAGATGGCCGGCCCACCCCAATGACAAGCCATTTCTTTGGTCCCGGAAAAACCGGTTCCGGCGCCAGCGGTGTTTATTATGATCGCGACCTGATTGAGTTCGCAGCAAGCCGCACTGTCAAACGCATGGCTGAACTTGGAGTCAAGGCTATGGGGTGTTATGGCGGGCATTTTAAATTGCAAGAAGGTTTCAGCCGAACAAAAGCCATAGACCAGGCGATCAGCACGGTAAATATAATTGCCGATCATTGCGAAGCATACGGCATGGATTTGGCCCTGGAACCAATGGCCGATCTTACAACACTGTGGCCGCGGTACCTGGAAGGGATTGAGTTTGCCAAACTTACAGGACGCAAATGTGTAAAAGTAATGGCCGATCTCAATTACTTCCTAAAACTTGATCAGCCTCTCGAAGACATCCTTAAATATCCGGAATATTGCCTGAATGTACATATAGCCGGAGAGAAAGGCCAGCCAAACGTAGGTCTTCGCAAAGATATTTTTGTACATTTGTTCAAGGTATTAAAAGAAGCGGGATATGAAAAAGGCGTTTCGGCGGCATCGCCGTGGGTTCCAACCAACGGAGCAAAGGAAATTGACTGGAAATACGAAACCGACAAGACGATAAAGTTCCTTCAGGAAATGCGCGCAGATACATATAAGTAATCAGGCTGCGGGGGACGGCTGCGGCTGTCCCCCATATAAAGGAAATTGATATGAACGATTTGATACAGGCTGCAGTACTGGTGGAGAACCATGTTTACGATATAATTTCGTTTCAAAAAATGCTTGATACATTTACAGACTGTAATTGTTATGTACAGCCTGTCGATCTGTTTGTCAGGGACATTGATGATAACATGGGTAAATATGATACAGTGTTATGGTACAATATCAACTGGAATCCTCCTGCACCGGACGGAGAACTGCAAAATTATCTTGACAATAAAATAGGTACAACTGGTCAGGGCATAGTATTTATACATCATGCGCTTCTTAATTTTCAGAACCTTGACGTATATACAAAAATTTGCGGTCTGCGCCAAAGGGGCTGGCTGTCGGAAATCAAATATACCCAAAACGAAACAGTCAGGCAGCTCATAATAAACCATGAACATCCGATTACACATTCAGTTCCGGATTTTACGATTATTGATGAGACCTATAACATCGGTGAACCTGAAGAACCGGGGAATGAAATTTTGATTGCTACAGATAATGAAAAAAGCATGAAAAAAATTGCCTGGACTAGACAGTACGGTAACAGCAGGGTATTCGCATATGCATCAGGCCATGACAATAAGGCCTATGCTAACGTTAATTTCAGAAAAATAGTACATCAGGCCCTGCGCTGGAGTGCCTGCCGCATTTAAAAACTAAACAAGGACTTTCAAATACTCTCCGCAGACACTGCCCGATAAATGTCACTGAACATTCAGGGGCAGTATAGAATTGCTTTATCTGATAAAATTACAACCATGAACCGGACAGCCAACAACAATGCCAATAAATAAAGCCCCTGCGAAATTCCACGGCCCAATTTTTTTCATCATCCTGTTCCTGACAGCCGCTGCGGCGTTCGGACAAACAAATGCGCTGACCATACACTTCCCGGAATTGGGCAATAAATACACAGGCGACTGCATTTACATAAATTACGGCACAATGGACATATTGATTGATGCGGGCTCAAAGCAATCATCGGCGGCAACAATAACGGCATATATTAACCGGTTTATCCAGGACGAAAAGATCGAATACGTTATCGCGACACACGCCCATGAAGATCACATTGCCGGATTTTACAGCACTACAACGGTAACAGGTATTTTTGAATCCTACGATATCGGAACGATAATTGATTTTCCGTTAACAAACAGCAATACAGCAGTCTATAATAATTATAAAAACGCCAGGACCAAGGCAGAAGGAAACGGAGCGGTTCATTATACGGCCCTTCAATGTTTTAACAACGAAGACGGAGCCCAGCGCATTTATGATTTGGACGAAAATACAAAACTGGAGATACTTTATAATTATTTTTATGAGAATAAGGCAAGCAACGAAAATAATTATTCGGTTTGCGTCAGAATAATTCAGAATGAAAACCAGTACATCTTTACAGGTGATCTGGAATGGGAAGGCGAATACCGTCTGGCCGAATTCTACGAAGGAACCTTTGGTGAAAGCAGCTCTGCCGAAATAAACTCCGCCGAAGGCAGCGCCGCCGGAGATAACATAGCCGGGGTTACTGCCTCAGGACTGGGCCACTGCGTTCTGTACAAAGGCGGCCATCACGGGTCAGCCACATCGGCAAACGAGAAACTCCTTGCGGCAATTTCTCCGGAATATGTCTGCATCTGCACATGCGCCGGTTCGTCGGAATACAGGGCTTCCCCAAACAATGTATTCCCGGCCCAGGACTTTATTGACAGAATCGCGCCCTATACGGACAAGGTATACATCACAAGTTATGTCCCCGATTATGCCGGCAATGTTGTTCTGCCGTACAACGGGAATATTGTTTTTACTGCACAGCAGGGCGAATTCTCGATCAAGTGCAGTGATAATGATCTAAAACTCAAAGATACACAGTGGTTTGCCGATAACAGACAGATGCCGGATGCCTGGAAATAATTAATGTCTGTCCACAATTTAGATACATTATGGACAGACTGCCTTGAATACCGTATTAATTTGTTTTTATATATTCATTAATTATTTCTTCAACCTCGTCAAAATCACTGTGCAGTAATTTGTCGGAGATTACACCCAGAAGTTTCTGCGTCGCGGCGGACCATGCCGTTTTACCCGCTTCTGTCAGAGTTTTTTCCGCGGATTTTTTATCAAAATTACCGCATGAGGACTTTACTGCTTCAAGCATCTTTTTAAGATACGGCTTGTCCTCTTTCACTTCGCCGCCCGCGGCCGCAGCCGCCGCAGGAGTTTCATTGCGGGATTCCAGTTCTTCAATATAGGTCCGCAAAGACTCCAGAAACGAGGCGGTTTCCGACTTTATTATGTCCAGTTTACCTTCGCGTCCGGCAACTTCCAGCTTAAGTGCGATTGCCGACAGATCCATTTTCCCGATGGTGGCAAGCGTACCTTTTACGCCGTGTACATTGATAATATAAGTTCTAAGCACTTCTTCGCTGCTGTAATCATTCTTGCGGCATATTTCATCCAGTGTAGCAAGGGCCTTGTGGGTATCACGTATAAAAATTTCCATAAGGCGGGGATTCATTTTGGAAGAATTTTCGCCGGACTGTAAAGTTCTGGACTGCGCCTGCCTTTTGGCCGCTTCAAGAACTTCCGGCGGCTGTTTGTCGCGTATGAGCTTGTTTAAAACCATGTTCAATTGGCGGACATCTATGGGTTTGGAAATAAAATCGTTAAACCCGTTGCCAAGGAAAATGCTTGCCTGCCCCGCGACCGCGTTGGCGGTAAGAGCCACAATCGGCTGATTATAACCCATGCTTCGAAGCACTTTTGTCGCCTCAATACCATCCATCTTGGGCATCATGTGATCCATAAAAATAATATCGTAGACTTTTCCGTTTTTGATTTTTTCTATGGCGGCATATCCGCTCTCCGCCGAATCAATCTGCAGCCCGTACGGAACCATAAGTCCGCTGGCAACAAAGATGTTTGTTTCAACATCATCAACGATCAGGACGCTGCCGTACGGCATATGATCGCGGTTAATCTGCACCCTTTTCATCTGCGCTCTGCTGCTTGAACGGAACTGGTTCAGGTTCTCCGCCAGCTCCCTGCCCAGCGCGCCGTCGCCGGTTTTGCCCTGCGGCAGATGTATGGTAAATGTCGATCCTACGCCCGGTTCGCTGTCTACGGTAATATTGCCTTTCATTAAATGTATAAGATTCTGTGTAATGCTCATTCCCAGGCCGGTGCCCTCGGTTGTCCGGTTGGCTTCCTGGTTAAACCGTGAATATTCGTCAAAGACGGCTGCTATCTGCTCCTTGGTCATGCCCTGTCCGGTATCGCTTACGCTTATTACCAGAACTATAGACTCATCGGGTTTGTCGCAGGGTTCAGCGGTGACCGTCATTTTTACAGTACCGGAATCGGTATATTTAAAAGCGTTGGAAAGCAGATTATTAAGGATTTGCTTGACGCGGAGTTCGTCGCCCATTATGCTTACGGGAACATTTTCGTCAACGTGCAGTTCAAACTCGATTTTCTTGCTTCCTATCCTCATCAGATTAAGCTGAACAGTGTCGCTGATAAGGCTTGCGATTTCATATTTATCGATCAACAGTTCAAGTTTGCCGGCCTCAATTTTGGAAAGGTCAAGGATGTCATTTATAATGCTCAGCAGCAAATCACCGGAGGCATAGACCTTGTCAAGCGATTCCCTTACATCTTTGGCAAGGTTATCCTTCTGGAGCAGTATTTCGGTGATGCCAAGAATAGCGTTCATGGGCGTGCGGATCTCATGGCTCATGGTGCTTAAGAAAGTGGTTTTTGCCCTGTTTGCATCCTCGGCCGCCTGCCGCTGGTTTTCGGTCTCCAGCAAAAGGTTTTTGGTCTCGGTAATGTTCATGAGCGCGCCGACAGCGCGGATGGGTTTACCGTCAGTGGTGCGGAATGTTTCGCCGGTGTCGCGGTAATAGGCGATTTCACCGTTCTTTTTAAACATCCGGTACTCGGTATCATAAGGCGTCCTGCCTTCGGCATCCTGCATATGTTTTTTAAACGCGCCAAGAATTTCGTCCCTGTCATCCGGGTGCAGACATTTTATCCAGCTTCTGAGTGAATTCGGAAAATCCCTGTCGCTATCATATCCAAGCATAGTCCTGAAATCATCGGACCACGCGCAGTAATTATCCGGATTGATCGGATCATCTTTTTTTACTTCCATTTCCCAAAGACCGATCTTGGACGCCTTGAGAACAATATCAAGCTTGGTAAGCTGAATGTTAAGCTGTTCCGCGGCCTCGTTGATTTTAAGGGCCTGCATGTTGCGGTTAATGGCATTTACAAGCATAAGGGTTGCGGAACGCAGCATGTCAATTTCATTTTCGGTAAAGTAACGTTCCTTTATGCAGTCATCAACGCAGAACACGCCCCAGAATAAACCCTGGTAAAACAGGGGCAGCGTAATTGTGGATTTGAGGCCCAGGGGACCAAGGAGATCCTGATCTTCCTGCGGAAGTTTGGAAATGGGTCCGTTAACATTCTCGCCGCGGTTAAATAATTCTATCCATCTTTTGCTGTAGGGCACCGGGGTTCCTATGGGTACATCAGGCGCCGCTTTGCCGGCGTCGGACAGCCACTTGTGCCTCAGGACAAAACAGAGTTTACCGTCCCGCATTTCATTCGGCCAAATCTGGACACAGTCCGCATTAAGGCATTGGCCGATTAATTCCATTCCGCTTATCAATGTTTCTTCAAAATTTTTTTCATCGGTCACGGAAAGCATAACAGCCGCAAGATCATTGGTAATTTTTAAAAGCCTGTCCCGCTTCTCAATATCATCAATCATCCGCTTCTGTTCGCGCAGATCCCTGCAGTATCCGGCAATGAGTTTTTTACCCTTATAGTTAACGCGGACCAGGGTAAGCTCAACCGGCAAAGGTTCTTTGGCAAGAGTCTGGCGCATCCAGTTAACCTGGTAATATCCTTCACTGTACGCTTTATCAATAAAAAATTTCATTTTCTCGGTAGACCGGCTGCCGTCCGGCTGAAACTCCGGAGTAAGATTAAAATAATTATCTATGTAATCCTGTTTGTTGTTTAAACCGAACATGGTAACCGCCGCCTGGTTGCAGTCGATTATGTTCAGGTTTTCATCCCAGAAATTCGCGCTGAGCGGCATAGCGTTAAGCATTATCCGTATGCGGTCTTCGGAATCATGTATATTTTCGTTAAGGTTTTCCATAATTTTCCCGCTTCCTTTTATTTATGATTTACAACCTGGAACCGATCTTTTAATTCATAAAACACATCGGCGATTATGGGATCGAACTGTTTGCCGGCATTGTCCATAATTATTTTTACGGTCTCATCGGCGGTAAACGGTTTCTTGTAGGGACGTTCGGAAATAAGCGCGTCGTATACATCGACAATGGCCATTATCCTGCCCTGGATCGGAATCTTTATTTCCTTGAGGCCGTAGGGATATCCGTTGCCGTCCCAGCGTTCATGATGAAAACCGGCAAACAATTTGGCGTTGCGCAAAAACTCGTCGTCATCGGCCCTGGAAGCCATTTGGCTGATAATTTCAACGCCCACAGCTGAATGGGTCTTCATGGTTTTAAATTCATCGTCATTGAGTTTGCCGGGTTTATTCAGTATGCTGTCCGGAATGGTGATCTTGCCGATATCATGCAGGCGGGCAGATGAAACAAGGGATTCCAAATCCATGTTGGAAAGATCGCTGCTGTAAACACCGCGCTCTATCATGGCGTTTACAAGTATTTCAATGTATTCTGAAGTCCGTTCAACATGGCCGCCGGTTTCGTGATCTCGTTTTTCCACGATGTCGGCAAAGCTAAAAACTATGGCGTTTTTTAAACGCTGAATCTGGGCCGTGCGCTCACGGATTATTTCATCGATATGCAGATGGGTCTTGATGCGGTTCAGCAGAACCGGCGCGGAAAAAGGCTTGGTAATAAAATCCACCACCCCAAGCTGGAATCCGCGGACTTCCACTGCGGCGTCGGTCATACCGGTTAAAAAAATGACCGGTATATTTGCATGCAGGCTATTTGTTTTAAGCTTGCGAAGGGCGTCAAAACCGTCCATCTCAGGCATTTCGATATCCAGCAATATCATGTCCGGTGTAATTTTTTCAAGAAGTTTGAACATTTTAGATGCTGAAGGCAGAGTCATAACACGGTATTGTTCCTGTAATACGTCATTTGCAGCAGAAAGATTGGTGTCATTGTCATCCACTACGAAAATTGTTTTTTGCATCCTTTTTACCTCTTTTATTAATAGTATATTATATTTAATATTGTATAATTGTTAAATATCCCTAAAAACTTAAACATGGAGCTGCCAATGCAAAATCAAAAATTTTTTCCTTCTTTTGAATCACTGCGTACTTACGAATGTCCCGGTTGGTTCGCAGACGCCAAGCTGGGATTCTGGAGCCACTGGGGGCCGCAGAGCGTGCCAATGGCCGGAGACTGGTATGCCCGCAACATGTACATCGAAGGCCATCCCCAGTATCTTTACCATCTCCGCCATTACGGACATCCTTCGAAATTCGGTTATAAGGATCTGGTAAAACTCTGGAAAGCAGAAAAATTCAGCCCGGAAGCCCTTATGGAAAAATACAAAAAAGCGGGCGCAAGGTACTTTGTCGGACAGGCCATGCATCACGATCATTTTTTTAATTACGCATCAAAATTGAATCGTTTCAATTCGGTTGAAACAGGCCCAAACAAGGACATAATAGGACTTTGGAAAAAAGCTGCGGAAAATCAGGGTCTGCCTTTTGGTTTTACCGAACACCTGGGCGCGACTTTTTCCTGGTGGAATGTAAACAAGGGCGCGGATAAATACGGCGCTTACAAAGGCGTTCCCTACGACGGCAATGACAGCGCGTACAGGGATTTTTACATGGACAATTATGAACATTTTAACAAGGATGAAGACAACACCCATGTTAAGGAATGGTACACATCCAATCCAAAGCACCACAATTACTGGCTTTCGGTAATAAAGGAATTGATTGATTTGTACACGCCGGACTTTTTATACAGCGACGGCGGTCTGCCGTTCGGTTTCCGCAGAAGTCCGCCTTTTGGTTATGACGCACCGGACACAGACCCGGCCTACAGGTTCGGTCTGGAAGCTGTTGCTTATTTATACAACAAATCCATCGAAAAACACGGTTATAACCGCGCGGTTTATACCCAAAAAGACAAAAGGCCGCTAATTTACGAAATAGGTGTTTTGGACATAGAAAAAAGCCAGCTTCCGGCAATCAATCCCAGGCCCTGGCAAACCGACACCTGCATAGGCAACTGGTTCTACGACGCAAGGCAGACATTTAAAAAACCTGGGCACATCATCGAAATGCTTGTGGACATAATTTCAAAAAACGGAACCATGCTGCTCAATATCCTGCAGAAGCCTGACGGTTCAATCGACGAAGAAACCGAATACATCATCGGCGAAATGGCCAAATGGATTGAGGTCTGCGGCGAAGGCGTTTACGGCACAAAAGTCTGGCGTGTTCCTGGCGAAGGTTTTTCCAGTGTGTTAATTGACGGTTTTAAGGAAGAAGCGGTCAGGTGGACAGAAACCGATTACCGTTTTACGGCAAAGGGAAAAACCGTTTACGCGTTTATGATGAAAGCTCCGGCTGCGGAAGGCAAGCCGGAGGCCGGGGAACCAGCCGCTCAAAACCGGGCCGCGGTCATCCGCAGTTTTAAACCGGACGAAAAGATTTTGTCTGTACGGCTTTTGGGAGGCGGAATGGTTCCCTACAGTTTTAATTACGGAATATTGACCGCTAAACTCCCGCAAAAACTGCCGGTCCAATACGCCAATTGTCTGGCAATTGAACTGGCATAAAAATTATACCGATATATAAATATATACAGAAAAGATTGCCAAACAGGAGGATGCGATTATGGAAGGAACAATGAAAGGGGCCTGGCTTCCGGGAAACAGCACGGTAGTATTAAAAGATGTCCCCATTCCCAAACCGGGCCACGGCCAGGTGCTGGTCAGGACCAAGTCCAGTACCATCTGCGGAAGCGACATCCGCGCGATTTACCGCGAACACACGGGCAAGGGCGTAGAAGGCTACCAGAACGTGATTGCCGGACATGAACCCTGCGGCCAGGTTGTCGAAGAAGGACCGGGAGTCAAACGCTTTAAGAAAGGTTCCAGGGTAATTGTGTATCATATTTCAGGATGCGGACTTTGCCATGATTGCCGCATGGGCTACATGATCTCCTGTTCATCTCCCCTGCGCTCCGCGTACGGATGGCAGCGCGACGGCGGCATGGCCGATTACATGCTTTGCGACGAAAAAGATCTGGTCCTGCTGCCGGATTCGCTGTCGTATACGGACGGCGCCCAGGTCGCCTGTGGTTTCGGCACTGTCTACGAAGCAATAATGAAAGTAGGTGTCTGCGGCAACGACAATGTTCTGGTTACCGGCCTTGGACCGGTCGGTCTGGCCACGGCAATGCTGTGCAGGGCAATGGGCGCAAAAAAAATAATCGGCATAGAAACCAGCGCATACCGGATTGATTTGGCAAAAAAATTAAACCTGTTTGACAAGGTCCTGGTCGCTTCCGATTCAAACGCAGATGAAGTAAAATCGTTTACAAACGGCTTTGGGGTCGAGCGGGCATTTGACGCTTCGGCCAGCGACAAGGCCAGACAGACGGCAATAAGGGCTGCCCGCCAATGGGGGAAAATTGCATTCGTCGGCGAAGGCAACACAGTAAGTTTCAATCCCAGCCCGGACATCATCCATCCGCAAAAAACAATCTACGGTTCCTGGGTAACCAGCATCTGGCTGATGGAAGATCTGGTTGAACAGCTTGTCCAATGGAATGTACATCCGGAAACGCTGGTAACCCATCGCTTCCCGCTTTCCAAGGCAAGCGAGGCCTATTACCTTATGGACAAGGGCAACTGCGGTAAAGTGGCTGTTTGTTTTGATGAAGAATTAAAATAATTATGGGCGATATTATCGATCAGGAAAAAATTCCTTTTGTTGCTTTGGCGGACGGGGAAAAAATTCCGTGCATAGGGATGGGAACTTTTGGGTCTGACCGTTACGGTCCGGCGGAAGTATCGGCCGCTGCAGCCGGGGCAATCCGGCTGGGCTACAGGTTGTTTGACTGCGCTTCTGTTTACGGCAATGAGGATTTGATCGGGAAAGTTTTTGAAGACGCAATTGCCGGCGGTACGGTCAGGCGCGAAGATCTGTTTATTACTTCCAAGGTCTGGAACGATATGCACGGCAAGGGCGATGTGCTGTTATCACTGGCAAAAACCCTGCGCGACCTGCGTCTGGAATATGCGGACGCTTACTTTATCCACTGGCCGTTTCCGAACTACCACGCGCCGGGCTGCGACGGAGACGCCCGCAATCCGGATTCGGTTCCGTTCAGCGCGGAACGCTTTTTACAGACCTGGAGGGAAATGGAACGCATATACAGAATGGGGCTTGCCAGGCACATCTGCATGTCCAACATGACTGTTTCCAAACTGGAAGCGGTCCTGCCGTCATGCGTAATAAAACCTTCGTTAATCGAAATGGAAATTCATCCTTCATTCCGGCAGGACGAGCTTTTTAATTACTGCCAAAAACAAAAGATCCGGGTAATAGGATATTGTCCCATTGGTTCTCCCAACCGGCCGGACAGGGACAAGGCACCCGGCGACGTTGTTGATACCGAACTGCCTGAAGTCGCGGCAATCGCAAGAGCGCACAATATTCACCCGGCGCTGGTTTGTATTAAATGGCAGGTTCAGCGGGGAAGTATACCCATACCATTCTCTGTCCACGAAAAAAATTACGCCGCCAACTTAAAGGCCGTAACAACTGACCCGTTATCTACCGCAGAAATGGAACTGCTTAAAAAGGCCGAACGCAACTGCAGACTGGTAAAAGGACAGGTCTTCCTCTGGCCGGGCGCGAAAGGCTGGGAAGATCTTTGGAACTAAAGTTCCTTGGGACTGAAGTCCCTTGGAATTAAAATTCCTTGGAACTAAAGTCCCTTGGATTAATAAATCTATTGGACTGAAAAATCATTATTTCATTAGGAGTAAAATCATTAGGTTTGTTTAGTTTATTATATTCGTAATCTTGACAAATGATAGCTAAAATGCTATCATCAAAAAATGAGTAAGTATGATAAGCTTATACAAAAAATATTTGACGGTAATCCAAATTTAACCCCAGAAGAAATCATAAATCTGTTAAAAAAATTAGGATTTAAAGCTGCTGCTACCGGAAGCTCCCATCTTACTTTCAGAAAACCGGAATGTTTATCAGTTACCTTGGTTTTGACCCAAAACCCGGTTAAATCGTACATAATCACAAAATTACAGGAGGTACTTATCAATGAAGGATATAAAATTGAATAAAAAGAAAATGGAATACTATATAAATCTGCCTTATACTTATGTTATTGAATGGTCCGATATTGATAATTGTTTCTTGGGCAGCATTACAGAACTTGAACACAATATGACAAACGGACAAACTCGCGAGGAAGTAATAGTAAATTTAAAAGAAGCTTTGGTTTCTTATATTACGACCAGTATGGAAAATAAAATGGAAATTCCGGAACCATTAAAGAAAAATGACTTTAAGGGAAACATAACCTACCGTACAAGCAGTGAACGTCATTATATGCTCGCAAAACAGGCAAAGTTAGCCGGAAAAAGCATAAACACATTTATAGATGAAGCTATTGGCGATAAATTAAAAGCTATGCATGCATAGCTCTTATTCTTTTTCCTTAAGCAGCGCATCATTGTTGAGCACCTTAAACGAAACAGCTTTTGGCGAGTTAAGGTCGCGGACAACAATGCCTTCTTTATCCAGGCCGCTGGGGTATTTGCCTTTTGCCTTTTCAAGCAGGTCCTCCAAATAATAGCCAAACGATTCACCGCGTTCTTCCAGAGGAACAAAGCAAAGTCCCAGTTCCGCACAAAGCGCAGCGGCTTTATCATACGCAAGATAATGTCCGCTGTCCTGATCTTTTACATCAAACACATACCATTCAATGACGGGAAGCCTCAGCCTGTTTTTCTGGATGCCTGGCCCGCAGATTTCTCCGGTTAGAACAATGTTTTTGCCATATCCGGCCAGCTTTTCCTTTAAACCGTATTTATAGACGGGAAGCCAGTATAGGGCGCTTTCTTCATCTTTTATTTCCTTGTTACGGCTGCAGCAGCCGATTTTTCCGTCAATATAATATACGATGCCTGATGTGCCGTCCATTTTTGTTGTTATATAGTAAGGCCTGCCGTGTAAATCATCCAGCAATTCCATAGCAGACTGAATGCGGATTTCATCGGAAGCAGGAATTCCTGACGGCCTCTCTCCGATAATCGTCCCGCCGGGAGTTGAAGTCTCTGGGATGTACCACTTTTTAATTCCGAGTCTTTCGGTAACATCGGCGCATTCTTCCAGGCCTTTAAGTTCCGGGAACTTATCAAGGGGCAGAAGCAGGCCCTGGGAAAGCTGGCCGCGCATTTTGACCGTGCGTATACGGAAGCCCAGGCCGTTGTTAAAATTTTCGCGGTAGGAAGAATTCCGCAGGAATTCGTAGCGTTCCTCCACAGGAAGGAAACTGTCCACTTCGAAATAAACGCCCAGATCTCCTGATTTAAACTCTGCTTTTTTTACGACACATTGCCAGCCCATTACATGAGCGAGTTCGAGAAAATCCGAACCGGCGATTTCGCTGATAGATTTGACTTTTTGAATTGTTACCAGACTGCGCATGGCGGCCTCCATTTATTTTATTATATATACAATATATAATCAGGCAATAACCGTATATTAAAAGGAGCCTTTAATGAAAAACATTATAAAACTAAATCATCCCGCTGCGGAATGGGTAAACGGTTTGCCCATAGGAAACGGAAAACTCGGAGCAATGGTTCTGGGACAAATCAGGGAAGAGACCCTGCTCATAAATGAAGAAACGATGTATTACGGCGGGCCCAAAGAACGCAGCAATCCTGATACAATAAAATATTTGGGAGAAATCAGAAAATTATTATGGGCCAATAAATATGAAGAAGCGGAATTGCTGGCCAAAACAGCCATGGCCGCAACGCCAAAATATTTATCTCCTTTCCAGCCGGCATGTTCATTAATAATAAGTTTTTCCGGACACCAGAACAACGCGCTGCCGTATTTGCGTACATTGGATTTGGACAACGCTGCAGCCTCTGTCAGTTACGAAATGGACGGCGCTTCCTATGTAAGGGAATATATTGCTTCGTTTGATGAAAATGTCATAGTCTATTCGGTTACGGGAACGGCCCCAATTACATTAAAAGCATATCTTGACAGGAACCCGTTTGACGAAAGCAGCGGCAGGATTGACGGCAGGACAATCGGAATTTGGGGCCGCTGCGGCAATGAAGGCGTCAGGTATTTTGGATGCGCGCGCATGGCGGTTCAGGGCGGTGAATGCTCGGTCATGGGCGATTCGCTGGTAATAAAAAATGCGCGTTCGTTAATAATATATTTAAGCTGGAAAACCGATTATGCCGGCAACAGCGCATACAGGGAGCAGGCTCTTGAAGCGGTAAACAATGCGGAGTTAAAAGGCTACCAGGCATTAAAAAACGAACATCAAAAAATTTACAAATCATTGTTTGACCGGGTTTCCCTTTCAATAAATGATGTGCAGACACCGGACAAGTATACAGATCTCTTAATCAACGAATTACAAATGGGCAATTACTCCGATTATTTATGCGCCCTGGATTTTAATATGGGACGGTACCTGTTAATTTGTTCATCATATAATTGCAGGCTGCCGGCCAATCTCCAGGGTATATGGAACGGATCATTTACCCCGCCGTGGGGAAGCATATTTTTTACCAACATAAATATAGAAATGAATTATTGGCCAGCAGAAGTATGCAATTTAAGCGAATGCCATCTGCCGCTTTTTAACCTGCTTGATATTCTGATTCCGCGCGGCAAGGAAGCTGCCAAAAAACTTTACGGATGCCGCGGCTTTGTTGCTCACCATAATGTTGACATCTGGGGAGATCCGGATCCATCGGGGGCAGGTTCTTCCAGTCCTTTCTGGCCGATGGGAGGCGCGTGGCTGGCACTGCATTTGTACGAGCATTACCTGTTTACACTGGACAGGGACTTTTTATCCTCCAAAGTTTTTCCTGTCATTGAGCAGGCACTTATATTTTTTAATGATTATTTAACGGCAGACAGCAGCGGCGTTTATCACACAGGGCCGTCCCTTTCCCCGGAAAATACTTTTGTAACCAACGACGGCCAAAAGGCGGCCATATGTATGTCTCCGGCAATGGACATTCAGATACTTAAGGAATTATTTGCCGCGTTTGAAAATACATGCGATATACTGGGACAGGAAAGTAATTTAAGGAACGAGATTGCCCAAAAAATCAAGCGTCTGCCGGAAATAAAATTAACCAAAGACGGCCGTATAAGGGAATGGCTGGATGACTTTGCAGAAGCCGATCCCGGGCACCGCCACGTATCGCATTTATTCGCCCTCCATCCCGGGAGCCAGATAACAGAAAAAACCCCGGAGCTCTTAAATGCCGCGGAAAAAACCCTGCTCCACAGAATTGAGAACGGCAGCGGTCATACCGGATGGAGCGCCGCGTGGATGAGTAATTTTTGGGCCAGATTAAAAAAAGGCAACATGGCATTAAAGCATATAATGGGAATTTTGGGAGGCAAAACCATAGAGAACATGCTGAATATCCATCCTCCCTTCCAGATTGACGGAAGTTTCGGCCTGACTGCCGCTATAGCCGAGATGCTGGTACAGTCGCACGCGGGCTATTGTGAACTGCTTCCGGCATTGCCTGACGCCTGGAAAAAAGGCCATGTTAAAGGTTTACGAATCCGGGGAGCAGTAACTGTTGATATTTTCTGGGAAAACGGAAAGCTCACAGAAGCGGCATTTTTGGCGGATCAGGATACCGGGATGGATGTCCGATACGGCAGCAGGAGGGAAAAAATCACCCTGCAAAGAAAAATACCGGTCGTTTTTAAATAAGACAGAATTACAAATTTAACCGGCAGCGGGGATTAAATCCGGGGAAAAATTTTAATCCCATTCCCGCAGCACCCTGGCGAAATTAAGGTTAAAAATTTTTTCGATGCGTTTATCGGTATATCCCCTTGAACGCAGTTCCGTTTCCAGCACGGGATAAAAATCGCTTCCGGTAACCCCGTCCGGCGCGGCGTGTATGCCGTCAAAATCGGAACCCAGAGCGACAGCGTCCTCGCCGGCAATATTCACCATGTAATCGATATGATCGGCTATGATGGTATACGGTACGCGGACATCCGGCAGAATTCCTTCATCACGCATGCTCTTCGTATACCCGTCCCTGAATGACTGGCTTAAAAAAGCTGAATAAAAATTCACTCCGGCCAGGCCTCCGCTGGTACCAAGGGCCTTGAGCTGATCATCGCGCAGATTTCTGGGAGCGGAGCAGATACTGTAGGCGCAGGAATGGGAAGCGATTACTGGTTTATTGGACCGCCGGATAATATCCCAGAAGGCGGTCTCGGAGGAATGTGAAACATCGGGAATTATTCCCAAATCATTCATCGCGTCGATCACCTGCCCGCCAAAAGCGTTAAGGCCCCGGTTCTGATCGCCGTCAACATCAAACGGTCCGTCGCCCGTACAGGACGCAACCCAGGGCAGATGTTTGGAATGGACAAGGGTCATAATACGGACATTGCGGCGGCGAAGCTGCTCAAGTTTTTCAAGCGAACCTTCGATAGCGAGGCCGTTCTCAACCGCAAGCATAATTCCGGTTTTGTCCCGCTCAAGCGCCGATTTTAAATCTCCGGAATTCACAACAGGGCATAAAAGATCGTCAGAACGGATAAATTTTTCCAGGGTATCAAGTCTTTCGCAGGTAAAATCAAATGCCTTTGCCGCATCGGTCTCCGGAGGAACATAAACCGCAAAAACCTGGAGCCCCACTCCGCCTTTCCGCAGACGCGGAAGATCCACATGGACATTGGGAACCGGCTGACGGAGATCCTTCCCTTCCATCAGAAGAGAGACTGAATCGCAGTGAAGATCGACTACTTTATATGCCATTAAATCCTCCCATGGCAGATTAATTATACCACTTTCCGGAATTTTATTTAAGGGACGTAACGGTCCGGTTACTTAATTCGGCGTGTATTAATCAAAAAATTAACAGGAAAATCATAAATTAGGCATTATTATTTATATATTACCCGGAACTGACCTCTTGTATGATGTAAAGCATATTTCTTACCAGCTGCTTTTTCCCAGGCTATTTTTTCTTTAGGTATCAAAGAAGGATTGGAATATTCATTATTACTCCAGACCGCTGTATTCCGGCAAAGCACACCGCAAATCATCCCTGGCGATTCCCCAATTGCGGCCAAACCTGGCAAGCAGACTGTCCGACAGCCGCATAAACCGCCAAAACACAGGCTCTCCGGATGGCGCAAACCGCAAAACCTGATCGTTAAAATTCCCGCGGTTAACAAGCAGCTCCCAGAACCGGGCAAAATTTTTTAAACGGTCCATTTGCTGCGCGGATATTACCGAAGTCTGCAGAACTTCGTACGGCGGCTCTTCTGAATATACCATTCCGTAAGCAGCGGTGTGGCGGGACATGGGCGCCCCGGGCAGAAGCTTGAGAATCCCGGGCTGTATTTCCATGGGCGCGAAAGTTGTCTGCCTGACAATTGTTTGCCCGCAGGCTGTTGTCTGCCCGCCAGTCATCTGCCCGCCGGCGGCCGCTGTCATTGCAATCCAGAGACGATCAAAACCATTACCAAACGATTGGAAATCCTCACCGGGAAGTCCGGCAATCAAATCCGCGTGTACTATAGCGCTGGTACTGCCGCGCAAAAAGGCCAGGGTTTCCAGGCTGCCTTCCGCATCACCGGCCCGGTTAATCAGAGCGGCAGTTGCTGGGTTAAGAGTCTGGATGCCAAGTTCAAGCCTCAGGCTGCCGGGAGGGAAACGGCTCAGTACGGTCCGCAGCCGGGATGGGAAAATAAAAGGAACCATTTCAAAGTGAACGCATAACCGCGGCTTTCCGCGTTCAATCCTTTCCAAAAAAAACTCCAGTATCCGGACCGCGCGCTCCGGATTAAGGTTGAATGATCTGTCAAGGAATTTAATGGTGTGTATATGTCCGTTATCCCGTGCTTCTGCAGCGGTATCCATTCTGTCAAGGAGCCTGTCCATATCCGCCAAAAAAACATCCGGCGGAAATTCCCTGATTTTTTTAAGACCGGTTTTTTCGTGAACGGTTTTTATGGAACTTGTTTTAGCCGGATCGGTTACGGATTTTTCACCGGAGAATCCGGATTCCGGCTCAACCGCGCTTAGGCAAAAGTCACATCCGAATGCGCAGCCGCGGCTGGATTCAACATAGATCAGCCTGTGCTTCAAATCATCGTCAGTATACAGATCGTAAGGCCGGACCAGTTCACTTAAATCCGCAGGCTGTGCGGTAATAAATTCAGTCTTGCGCGGAATTTTATTTTCGGTTGGGCGGCTGTCCGGCGCGGCCAATAACTTCTTGCACAGTTCTCCAAAGGTCTTCTCACCTTCGCCGCGTATTACATAATCGGCGTAATTAAAAATCGCGGAATCATTCGGCAGCCAGGTAACTTCCGGACCGCCCAGGACTACCCAGGGTATGGCAGTTACTTCCAGGAGTTTTAAAAGTTCGAGAGTCGCTTTGTGATTCCAGATTGAAACCGATAATCCCAGAACTTTGGGGCAGGCTGCTGTAATCGCATCGGCCATTTCCCGTAATGGCTGCCGCAGCGCGAATTCCAGAATCTCGGTGCGGCCGGCCAGATCGCTGCGATCCAATAGATCGCTGCGATCCAATGAATCGTTTAGATTGGCCTTAAGCAGCCGTAAAGCAAAAGAGGGATGGATCCATTTGGCGTTTATCGCCGCCAGAACAATATCCGACAATGTCCTTGTACCGTCCGTGTTTAAAGGTTATGCTGATTATATGGCCAATCCCGAACTTGTTCGAGCGCTGGATTATATCCTAAACCGCTGCGACGAAAAATCAATCGAGGCGGTAGCTGCCGCGGTCGTGCGCAGGCGCAGGGAACTTACAATGTACGGCGGCGCTTCGGCAATTCCTGACCCGGCCCGTATGGCAAAACAAATGTCAACGCAGCTCAACCTTGACGGCGCCATGGAAGGCCTGCGCAAAAGCATACAGGATTACGCCGTAAGAATCATCAGACAGGAAGCTCCCGAATTATCCGAGGCGCAGATCGAAGAACTGACAAGTAACTGGATTCCTCGGAACAGTAGTTCCGGGAACAGTAGTTCCGGGAACGGTAGTTCCGGTGAACAGGGTGCAGGCTCCCGTGCCAAAGGCGGTCTTTCCCGCGATCTTTTGGCATCGATGATCGATCAGTTTATAACATTCTCGCTTGGTCAAATGGAACAGGAAGAAGACACGGCCCTGCGGAACGAAATGGGCCCCTGGCCAGACAAATACTGGAAATCCTTCCCGCAGGTGATCAGGCTGCTTATTACTGATTATCTTAAAGGCGAAATAAAAGAAGAAGACTTCAACACCCGCATAGGCCTCGCGCTGTCAATGCAGTGATTCAATAAAAATTTTACCACAAACCACACAAACACTCACGAACTTTAAATTACAAAAATTTTCATTTCTTTTTGTTCGTGTTCATACCTTTGGTATGACATACCTTTGGTACGACGTACCAAAGGTATGGTTCGTCAGGTTCGTGGTAAAAAATCCTAACTTATTCCCCTACGCGGATCGAATTGAACCAGGCGTCGTTGTAATATTCCAGAGCCGGGCCCAGGTCATACTTAAGTTCAAGGTTCTTAAGATCGTCAACTTCATACCAGGAAGGGCCGGTTTTGTATTGTCTGGCAGGGACATTGACGGACGCCGGGAAACCAAAAGAATCGCAGAATTCGGCGTAGATCTCGGGCCTGTGGATAAAGTCGATAAATTTATGGGCAAGCTCCTTGTGTTTGGAACCCTTGAGGATACACATGCTGTCGATGTACGCGGGCCCGCCTTCCGGAGGTATAAAGAAGTAAGTATCTTTTTTTAACTGCTCGTTATCAGCGATTTCTTCATAAACCACTTCAGCGTAACCCTGGACTACCCAGAACTCACCGTTCGCGTAGCCTTTGCCAAAAGCGTCGGCGTCAAACTTGGTCAGGTTGGGTTTCCATTCATTGTTAATAAGGTTTTTTGCGGCTTCGATCTCGGACAGGTTTTTGCTGTTTACCGAGTAACCCAGATGGGTAAGCGCGTCGCCCATGACTTCCCTCATGTCGTCAAGCATGGTCATTCTGCCCCGGAGATCATTACGGCCGAATATTGACCAGCTCTTGTCAAAATCGGGAACCTTGGCGGTATTGACCACAATGCCCGCCGCTCCCCAGTAATAGGGAACCGAATAATCCATGTTGGGATCATAGGTGGTTTTTTGAAGCACTGCGGGGTCAATGTTTTTGAGATTGGGAATAAGGGACTTGTCGATTTTTTCAAACATCCCCTGGTTAATCATTATGGACACATAATCCTGAGAAGGAAACACGACGTCATAGCCGGTGCCGCCCGACTTGAGTTTGGTGTACATTTCCTCATTGCTGGAAAATTCATCAAAAACTATCCTGCAGTTGTATTCCTGCTCGAATTTCTTGAGAACCGAATCGGGAGTATAATAACTCCAGTTGTAAACATTGAGCACGTTATCCGTTGAACACGACATGGCAGGCATTATAAGCACTGCCAGCACGGCAAGAAAGATGTGATTCCTTTTCATATCTTCCCCCTTACACTAAATTTAAATCCAAAAAACCAAAAGGTTTATTTTGCCGCTATGTACTTCAGGAAATTCCTGAGCAGGTAGGTCAGGACCACAGTCCCGAGGATCATCACTACGGAAAGGGCGCTGATTACAGGTGTAACTCCCCCCTTTCTGGTAATGGCCGAGAAGATAAAAATTGGCAGAGTCGAAGAACCGGGGCCGGCGACAAAGAAGGTAATTACAAAATCTTCCAGCGACAGCGTGATTGCGGTTAGGAATCCGGAAATTATACCGGGCATACAGATCGGAACAGTCACTTTGAGCAGGGTTTGCTTTTCGGTAGCGCCGAGATCCTGGGCGGCCTCTATTATCGAAAAATCAAATTCATCAAGACGGGCCATAACCATTAAAAAAACAAAGGGCAGGTTAAAGGTCGTATGCGCGATAAAAATTGTAAACAGACCAAGCGGAATTCCAATCCCTGCAAAAAATATAGCCAGTGAAACGCCGATAATAATTTCCGGCAGTATCATGGGCAGAAACGAAATGGTCTGCACATAGCCGCGCAGTTTAAACCTGTACCAGTTGACTCCTATGGCGCCCAGGGTTCCCATCACAGTTGCGGTAGCCGCGGATGTAACTGCAATAATAATGCTGTTTCTGAAACTGCGCCAAAGCTCCCTCTCGGTAAAGAGACGCTGGTACCACCTGAGCGAAAAACCTGTCCACCTCATGCTTATTGATTCGTTAAACGAATAAAAAATCAAAATCAAAAGGGGTAGAAAAAGAAAAACCATTATAATGATAAAGACTGTCTGGGAGAAAGAAAACTTTCTTCTGAACGCGCGTTTGGCGTGGCGTGAAGCCTCGTTGCTCGACTGCTGTCCGGGCTTAAGCGAAGTGATTACACTGCGGAGCATACTGCGGAAGGTCATCTGGCTGGTTTTGCTCATTTGGCCCCCCCGTTAACCGCTCCGGCCTGGCCGGCACGCTCGGTACTTCTGCTTGTATCGGTAAGCCTGGACGCCTCGCGGCGCTGCATGTTCATCATGACCAAAATGCCGATGGTAGTAACAGCGGTAAGTACCATGGAAATGGAAGAGGCAAGCGGCCAGTTCCTGGATTTTAAGATTTGATCTGCGATAATATTTCCCAGCATATAGGAATCCTTGCCGCCGACCAGCTGGGGAACTGCATAAGCTCCAAAGATTGGGATAAAGGTAAAAAGCACCGCGGTAAAAATACCGCTCTTGATGTTGGGGAACAGGATCTTCCAGATTGACACTGGTTTGCTGGCTCCCAAATCTCTTGCCGCTTCCAGCAGCGAGAAGTCGAATTTATCGATGGTAGAGTACAGCGGAAGTATCGCGTACGGCAGATACATATAAACCAGAACCAGTGTAACGGCCTGCTGGTTGTACATAAAAGGAACATAATCCTTTATAAGGTTGAACCGCATCAGCAGATCGTTAATAAAACCGTTATTGCCCAGAATTACTATCCAGGCGTAAACCCGGATTAGAAAATTCGTCCAGAACGGTATAATAATAAAGAGAAGGAGAAGGGTCTGGTGTTTGCTTCTTGCCATAAAGTAACCGCAGGGAAGAGCGGCAAGTATGGTAATAACTGTGGCGATAACGGAAGTGATCAGGGTCCTGATCGTAATGACCAGGAAACTGGGGTTGGTAATTTCTTTGTAGGCGTCAAAGGTAAAAACCGGATCGACTCCGCCGTAAAGCCCCTTCTTTAAAAAACTGTAGACCAGAATTATTATAATGGGGGCAAGAAAGAACAGGGTGAACCAGACTGCCATTGGAGAAGAATACAAAAGGCCGTAATTTTTACGCAGGGCCATTTATTTTGATTCCCCTTTTTTTACATTAACGATATAACCGTCATTTGCGCTCCAGGAAAGATAAACATGATCTTTCCAGATAATGTCCGGCCCTTCATCGTAATATTTGGCATGCTGCTGCATTATCCGGATTATGGTTCCCCCGCAGTTAACGTAAAATTTTGTCTGGAACCCGGAATAAATATGCTCGTCAACATTACCCTGGAAAAGATTGATATCATCCCTTTTTGTGGAAGGTTTATCTTTTGATATAAGAATTTTCTCCGGCCTTATGGTAAAACAAACTGTCTGGCCCGGCTGTACCTCGTCAACCGTTGTTACCATTATCCTTCCCAGTTCGGGAATATCAAGCTCCGCCATGTATTCAACCGGCCCATCATGGTGCGGCGGGATAACAACAGAACCGGACATGGTAGGATCAATGGACGGAATAACGATCGGGAGACCTGTAATTTTCCTGACGGAATAAACGGTCGCGTCAAAGAGGTTAGTCTCTCCGATAAATTTTGCCACAAATTCATCGGAAGGGCTCTCGTAAATTTCGTGAGGAGTGCCAACCTGTAATACATTGCCCAGATTTATTACTGCAAGGCGATCAGAGACCGAAAGGGCTTCCTGCTGGTCATGGGTAACGTAGATAAAGGTAATGCCGATTTTATCGTGGATCTGGTCCAGCTCGATAAGCATATGCTGACGCAGCTTGGCATCCAGGGCCGAAAGCGGCTCATCCAGCAGCAGCACCCTGGGTCCGTTAATAAGGGCCCTTGCTATAGCAACCCGCTGCTTCTGACCGCCGGAAAGCTGGTTGGGCTTTTTTTGCGCGTGCCCTTCAAGCTGTACCAATTTTAAATAATCGTTGACCTTGTTCTTGATTTCGCTTTCGGAAGCTTTTTTTAACCGCATCGAAAAAGCGACATTCTCGTAAACAGACAAATGCGGGAACAGGGCATAGTTCTGGAAAACAGTGTTAACAGGCCGCTGGTTTGGAGACATGGACAGAACATCTTTCCCGTCAAAAGAAATATCGCCTTCGTCAGGGTTTTCGAATCCCGCCAAAATACGAAGAAGTGTGGTCTTGCCGCACCCCGAAGGCCCAAGCAGGGAGAAGAACTCCCCTTTTTTTATGGTCAAATTTATGTCATTCAAGGCAACAAAATTACCGAATGACTTTGACACACCTTCTATGTTTACATCACTGCCAATCAATCCTGTTTTTGCAACCCCCTTCAAACCCAAGGAATATAAATAAAGCTTATGAACCCTTTTTTGACTTTACTTGTCAATAACAATGCGAATTTTTTTTTATGTTGTCAACAGGTCTGCTCTGGAAAATTTATTTGATAATCGCTTATTATTCAAGCATAGAATTCCGCAATCCGTGTACGACAAAGGGGTAAATCCATGTCTTTTAAAATCTGTGTAATCGGCTGCGGCGGCATCGCATTTCAGATGCACGGCTACGCCTATAAAAAATACGCCGCTCTTAACAGCGGCACGGTTCTGTCGGCCTGCTGCGATATTGATATAAATAAAGCCTCCGGTTTTGCCAAAACATTCGGCTTCCAAAAACACTATACAGATTACAGGGAAATGTTAAAAACCGAAAAACCGGACGCGGTATGCCTTAACTCCCCGGTTAACCTGACAGCCGCGATGTCCTGCGAAATCCTTGACGCAGGTTTTCACCTTATGCTGGAAAAACCGCCCGGAAGAAACCGCGGAGAAATTGAAAAAATACTGGAAGCGGCGCAGAGAGCGGGGCAAAAGGGAATAATACATCAGGTAGCATTTAACCGCCGCTTTATACCGGTTATTGATTGTCTGGTCAGGGAACTGCGCGCAGATAATAAACCGCAGGACATACAAAGCATAAGCTGCGAATTTTTCCGGGTAAACCGCAGGGACCCCGATTTTTGTACCACGGCCATTCACGGCATAGACACGGCTGCTTACATCGCCGGCTCAAATTACAGGCAAGTAAATTTTTACTACCGCGAAATGGCGGATGTTATCAAAGGCTGCGGTGATTTTTACCTGCTGGCTGAATTTTATACGGGGGCCTGCGCCCAGCTGCGATTTTGCCCCATGTCCGCAGTCCGGCTGGAACGCTACACAGTAAACGCCGGGGACAGTACATGGATAGCCTTACTGCCTTACGGCGACTCCATTGATTCACCGGGAAGGCTGCTGTGTTACCGCGGCGATAAACTGGTAAGCGAAGTCACAGGTCAGGAAATCTGCGGCTCAGACGAAATCTTTATGACCAACGGCTTTTGGCAGGAAGATTCCGCGTTCTTTGATGCTGTCAGGGCAGCAAGGCAGCCGGCCTGTGATTTAAATTCCGGGCTGCAATCGGTAGAGATTTCTGACTGCATCAGGAAGCGGGAGCGGGAGTATTGTTCAAATTAACGGTTACTCCCCGCCAAATACTTCCGGTGACTTAAGTATCCCCTGGGGCCAGAAACGGTACTCGTAAGACCAGCCAGGACCTTCCGTGCGCCAGGAACCGGGGCCCCACCAGAATCCATCGTGGCCCATGTTGTTGTGGAGCTGGCCGAATGTATTGACGCGGCAGCCGAATCCCGTAAGGTCGATTTTGTGCTTTCCCGGTGCGAGTCTGTCAACAGTCAGCTTGTACGGAGAAAATGCGATAATACCGCGGTCCTTACCGTCAACGGCTGCCTTAAGCAGCATAAACCTCCAGGAAGACGCTTCAACGGTAATTGAACCGGTGGATTTTCCCGCATCTGCGCGGCATTGGGCTTCCAGGTGATAAGTAAGATTGCCGCCGTAGAAAGGCAGTCCCTGGCCGGTTATATCTCCAAAGTAAAGCTTCCTTACCGGCGCTCCCAGAGTGCAGAGTGTACCCTGAACTTTTACGCTAAAATCCCCCAGCAGGTAACAGGATTCGGCATCGGTCTTTTTCCCGTAAGGCAGGGTCAGCTCAACTACATTGGTCCCGGCTTTTATCGCAGGCAGTTTTACCCTGCCTATACATTTATCTGCATACCATTCATTGACACTTGCCTTGCCTGCGGCCATGCCGTTCAGGACAACAGAAGTCACGTCGGCGTTTTCAAGGGCCAGCTCGGCGCCGTCAATATCAAGTTCGCTTTCAAAGGTAAAACGCAGCCGCAATTTATGCTGAACAGATTTATCCTGTTCAACCCAGGGCTGCGCAACAGAGTCGCAGCGCAAAGGCCAGCCAAATTCAGCCCGCAAGGCATTGTCCAGCCTAAGTATTTCTTCTTTGCCGCGCCATTGCCCGTCATCAAGGGCGTAATCGGCAATGTCCAGCAAAAGGACATTGGGCTCATGAAGTGTAACATCAACCGCGCCAACCGGCATTTTGGAAGCAGCTGGTTTGGTACGCACAGCCGCATCTGCTTTCGCTTCCCCGCCTGCTTTTGCGGACGCTGCCGCGCCGCCAGCCAGCGCTGCCGGAATTTCCGAACAGCCGGATAATTTAAGAAGCAGACTGTCGTGATCCCAGAGCCTGGCCCTGACTTCTGTCCAGCCGGCGCTTATTCCGGCGTCTTTGGAAGATGAGGTTCCGGTCATGGTGTTGTATTCAGTAACCTGCCACTCGCCGCGGATACGGATGCGGTAATCGCCTCCGCGGGGAATGTCCCGGTTCTGTTCGCGGCCGGCATGGCAGATAAAAAGCCAGCGTATGGGTGTACTGTTGTTTCCGGTACCGCTGCTCCCGGAATCTTGCCGGTACTGGTAAATAAAGTCCCTGGAAAGCGCCCCGGAACTGTCACGGATACTTATGTCCCTAAGTTCTTCCAGTGAATTCAGAACCGAAAGCCTGTCAAATTCAATGTGTTCGCTCTGGTCCCAGAGCCTCTGTCCCCGCTCATCGGGAACCGCGTCCGTCATGGCAGGAGGGGGGCCCATAAAGATCAATCTGCCGCCCTGTCCGCGGAATGCTTCCAGCCTGTCCATGGTGGTACTGCGTATGGTTTCCATTTGAGGAACTATTACGGCGTCATACTTCATTTTTCCGGCCGGAAACTGCGTGCCGATCATATTCAAATCGCAAAGATCCGGGAGTGTGGATTCGCAGATGTAATCAAAGTCCAGCAGGCCACGCAGGAGCCAGTCACAAAGATTCTGGAATTTTTCATCCATTGAAGAACGGACAGCCTCTGTACTGTCGCGCGGGCCCCAGTGCAGCCAGTAACTTTCGATAGGATGAATAACAGCCACCCGCGAGATCGCCTCACCTCTGGTCAGGACAGAATTAAGCCTGGCAAAATGATTTTCAATATAAGGGTATTCATTATACCAGGGCGCCTGATAATTGAATGTTCCCGGATAATCGCGTTTGGCTTCCCCGTTCATGGAAACCCAGGAAAGATGGGGAACCCTGACGCTGACACCAAGCGCGGCCTGCCAGTCGCCCTGGAGCTTGTGGCCGCGGAAATCGAAATCCCAGTTGGTAACCCCGTACAGTTCCGAAAGCACGCCGGGATTACCGTATTGCCGCGCTGCCGACTGGGCCTGCTTGGCTGTGGTAAACTCCCTGCGATCGCAGAGCATATCAATGCCGGGAAGCCCAAAGGAACGGTAGGAACGCATTGCCTCACCCAGCGCGTGGGTCTGGCTTTCAAGAGTCGGTTCTTCCATCATGTGGCCGGTAAGCAGAATATTGTGCCGGCTGCACCAGCTTCCGACCTGGTCCGCAAAAGCGGCGGAAAAACGCTCGGCAATATGGTCGTGGTAATGGTAACGGACTAGCGAAACTTTTCCGCCGGGAAGATCCCAGAGCAGCTCCGGCAGGCTTGCGATAAGGTCTTTGCCATCAGCCGGATTTTCGGTTTGACCGCGGGTATTACCATAAGTTTTGCCAAAAGTCTGCGCAAAATCACTTGTCCAGGGCAGAGTTACATCCCTGTCCTCGTCAGCAAAGCGCAGGGTGCCTTTCTGCGAGAACTGCGGTTCGTCGGTAAAGATGGCCGGTATTACCCCGCCGAAGTCTTTGCCAAAAAGTCCGGCATATCTTTCATGGGTAATCCTGATAAATTCCTTAATGGCGTCCGGGTTGAGGGTATCCGCGTATGTCTGGTTGTTGAACCAGGGATTGGGCAGGGCGGTTTCCGCGTAGGCGTAAAGTTTAAATCCGCGGGCCGTATCGCCGGCGCTGATTTTTTTGTACGCGAGAAGACTGCCCTCGCCGTCAAGCACTACGTCGAAACAGGCCAGCAGTTCGCCGTTTTCGCACCGGCGGGAAGTGGCCCTGGACACATGCTCGGAAACAGCTTTTACTCCCGGGTCGCCGTAGGGATGCCTGGTTAACAAAAGATGTCTAATCCGGTTGGCAGGGTTTTTGGTTACCAGTCCTCCGGCAGCGCCGGAAGGCCAGCGATCCTCGTCATAAAGCCAGGCGAGCATTTTTTCATGTTTGGCATTTTCCACACAGGCCCCAATCATATCCATGTAATCATCTGAAAGATAATCAGTAGCCATACCGGTCCGTACATGCATGTGGAATCCGCCAAAGCCCATAGCCTTTAATATTTCGATTTGGCGGATCAGTTCGTCCCTGTCCAGTTTCGTATTCCAAGCCCAGAACGGCGCGGCCCGGTATTCACTGCCGGGATTTTGGAAATCAGGTTCCGCAAAGGGCAAGGAGTTTTTGGGATAAAGCATGGCACGCTCCTGTATTTAATAATTTAGATAAGAACCAAATGAGATTAGAATCAAAAAAATTAAAAATCTTCCAGCATCATAAGCGCCATTATTTTGGCGTCTCCCAGAATATTGGCAATAAGGGCGTATTCGTTGGGCTGATGCGCGCTTTTGGTTTCCGTGCACCAGACCGCTGCGTCCATGCCGCTGTTGCGCATAAAGGCGGCGACTGTTCCGCCCCCGATGCCGATTGATTTTGCCTTTACATTATAAACGGCTTCGATGTTTTTTGTTAATTTTTTAATAAGCGGCGAATCCGGCCGGGTTGGTTTTGATTCCATTGCCTGGCTCAGCGTATAGTCTATTTTAACGCCGTGCAAAGTCTGGATTTCGCCGATGATACGATCGGTTTCCCGCAGAACTTCCGCAATAGGGTACCGCGGTAAAATACGCATGTCAAAATATATAACATCTTCGCCGGGGATGGTGTTAACATTTGGGACATTGGCTTCTTTTTTTGTAGGCTCAAAAGTAGAAAAATCGGGATCAAAAAGCGGATCGTGATCGCCGAATTTTTTTGTAAGACCGTAATGCAGCCGTACTGCGAGATCCGCTCCGGCCAAATGGGCGTTGACTCCCTGATCCGGCCTTGAACCGTGAGCCTGCCTGCCGTGGGTAACAAACCGCGCCCAGGCAATATTTTTTTCCGCGACTTCAATGGAAGAACCGTACTCGTCACCGGCGTCCGGTACAAGGGCGATGTCATCGGCGTTAAAAAGTTCAGGATGGGCCTTCATTAGCCAGCCGATGCCGTAAGCGCTGCCGTTTTCTTCGTCAGAGACAAAGAGCAGTTTGACCGTGCGTTTGGGTTTTAATCCTTCCCCGGCCAGAGCCAGAACAGCCAGTACCGAAGAAACCAGGCCCTGCTGGTTATCTTCGACCCCACGTCCGATCAGGCATTTTTTGCCGTTCTTTTCGCCGGCAACTGCTTTCCACGGATCGTTTTTCCACAGCGAAATTTCTCCGGGCGGGACAACATCCATGTGGCTCATGATCCACAGGCAGCCGCCGGATTCAGTGCCTTTAACAGTCGCGATCAGGTTGGGTCTTACCTTGCCCTTTGCCCTGTCATCGGGCGCGTCAAAACGCTGCAAACCGGTAATGCCCTGTTTGACCAGCCAAGATTCCAGAAAAACACATTTGTCAATTTCGCCTTCTCCGCCGGAGTCAGGTGAAATCGCGGGAATCGCACATAGTTTTGTTTCCAGATCAATGGCCAGACTTTCAAGAGATTCGATACGGTTCTTTATTTTACCGGATATTTCCACAGATATATCATCGGACATTTTATTGGTCACTTTTTCCATGATTTTTTATAGGCGTCCCAGCTTGTCTTTATAAGGTTATCGACATCAGAGTACTTCGCCTTCCAGCCCAGCAGTTCCAGTGCCAGTTTGGAAGAAGCTGTAACACGTGCAGGATCGCCGGGCCTGCGGGGAGCGACGGGTGCGTTAATCGGCCTGCCTGTAATTCGCCTTGCGGCTTCAACAATTTCTTTTACCGACGAACCATTTTCGCTGCCCAGGTTTACAATAAGGCTCTTGTTGTTTTTGCTTATATAGTCAAGCGCGGCGACATGCCCGGACGCCAGATCGCTTACGTGTATATAGTCGCGGATGCAGGTGCCGTCCGGAGTATCGTAATCGTCTCCAAAAATCTGCATCTGCGGCCGTATACCTATCGCGGTTTCCATGGTCACGGGAATCAGGTTGTTGGGATTCTGTTCCAGCCCGGAGATCCGGCCTTTTATATCGTAACCTGCGGCGTTAAAATACCGCAGCATGGCGCAGCGCAGGCCTTTTATTTTATCGTACCAATACATAATGCGTTCGATTTCCAGCTTGGTAAAGCCGTAATAGTTTTCGGGGTTAGTTGGATGTTTCTCGTCCATCGGTGTATAAACCGGTTCGCCGTAGACAGCGGCGCTGGAAGAAAAAACCAGTTTTTTTATGCCGGCCTCTGTCAGAGCGTTAAGGATATTAATAGTTCCGCTGATATTGTTGACCGAATATTTTTCCGGTTTGACCATGGATTCGCCTGCCGCCTTAAAAGCTGCCAGATGAACCGCGGCGTCAAACGGACCGCCTTCCCTGCACGCGGTTACCAGCCCCTGGTAATCCAGGATGGTACCGTGAATAAATTTCGCCTCCGGGAAAAGGTTCTCCCGCAGTCCGCTGGAAAGATTGTCAAACACCGTTACCTTGTGCCCCAGGTCAAGAAATTCCCGGCAAACATGGCTGCCGATATAACCGGCCCCGCCTATTATTAATATATTCATAAAAAGTAATATACCACAGATCTGGTTAATCCGCCAGATATTTGCTATCATCATTGAATGAACAATGAAATTTATTTCCATGATTATCTGAATGCCAAACCCAAAGAAATTCCATTACGGCTGAGTTTTTCTCCTTCATGCCGGGAAATTATGGGCGTGGATTTAATTACAAAAATAATAACAGAAAATAAAGATATGTTTCCAAATTACGGGGCAGCAATAAACGAAATTAAGACCGGCCAATTCCTGCCCTGGCAGACGGCAGGCGCCGACTATTATGATTCCTGGGGAGTCCTGTGGAGAACCTCTGTAAACGGGATAACCGGCGCTGCCGTCAAGCCTTCAATCGAAAGCTGGGACGATTTTGCCGGATTTAAACCGCCTGACCCGGAGCTTCAAAACGGCTGGGGCAAAATCGACTGGGCGGCTATAAAGGAAAAATTTGATAAAAGCAAAAAGGCCAAAATGGGAGGCCTGCGGCACGGGTTTTTATTTCTGACCCTTACATATATAAGGGGTTATCAAAACCTGATCTTTGACATGTATGACGATGAACCCAGACTCGCCGCGTTAATTGATATGGTTTACAGGTTCAACGATTTTTCGGCGAAAAGATTTTTATCTTACGGCACTGATATTGTCTCGTTTCCGGAGGATCTGGGAGCGCAGAACGGGCCGCTTGTAACACCGGCGGCGTTTAAAAAATATCTCAAACCGGTATACCAAAAATTATTCAGGCCTGTAAAAGAACAGAAGAAAACAATCTATATGCATTCGGACGGATTGATTCTTGATCTGGTTGACGATCTGCTGGAAGCCGGAGTTGACATACTGAACATGCAGGATTTGGTTAACGGACTGGATAACATTAAAAACCAGATAAAGGGCAGAGCCGGCATCGATCTGGATATCGACAGGCAAAAGATTACAGTCTTTGGATCAGAGAAGGACATCGACGATCACATAAAAGAAGCGGTAATCAAGCTTGGCGATAACGAAAAAGGCTTTGGCATGTTTTACCAGATCTATCCGGAAACACCGGTTAATAATATTTACGCGGTTATTAACGCCTTTAGAAAATACAGGAACTATTACCAATAAGTTTGTTCAATGAATGGTATCAATACCGCAGGGCAAGCCCTGCACCCGGCGCTTCCGCAGCAGAGCGCGAACCTATGGTTCGACGGGGTATTGACCCCTGCTTTGACTGCGCTCGTTCGGCCATGTCCGAGCAAGCTCGGCCACGACACTCACTCCGCTTGTCAATAATCCGGCCGGTTTTCCCATAAGTCTTTTTACACACCCGCGAGTTCGGCTGCCTTTCTTTCCCATTCATGGGATTTGGCTTCCAGCGCGATGCCGGTATCGTCCAGCTCGCGCTTTACCTGCCTGGCTTTTTCTGCGCTGGAGTAAACGTGCGGCTGGCCAAGCTCGGTTTCAAGGCTTGTCTTTTTTGCTTCCAGTTTCTCAAGCTCGGCCAGAATAATTTCTTCTTCGCGTTTTAACCTGCGCACAGCAGCCTGGCGTTTCTTCTCCGCGGCGCGGTATTCGGCGGCATTTAACGCGTCGCCGCCTGTTCCGGCCTTAATCAGAATGACTTTGGGATTTGATCCAACCGGCTGATCCGGCGGTGACATGGCCGCATTCTCCCGCGGCGGCATTGCAGATGAATCGGAGCGCATTGATGGATTGGAACTCGTAGATAAATTGGAACGCGCGGATTCTGCTGTATCGGCGGGTCCGGCTCCGCAACCCGGTACGGCCCCGGGAACACGCGCAGCCTGCTCCGATGCGGCAGGCTCCGGTACGGAAACGCGTTCCAGGTAATAGGCATAACCGCCGTAATAAAGACGGTGGCGGCCGCTGCCCAGGCCCAGGGTTTTTGTGGACAGCGCTTCCATAAAACCCCGGTCATGCGAAACAAAAATAATCGTTCCCTTAAAAGCCTGCAAACATTCAAGCAATATGTCTTTTGAATGAATGTCCAGATGGTTGGTCGGTTCGTCAAGAATCAGCAGGTTTAGCGGCTTAAGCAGCATATGTAACAGGGCAAGACGGCTCTTTTCGCCGCCGGACAGTACGGTAAGGCTTTTATACACATCGTCGCCGCGGAACAGAAAGGCGCCGAGCATATCCCTCAGACGCGGAATCAGATGGGTAGGCGCCTGTTCTTCCATATATTCCATAACAGTCCGGCTGCCTGTAATGGTCTCTGCGGCATCCTGGGAAAAATAACCCGGACTAATGCCGGAGCCGTATTTGACTTCACCTTCATGCAGGGGATCCACCCCGGCGATAATGCGCAGAAGTGTTGACTTGCCGGCTCCGTTCATGCCCGCCACAAGGAGCCTTTCCCCGGATTCCAGGGTTAAGTCTACGCCGGACAAAACCCGGTTGGTTCCGTAGCTTTTTCCTATGCCGGCAAGGGTCATAGCGATCCGGCCGGAGTGCGGCGGCGGCGGAAAAGTAATGCTTATTTTTTTTAGGTTCTCAGGAATTTCTATGCGTTCCATTTTTTCCAGGCGCTTGATTAACTCCTGGGCAAAAGCCGCTTTGCTTGCCTTATAACGGAAACGGTTAATAAGGGATTCGGTTTTTTCGATCTCTTCTTGCTGGGCCGTATACCGCTTGAGCAGACTTTCAAGTTCGGCTTCCCTGGTTTTTTCGTAAGCGCTGTAATTCCCGGCATAACGGCGGCAATTACCCTGGAACATTTCGTAAATTTCATTTACGGTTTGATCCAGGAACCAGCGGTCGTGCGATACCAGCAGATAACCGCCGGTATAAGACTGCAGCCAGCCTTCCAGCCAGGTCCGCGCTTCTATATCAAGGTAATTGGTCGGCTCGTCAAGCAGCAGTATGTCAGGGTTATACAAAAGAACTTTGGCCAGGGCAATGCGCATCTGCCAGCCGCCGGAGAATTCTTCCACATTGCGATCAATGTCATCGGCGCCAAAGCCCAGGCCTTTAAGCACTACCGAAACCGCGGCTTCCCTGCGGTAATATCCGGAATCTTCCACTTCTTCGCCAAGGCGGTGATGCTCGGCTAGCATGGCGGCAATACGTTTATCGGCCTCCGGACTGCCGGGGTTTATTTTCGACAGTTCATGGCCAAGCTCATCAATTCTTTCCAGTTTGGCGGCTGTCTCGGCAAAGGCGGTCTCGGCTTCATCATTGAGGGTCCGTCCCCTGTGTACAATGCCTGACTGGGGAAGATAGCTTACGCGGGTGTTTTTTTGTATGGCCCTGTCTCCGGAGTCCGGAGCGATAATGCCGGCGATAACCTTCATCAGGGTGGTCTTTCCTGCGCCGTTTGCTCCGGCAAGAGCAGCTTTGGAACCCTGCATAAGGTTGAGGCTTACATCGCGGAGTATATCCCTGTCGCCAAAGGCAAGGGAGACTTTTGAAAATTGTATAAAGGCCATTACATTCTATTTATGTTTGCTGTCCGTAATTTTTTTAACCCTGGCCTTTAGATCGCCAGAGTCAAAAGGTTTCAAAATATAATCGGCTGCTCCCAGTTTATACGCGCGTTTTTTGAGCTCCGGATCATTTGATGAGGTAAAGAACGCGATGGGGACTTCGTGCAGGGCGCTTATGGCTTTTATCCTGTCAAAAGTTTCCCAGCCGTCCATGTCCGGCATCACAATATCCAGCAGAATTAAATCCGGCACAAGACCCTGGAAGAAGTGATTGAGGCCGGCTCTGCCGGATACCGCTGTTATTACCTCATAATGATCCGAAAGCACGGACGAGACCATCTCCAGCTGAATCGTGTCGTCGTCGATCAAAAGGACTTTTTTTACCTTGTCCGCGGCTGAATCGCAGAATTTGGAAGCTTCTTTTTTAAGGGCTTCAAAATTCAGGTTGTTTTCGTTGCTCATGTCATTGACGTGGTTTACAGCAATCTGAATCTGATCCACTCCGCTCACAATTTCGTTCATGCCTGTCGCTGCCTGGTTGCTTATCTTGATAAATTCATCGGTCTCCCTTACCAGGTCTTTGCCGGATTCCGCCATTTCTTCGGAACCTTTCCTAACAGATACAGTTATCTCCCGCAGCCGTCCTATGGATTCAAGTATCTGTTTACCGCCGGTTTCCTGTTCTTCCATCGCCTGCCGGATATTTAGTTCATGCTCGGTAACGGTTTTGACGCTTGAGTCAATTGCCTCGAACCTCCCAAGAACTTCATCCGATGATTTTGTAATACTGTCTATGGACTCCTTGATTTTCATAAGCATTGCCGCTGTTGTCTTTGACTGCTCTTCGGAAGACTCGGCAAGTTTGCGGATCTCATCGGAGACAACGGCAAAGCCCTTCCCGGCTTCCCCTGCGTGGGCAGCCTCAATGGCCGCGTTCATGGAAAGCAGGTTTGTCTGACTGGCAATATTTTCCATGACAGAGTTGATTTCCAGCAGCCCTTCCGACTCACGGGCGATTTCCTGGATTTCCTGCACAACAGTCTGAAGGCCGGTCCTGCCGTTTTCCGAAGCCTCTGTAAGGGCGGTTACGTTCTTGTCGTTTTCGATAAGGGTCTGGGTTACCGAATGAATGTTCGCCGTCATTTCCTCGATGGCCGCCGAAGATGTTTTAACGCTGTCGGACTGATCTTCGATAAGATGGTTTAAGCTGTCGATATTTGTTTTAATGCGGCCAACCGCCCTGTCCGCCTCCACTGCGCCGTTTTCCTGCTTTGAGACAAGATCCCTCATGTTCGCAAGATTGGACGAGATCTTCTGTACTGCCGATGATGTCCTGTTCATGTTGGAAGAAAGTTCAAAACCGGTATTGGTAAGGGCATTAACCTTGTATTTAATTACACCGACAAGTTTTCCAATATTATCAAATGTTTTATCAAACAGTCCGGACATTCCGCCTATTTCATTTTCGCCGCTTATCGCCGTCCGTCTGCCAAGGTCCGTTTTGCCGCTTGAGGTAACATCCTTAAGTGTTTTGCTGATGGAAGAAACAGGATGCAGAACAGCGAAGTGGACAAATAAAATATTAAATGCGGTTACAAGGAAGATCAGAATAAAAATAATAATCTCCCAGCTTAAGGCCGCCGTACCGGCGCCGGAAGTTTTGGAGAAAAAAGCAAAAAGCAACGCCCCGGCAAGTATTAACAAACACATTATCAATGCGCCGGCAAACCAGAATATTTTATTTATAGTCATGAACGTCTCCTTTATAAAAACCTCTAAATCATTTTAAAAAACATCCTGTTCAGTAAAATCATCCTGAATCGTTCCATACGCGTCGGGTGACAAAACCGGCTGCGGTTCATCCTTGAAAAAATACAAAACAAGCGGCGACGCCGATCTGCGGCTTACCAGAATTCCGTCCATGCTGGAATCCGGTACGTATTCCAGACGGAACCCCTGGTTATCAATGGTATACATAAAATTAACCTCGGCGCCGGGGCCGTTAATTCCGTTAAAACGAAGGGTAAACGCTCCGGCGTAGCGATCGCTCAGGGCCGGTGCAAGGAAGAGGCGCATATCAACAACACCGCTCCCCAGAGCGGCCGCAGGTATTACCTGGGGAATAAGAAGATCGTTTCCTGTCCAGGTAAAAGCTGAGTCTTCGGCAAAGGTAATGGTACCGTAATTATGGCTGGAAAAAACCGGCCCCTGGGTAAAGATTTTGGAAAACAACTGTTCCCTGCGGGCAATTTCCTGTGCAATCAAATCGTCCACACTGGTCGGCAGCGCAACAAAAAGCAGAGTCCGGAGCGCGCCTGTTCCCTCGGTAAACTGTACGGCCAGGGTTGTGTCCGAACGGAGCTCCATCTGTAAAACTGATCCCTCGAAACGCCAGGAACGCGTACCGGTAGAACGTATGGCGGTATAGGAAAAAGTCCGTTCCAGGTCTTTTATTTTAATCACGGCGAGCCCGGTATCCTGGCCGGGATCAAATCCCCAATTTTGTCTAAGATCATCCAGATCTAACCGCCGGCTGTTTACCATTGTGCCATAGGATTCCGCTGACCAGGTCCTGGCGAGAAGGCGGTCAAGATCTGGATCTTCCAGAGTTTCCTCGCCGGATACTTCGGCCGCCAGGCTGCCGCCTTCGTGATCAAAAACCCTTAATCTGTAGGAAAAACAATAACCGGTGCTGCCGTCCTCCGTAAGAACCTTGAACCAATCGCCGGGCAGCGGATCGCCTGTGGTTCCGACGGCGGCAACCCCGCTGACCGGAGCGAGGATCTTCACAATTTCCCCGATTTTAAGACGGTAAACACGGCGCGCGTTGTTGTCCGGGTGTTCGCGGATCGGAAGCCCGTCCTGGAGAGTCTCCGCGTAACTCAGCGCCCAGGGTGCAAAATCCTGGGCCCACTGCAGGGCCTTTTTTTTGCTCCCGATCAGCTCCAGCTTGGATAAAGGAATTTCAAATTTATCGATCCGGCTCCCGCTGACCCTGTATTCCTCAGGAATTCCGGCTACCCAGACCTGATCAATATTGGACTTGATATATACAGGCAGAACAGTTCCGGAAGGAATATCGGGATCTTCACAGGCCCACAGGAGTACTCCGTAACCCAGCATTCTGGTGCATGAAGATAAAAGTATTAACAGTAATATTACTGATAAGGGCGGCAAATATTTCCTGTATGCCGTAAGAGCCATAATTATGACAGTTTAGCCTAAGTAATTGGTTCATTCAACTATCGGTTTTAATACTATCGGTTATAACATTATCAGTATTAAAACTGCCGGTTTATCAGTCTCGATTTTTCTGCATTAATCCGCTATTATAACAGCGGAGAAATTTTAGGGAAAATGAACCGGTTTTTTATACTGCTGGCCCTGCTTTTGATAATACCCGGCCTACAGGCATCTGCCCAAAATAATTCATTTGGATTTGTAAAAGGCGATGCAATGGATCTCTACAATACCGGCCGGGAAATGGAAAATCAGGGCAGGATGCAGGATGCCCAAAATTATTATGACCAGGCAATAAAGATCTGTAATGAAATAATAGCGCAAAATGACGCGGGCAGGGATACTTATACGGCCCTGCTTTGGACTCTTTTAAGGCAAAAAAAATATGATGAAGTAATAACCTGGGGAGAACGGGTTATGCGTTATTATAATGATGAATACCGGCTGCTTGAAACAATGGGAGAAGCCTATTTTTATCTGAATGATTATGAAAATTCACTTAAATTTATGCAGCAATACGTGAATTTAATACCCGGGGACGAAAGGGTTTCCATAGCGTATTTTTTTACAGGTGAAATTTACAGAATAGAAAAAAAATACATGCTGGCCGATATGGCCTACTCCACAGCGGTCAGGCTGCAGCCCGGCATTGCCCTGTGGTGGTACAGGCTGGGCCAGGTCAGGGAGTATTCCGGCGAGCCAATCCCGGCCGCAGACGCCTATGGACGGGCCGTAAAATTAACCCCGGATTACCAGGCGGCGCTTGATGGCCTTGGACGGGTCAGGACTCCCTAGATTCAGGTAAAAACCTGTAACCTTTAAACCGGGAAATGTTTTTATTTATAATATTACAGGAAATATTGGACTGTTTTTTACTATTTTTGGCTATAACCGGTTCTCCTCCTCCCGGTTATAGCTTTTTTTTTCTCCAATATTTAAACTCCGATAACAGAACTAACCTGCGGTACTTCCTTCCTTAAATAATTTTCAATACCCATTTTTAAAGTCATCTGTGACATTGGGCAGCTTCCGCAGGCGCCGGTCAGTTTTACCGATACCACGCCGTCGTTGTCCACCGAAACAAATTCCACATCCCCGCCGTCAGCCTGCAAAGAGGGACGTACATTATCCAAAGCTACTTTTACTTGTTCTTCCAGCATATTTTTCTCCTGTCTAAAGTATAGAATAAAATAAAAAAATATTCCAGTGATTCTTTAGTAAAATAATCATAATTAACACACAAAAATTTATACCCCTAATAAATCTTTCGGGGGTCCTGTCAGGGGGATCCGTACCGCTCAATCGCGTCACGGCCTCCCCCCTGACACCCCGCGATAATTATTATTGGGGTATAAATTTTTGCTTATACTTAATATGTTAATTGTATTCAATTAATTAAATTCATCACAAAAGCAAAAATGTATGCCTAATAATATTGCCTCCGCCACCCCATGATAATTTTATAGGGGTATAAATTTTTACTTTATCGGAAGATTGTTATAAGAATAATTAACACTTCTAAATAGGTCAAAAATGTATACCCCCATAAAAAATTCTCGAGGGGTGTCAGGGGGGAGGCCGGGCCGCTGTCCAGCGGCACGGATCCTCCCTGACAGGACCCCGAATAAATTTATATAGGGGGTATACATTTTTGAAACAAACTCGTGTGTTAAAAATCAGTGAAAATGTCCCCTATGGCGTTCAATAGAAATGTCCCCTTTTGCTCAAAAACCAATAGAAATGTCCCTATGCAAAAGAGGAGCATTTAAGGCTTTAATCATCAAAC
>WQZG01000023.1 GCA_009780855.1 Treponema sp.
TCCATATTGTTATAATAGCTTTTATTGAGGTTTGGATAAATTTTTCCGGACAAAGCGTCTTCGGCCAGATAAACGGCAACCGAAGCCAGCAGCCGCATGTCGATAAACATGGATATGGCCTGCCAGCCGTCCCGTATTGCGCGCACGTTATCCAAATCGCAGTCCATGCCGGTAATAAGGGGCCAGTCGTCTTTGGTATAGCCTGCGCCCCTGAGCGCATCCATAGCGCCCATGGCCATGCTGTCATTGGTAGAAAGTATTGTGTTAATTTTGGTATTGCCGTAATACGTATCTAAAATGTCCGCTACATGAGTTTCCGCGTTTTTGGTCGCCCAATCCGGAATGGCGGTAGCTTCGAGAGTTGTCTCCCCGCTTTTGACGATTATTTTTCCGTTATCGATATACGGCTTTATTACACTCATTTGACCGTCATAATTCTCCTTTGAAGTACTATCGTCAAAAGCGCCCGAAAGGATCTCCATATAGACGGGTTTGGCTTCCTGTTTGTCCAATCCAAACTCTTCAACAATATATTGGCCCTGGTCGGCGCCGATTCCGAAATTATCAAATGTCACATAATAATCAACATACGGAGTATTCATTATAAGGCGGTCGTAAGCGATAATTAATATTTTTTTATCATGGGCTTTCTTTAAAACATCGTTAAGCCCGTAACAATCCACACCGGCGATTATAAGGGCTTTACAGTTTTTGCCGCTGATGATTTTTTCGATTTGCGCTATTTGCAGCGCCGCGTCGTCGTTCGCGTATTCCACTGTCACAGAATATTGTTTGGCCTCAAGCTGCCTTTTGATACTTGAGCCGTCTATTAACCATCTGTCTACATCAAGCTTGGGCATTAACACACCTATAACCGGTTTTTGGGAGCAGCTTATGCTTCCCAGAGAAAGTACTGCAAGCATAAACACGGCTGCCGCAAAAGCAGCGAAAGTATTAATTTTTTTCATACATTAACATCCTTTAAATATTTTTTTATTGTATTAATACAAAGATCAAAGTCAATCGGCTTGGCTAAATGGCCGGTCATTCCGCTTTCAAGCGCGGCGGTAATATCTTCCTTTAGCGCGTTTGCCGTCATGGCTATTATTGGTAAACGGCAATCATTACGCCCGCTTGTGCGAATCGCTTTTGTTGCGTCATAACCGTTCATTTTGGGCATCTGCACGTCCATAAGAATACAGTTGTAATAATTAATGGGGGATTTTAAATACTTGTCCAAAGCTTCATCGCCGTCCCTTGCCTGTTCCATTTCAAGTCCGGCACCGTCCAGGACTTCAAGAAGAATCATCCGGTTGATTTCGATATCGTCCACAATAAGTATTCTTTTGCCGGCCAATGACACGCTTTCTTCCGGAGCCGCCCCGGCATCAGCTCCGGCTTTAGCCGCGTCATTTGCCCCGGCTAAAGCCGAGGTTCCCGGCGTATACTCCGCTGCTTCAAAACCAAGAGTAAAAATGAAGCGGCTTCCTTTCTCAATAACACTTTCTACAGTCATCGACCCGCCCATAAGGGTGACCAGGTTATTGCTGATGGAAAGCCCCAATCCCGTACCCTGGTAGTTCCGTGACAGGTAATTTTCTTCCTGTTCGAACGGAATAAAAACTTTATGTAAAAATTCTTTCGTCATCCCTATGCCAGTATCGGCTACAGAAAATTCAAGCAGATATTTTTGTCCGTTATTTTCCAAACATTTTACTTCTGTTGTTATTGTACCATCTTTGGTAAACTTTACGGAGTTTGACAATAAATTAAGCAGAATTTGCCTGATACGGAATTCGTCGCCTGTCAGGGCTTCGGGAATGGCAGGACCGATTTTAAGAAACATCCGATCATTGTTTTCTTCCGCCCGCTGCGCAAGCATACTCACGCATTCACTTACAATTAATGCAATGTTAAGCGGGGCGTAGCGTATTTCGGTTTTGCCGGATTCCATACGCGACATTTCCAAAACATCGTTTATGATGTTTGATAAATGCGCCGAGGATGATACGATTTTTTTAAACCTGTCTATACTTTGTTCAAGACCAGTGTCAGCAAGGCCCAGTTTGGCCATACTCAAAATAACGTTAAGCGGCGTACGCAGCTCGTGGCTGACACGTGAAAGAAACTCGCTTTTGGCCTTGCTCGCCTGAAGCGCTTTGTCCTTGGCCGAAACAAGTTCTGTCTCGTCCGTAATAACGATTACCGCGCCGTTTTTATTTTCGCTGTGGGCAATGCTGCTGCACATAAATGAATAACAGCGTTTTTCGCCGGCTATATCAAACCACCGCAGGCAGTCGAACCAGCCGTTTTCTATTTCAGACTTGAGCTTTTGCTTTAAAACGTCAAAAGAACTTTCATCATCCTCAAGGAGTTTACGGTAAAGCTGCTCTGTATTAAATTCAGAAAAAACATCCTGAAAGCTTTTATTGCAGAATACCATATCGTATTCGGGGTTAAGCAATACTATCGCCGCCGGAAGGCCGTTAAAATAGCGTACAATTACATCCAGTGTGTCGTTGGTGTTATTTATCAGACGGGCGTAAACACCTTTAAACTGGGATGAATCGCCGCGTTCTCCCAATTTGCCGTAAATCGCTGCGTCCAATAAAGCTTCATTATTTGCAAACAGTTTTTCAAGCGCGGTGCGCATTGATTCAAACGATTTGCCCAGGACGCCCATTTCATCTTTCCGGACGAGAATCCCGTCAGAAATTTCGACAAGCAGGTTTCCGCTGGCCATTTCCGCGGAAATGTCGGTGAGCTTCTGGACGGGGCGTATAACCGCGTTTTTCATTTTATACTGCATCAACAGGAAGATTATTACCGAAACCAAAATAGTTATGATTACACTCGTCAGCAGGAATTGATTTAACTGCCTGTCCAGATATTCAAGGTTCGTGTCAACGCAGATGATGGCAATTACATCGTTGTAACCGTTTGTCAGCGGTGTAAAGGAACGGCTTATTTTTCCGGAATAAACATAGTCCGGTTTGTTAATTAAATAAACAGCATCGCCGGGGTTTTTATATGCCTCATCAAGATAAGGATATAAAGATTTCGGAACAACCATGCCAAAATCATCGGCGGCTGTTCTGACAGCCGCGGTATTTAAAATATAGACATAACCGATTTCCGGCCCAAAATCGGCTACAATGTACATATCCCTAATACCGGCCCATTGCAGAATACGGTTCATACTGATATTGATGCTGGAAAATTTAGCGTCTTTCAATTCTGCCAGTTTGCGCAGATAGGTCTGTACGTTCAGTTTCGCGGTTTCGTATTCAGCCGTGTTGGTCTGGCCTGTGGTTCTGTCTATTTCGGCCATAAGCTCCCTGTCCCTAAAGGCCGCCGCGAAGTTATTGTTAAAATAATCACTGGTTTTTAATTTATCAACATACCTGGAAATATCAGAAAATAAAATTGTATGTTCCGAATTTAAGGTACGGCCGGGAGCATCCAGTTTTTCCTCATACAGCATACGGAAACTGGAATTGACGAATACAGTGCTTACAATAATAAGGGTCGCGGCAAACGCAAGAACACCCGCAATAAGAATCAGGAGCAATCTGAAATTTATTGAATGACGGTAATGTAATTTATCTTTCATCAGCCTGAATTATCCATAGAATAACCAGCAAAAAAAGGGAAAAATCTTAAAAATTTTGCCTGCGGCAAATTTCCAACATGGAGATACGAAGCATCTTCAGTTAATACAATGGAGTTTTCCAAAGGAAAACTCCGAGCTGAACGCCGCAGGCGTTCAGCCCTGATCCTGGGCCGAATCGGACGGCCGACCTGCCGCTTAGGAGGCGGCCGCTCTATCCACTGAGCTACAGGACCTTAAAACCTGTCCAGTAATTTAACACCTTAATAACCCTGATTGTCAACTTACCTGTTTAGGGAGATAATAACGCAAATGGTAAGACGGGTTTATGTAGAAAAGAAGAACGGGTTTAATACGGAAGCCTTAAGGCTTAAGCAGGAACTTGAAGATTATATTGAAAACCGCAGGCAAAGCGATATAAAAACCGGGCGGACAATATTTAAAAATATCAGAATTTTCAGGCGTTATGATGTTGACGGCCTTGATAAAACGCAGTTTAAGCAGGCAGCTGTGCTGGTATTCTCGGAGCCGCAATGCGACAGGGTTTATTATACATCCGGTGTTCCGGGTACACAAAATAACAGCGGCGATAAAATTCAATATTTTGGGATTGAATACCTGCCCGGCCAGTACGATCAGCGCGCGGATTCCGCCGAACAATGCAGCGAACTGGTTACAGGCGTCAGGCCAAAGATCAAAACAGCCAGTTTTTATCTGTTTGAAACCGAAGGGAAAGCCCTGACTCCGGCGGTTCTCCGGGACATTAAAAAATACCTTATCAATCCGGTTGATTCCAGGGAAGCTTCCTCAGATCTGCCCCTGACTCTGGAAGATGAAAAAGCAAATCCTGCTGATGTAAAAATTCTTGACGGATTTACGGCGGGAAACGCGGCCATGCCAAAAAAGAAAGCCGGCCAATGGCTTGAAAAATTCGGGCTTGCCATGTCCGCACCTGATTTGGAATTCTGCCGTTCGTATTTTAAAAAAGAAGGCAGGGATCCGACCCTGGCCGAAATACGGCTTTTGGACACTTACTGGTCCGACCACTGCAGGCATACGACTTTTACAACAATCCTGGAAGACATAGAAATTGAAAATATTAAAACTGAAGATTCGGGGAAGCAAAAAACCGGCCCGGCAAATGCATTAAAACTTTACAAAGAACTTCGCCGGGAAGTTTACGGCGGTGGGGAAGTCTACGGCGGCGGCACGCGGCCGCAGTCCCTTATGGACATGGCAGTAATCGGAGCCAGGGTTTTAAAAAAAAGGGGGCTGGCCGCGGATGTAGATGAATCGGCGGAGATCAACGCATGTACAATAAAAACAAAAGCCTCTTTTAAAACAGGGACGCCAGGAAACGAAAAAAACAACAGCGAAGATTGGCTGCTCCTTTTTAAAAATGAAACCCACAATCACCCAACAGAAATCGAACCTTTTGGAGGAGCGGCAACCTGTCTGGGTGGCGCGATACGGGACCCACTGTCAGGGAGGGCCTATGTACACCAGGCCATGCGCATAACAGGCGGCGGCGATCCGCGGGCAGCGCAAACAATGCCGGGGAAACTGCCCCAGGTAAAATTGGCCAGGGAAGCAGCCCGCGGTTACTCATCATACGGAAACCAAATCGGTCTTGCCACAGGCCAGGTTCAGGAATTTTATCATCCGGGTTTTTTGGCAAAGAGGCTGGAACTGGGCGCTGTTATGGGCGCGGTTCCGCAGTCCTGGGTCAGGCGTGAAGAACCCATACCCGGCGATGTAATCATACTTACAGGCGGCAGAACAGGACGGGACGGTATCGGTGGCGCGACAGGATCGTCAAAAGTACATTCGGGAAAATCCGTGGAAACCGCCGGGGCCGAAGTACAGAAAGGCAACGCGGTAGAAGAACGCAAACTCCAGCGCCTGTTCAGAAAACCGGAAGTCTGCCGCCTTATCAAACGCTGCAATGACTTTGGCGCGGGCGGAGTGTCGGTGGCTGTCGGCGAACTAGCGGCAGGTATAGACATTAACCTGGACGCAGTGCCAAAAAAATACGCCGGCCTGGACGGCGCCGAACTGGCAATTTCAGAATCCCAGGAGAGGATGGCCATAGTAACTTCCAAAAAAGACGCGGCCGCGTTTATTGCGCAGGCTGCCGCAGAAAACCTGGAAGCGGTAATTATAGCCATCGTAACCAAAGGTTACGACGGGACAGCCGACTGCAAACCAAGACTGCGTATGTTCTGGCGCGGCAAAACCATAGTTGATCTTACGCGGGAATTTCTGGATTCAAACGGCGCTCCCCGCAAGGCTGCGGTTTTAATACCTTCAGCCGGGACTTTAACCAAGGCGCCAACCAAGGTGTCAGCCAAAAACACAAATCACAAAACAGATATAATTAACGAACTGCAGTCCCTGCGCGCCTGCAGCAGACGGGGGCTGCAGGAACGGTTTGACGGATCAATAGGCGCGGGGTCGGTGCTATTCCCGTGGGGAGGCAAAGAACAGGGAACCCCGGAATGCGGTATGGCCTCGCTGCTGCCTTCGCTGGATAAAAAAAGTCTTACGGCCAGTCTTATGACATTCGGCTATGATCCCTATGTCATGGAACAGGATCCGTACAGGGGCGCCAAAGGTTCCATATTTGAAGCTCTGGCCAAATTCGCCTGCCTTGGAGGCGATTATAAAAAAGCAAGACTTTCGTTTCAGGAGTATTTTGAAAAACCGCAAAATAAAAAAGCCTGGGGCAAACCGGCTGCGGCATTGCTGGGCGCCCTGGAAACACAAATAAATCTTGAAATACCCGCAATAGGCGGCAAGGATTCAATGTCCGGCAATTACCAGGACGGTGATCTAAAGTTAAACGTACCGCCGACTTTTGTTGCCTTTGCAGCCGGTACGGCGCCCGCTTCAAAAATACGATCCGGAGCACTTAGCGGAAAGCCGGACAGCGCTGTCATCCTGCTCAGCCAAAATTCCGCTTGCGCCGCGGCAAACACCGTAGCGGACAGCGCCACTGACGAAGAACGTTTTACAGCCAACATGAAAATACTCGCAGACCTGGACGAAAAAAAACTTGTCCGGTCCGCTTACCCTGTAGGTCCGGGCGGAATTTCCTCAACACTGGCGATTATGGCTTTTGGAAACATGACCGGTATAGAAGTATATGAACCAGTCCTGGAAATGATCGATGAGTTTAATTATCAGGGATCGATTCTTGTTGAGATTGAAAACAAACCGGACATAAAACTGCCGCCGGATTATAAACTGACAATCGCTGCCCGGCCAGGTATTATTAATACCAAAGGTGATCCGGTCTTCCGTATAAAGTCTGAGGAGTTTTTGCTTGCAGATCTGCGCGCGGCTTATGAAAATCCGCTGTCCCAGGTTTATCCGCAGACATCATCGGGCAAAAACACGGCAGAATCAGGCGGCCGCCCTGCGCTGCCGTCTTTTGTAAAAATATCGCAGGCCAGCCACAAAACAGAAACAAAAAAAATCATTAACCAAAAAAATATTCCGCAAAAAAACCCGGGAAAATTATCAAAGGCAATCCCCCTGGTTATTCTGCCGGTATTCCCGGGAACCAACTGCGAATGGGACATGGAACGGGCATTCCGCGAAGCAGGCGCAAAAACCAGGCAGGTGATCTTCAGAAATCAAAACCAGGCCGACATCAAAGAATCCCTTGCGGAACTGGAGAACGCAATTAACAGCGCCCAGATTGTAGCGTTATCCGGCGGATTCAGCGCCGGCGACGAACCGGACGGCTCGGGAAAATTCATAGCCAATGTACTGCGATCAAGGCAAATCAGCGGCGCGCTCACCAGGTTCCTTGATGACAGGGACGGCCTGATACTCGGTATCTGCAACGGGTTCCAGGCCCTGATCAAAACAGGGCTTTTGCCGCACGGCAAATTCTGCGAAAGTAAACCAACCCTCACATACAACACCGTAGGCCGGCACGTTTCAAGAATGGTCAGGACCAAAGTAATGTCGCCGCTCTCGCCCTGGCTTGCTCTGGACCAACCGGGGACCGTTCACATAATACCGGTCAGCCACGGCGAAGGCCGGGTAGTTGCCGCCAAAAAAGAAGCGCAGCAGATGTTTGAAGCCGGCCAGGTCGCGTTCTGTTATACCGACGCGCAGGGCAACCCCACCATGGCTGAACCAGATAATCCCAACGGTTCCGAATACGCCATCGAAGGTATATGCAGCCCCGACGGCCGCATCCTGGGCAAAATGGGCCATTCTGAACGGGCCGGTGAGAACGTTCACATAAACATTCCCGGAAACAAAACCCAGCGTATATTCGAAGCCGGGGTGCGGTATTTTGATTGATGATATTAGATTGATGATATTCTTGACAAATACGTGTATGGATCTTTATAAATAATTAAACAGGAGGATCTTAAAAAAATGAAAAAATTTATTATCTGCGCGCTGATTCTGTCGCTGGCCGGCGGAGTTTTGTTCGCGCAGGAAACCGCTGACGATCAAAGACCGGGGAACAATATCTCCATTTACGGAACAATGGTGGGATTGGCGCTTAATTACGAAATGTGTTTTAACTCCCATCTTTCTTTATTAGCCGATACTTCATTCAATGTTATACCCATTACATTTACGGCGGCAATAAAGGGAAGAGTATATCCATTTGGCAGAGCATTTTATCTTGAAATTGGCGCCGGATTCGGTATAACACCAGGTTATTTAGCCGGGTTGGCAGATGTATTAACATTGGGATTAACTAAAATAAAGGATAAATATTGGCTCAGAGGCTTGGTTCTGACCCCATCTCTGGGATGGAAATTAAACCTGGGTAAATCAGGTCTTACATTACCGATAAATTTAGGAATCGATTTCTTCGCAGGTTTCCGCGATGTATTACCCGTCGATTTTGTACCGAACATCCGGATAGGAGTAGGGTACTCATTCTGATAGATTTTTTTTAAGGAATCACAGAAACAAAAGCCGCAGGAAAATCCCTGCGGTTTTTTTATTTAAAAAATCCGAACTTGCTGAATTTGTGCCACTTACCGGAGTTTTTTCTTGAACCTTCGTCGATTATTTTAAAAAACCAGGAAGCAAACTCTTTTTCCTGGCCTGCCTCCGCGGCGGTAAATCCCAGAACATGGAACGGCTCGGCAGCCGACCCGGACAGCAGTTCCTGGCCAAGGGCCCTGAACGAAGCCGCGGCAGACCCGCCGAAAAAATCCGACAACGATTCGCCGCCGCCGGATACGGTTTCCGGAACCGCCAAAGCGATGGTTCCGCTGCCCCTTGCCCTAAAATATATGGCCAGCTCCCGGATTAAAAAAAACCATCCCTTGATTTGTGTATTTACATGGGTCTCGATATCGGCCGGAACAAGGGATTCCGCGGGTTTAAACATGGCAGGGGGCAGGCAGATCAAAAGCGCGTCATTGATTTGACCCAGCCAGTTCTCGGCAGAAAGTATAAGGGTACGGGCAGAAATTGAACTGCCCGGATTCCAGGAAAGCGGAATCCGTTTTGAGGAATTGGGCGCGGTTTGTTTGCCGGGAATTGCGGCGCTGTAAATATTGGCGGCCGCGTATTTTTCAACCCGCTTCTCTGCTTCCGCAGCCGCAGCCATAAACAGGGGAGATTCATTGCCGGCCAAAAAAATTCCGCGGGTCATGAATGGATATTATAATGAAGTAAAAATTTTTTAAAGTCTCATCTTGATACTTGTCTCACTTCAGCGTCTGCGGCCGCGTCCAAGGATTTTTCCGCTGACCGAGCGGTAAGGGTTTCTCATGTTCCGCAGATAAGTCTGATAGGCAGCGCTGTTCCGGTAGAAACCGTCCAGGCCCTTGAAAGATGAAGATTCGTCGCAGCGGTACAGTTCCATAAGTGAAGGGAACAGGGGAGAGTTCATGATATCTCCGGTTTTTGCAGGTGAAAGCCTTGCCAGGGCAGCCGGAAGCATGTGATTTTTTACCAGATAAAAAACATCTTCGATAAAGGCGGAATCAAAATTCAGGCGCTCCATAAAACGCCGTGCTGTTGCCGCGCCAAGTTCGGCGTGGTGGTCAAAACGATGGCTGCCGGAATCCTCGGCTATGGGTTTACCGGTGTCGTGGAGAAGAAGCGAAAGGGACAGACGCAGATCGTATACGCCGGAACTGTTTTGTTTGCGGTGCTCAAATGTCTGCAGGGTGTGTTTCCAGGCGTTGCCTTCCGGATGGAATTCCTTGGCATGATCGGCGTTATCAAGAAGGGCGATCTCCGGCCAGAATTTTTGCAGGAAACCCGATGACTTAAGAAACTCAAGCCCCCGATCCGGTCTGGAAGAACACATAAGTCCGATCAGCAGGGCCTGCTGTTTTTCCGCGCCGGGAGGAGATTCATTATCAAATGCGGACCCAAGTGTCTCAATAAAATCGCGCGGAGGCAAACCGGTTGATCCGTACCTGGCAACAATCAGGGCGCCGTCCATGATTGCCTGCAGGCAGCCTGTACCGGAATCAAGATTTTCCCACCAGGCAAGTTTTTCCGAATCATCCGGAGCTTTTGCGGACTCGTTCTTTCTTAACAGACGGATATCCGGATAAATTCCTTCTATATCCAAAAAACGTTTGTTCCGCAAATCCTGCACAAGCGATAAAAGTGAATACGAAGGATTTACAGCTGATTCGCAGCTGTCCCCGCACCTAAAATAATAACGGCGCCCGCCGGAATCCAGGGAAGCATCCGCCAGGTCAGCGCCGGGAAAATTAAGTTCATCGGCGTAATGTGCCAATTCGCCAAGGCCCGCATCAGTCCAGGCAAACGAAAACGGAAGACTGCCAAGACCAAGATATTTATCCAGAGCACTGAACGAGAAAAGTCTTGCCTGGTATCCCCTGAACAAAAGGGTCTCGATAATCCCTCCGTCTTTTTCCATAAATAAATATTACCTGTAATTTTATTTTACAAATACCCCTGTTCTATTCAAGATAAAAAAACTCCTGTATAATTTTACAACCGTATGAATCCAATGAGATTTTTTACGAGCAAATTAAAAAAACCGGTACTCTTCAGATTATTTATATCATACGCTTTATTATTTACGATACCGGTAATTATTATCAGTTCAATTCTCCTGTATTCATTGATTAATACAAATTACAGACGCGTACGTGAAGAATTTGAAGGTAATCTTTTGAATATTTCAGACGTTTTCAATTCAAACACCGAAAAACTAACCGAATTCAGCTCTCAATTAATTCAAATGAACTGGGTATTACGGCTGAATATGGCTTCATACGACCTGGGAGATTCATCAGATATTTATACACTCCATCAACGGCAAAACGAAATGAATCTGTATAAATCTGTAAATGGATTTGCAGATGATATTGTTATCCTTTTTAGGATCATTTTGCCGCTGTGCATGCCCATACTTTCTGTACTCGTGCTTTTTTACGCAGTGGGCCAATGGAACAGTTTTTTTAATGCACTGATATTCCTTCCTTCTGGCAAACTCCACCCCCTGCAAATTTTTTTAAGGCGTGTATTGATAGGGGCCAGCGAGGAATTGGCTGAGGATGTTGCCTCGGGCCTGGAACGCAGCGCAGTTGTTGTACAGCTCCGTTATGCTGCGATAATGGTTACTGTATTGCCAATTATTATGGTCTACCCATTTTTGCAAAAATACTTTACCAAAGGTGTCATGGTAGGCGCAATTAAAGGATAAACTTATGAGTAAACCCGATATTTTAATTTTCCTAAGCGATCAGCATAACGCCATGCTGACTGGTTTTTCCGGCGACAAAATAGTACGTACTCCGAACATGGATAAACTTGCTGCGGACGGTACGTTTTTTAAAGCCGCATATACGCCAAGCCCGCTCTGTGTACCTGCGCGGTCCGCATTTCTTTCGGGACTGTTGCCGGAAAAGACGATGTGCTTTGAAAATGGCAGTGTACTTCCGGGAGATCGTGCAACATTCATCCATTCAATAGCGGCAGAAGGCTACGAAACCGTACTCTGCGGCCGTATGCACTTTATGGGCGAGGATCAGCGGCACGGGTTTACCAAAAGACTGGTAGGCGATATGACGCCTCTTATCTGGGGGCGCGGCGGAGATTTGCGTAAGGATCTGGGGCCTTACGTTGCGACACTTGCAAACCGTTACGCGAAAGTTGTTGGAGGAGGTACTTCGCCTGTACTTGAATATGACCGCGCCGTAATTGCCGCGGCTCTGGAATATCTGGCTGCTCCTCACGATAAACCTCAATGTGTGGTAGTTGGTACCTATGGACCCCACCATACCTACGTGGCGCCGCCTGAACTTTTTAAAGAATACCTGGAAAAAGTACCGGAGCCGGTTGCAAATGAGAAAAACAGAAACTTCAAACTAAATGAAATTCTGGCAGGTAAAGTGCCGGATCTTCCCGATGATACAAAACACAGGATAAAGGCAGCTTATTACGGTATGATTACCCAACTCGACAGCCAGCTTGGCGAAGTACGCAGTGCATGGGAAGTATATCTTAAACGGCAAAACAGAGAAGGTGTATTTGTTTACATTTCTGACCATGGAGACCAAATCGGCGAACATGGTTTATATAACAAGACAACCTATTTTGAAGGCTCGGCTGCGATACCCATGATTTTCGAAGGTTTTGGTGTCCAAAAGGGACGCAGTATTACCGGAGCGGTCAGTCTGCTTGATGTCGGCCCGACTCTTTGTGAAATGATCGGCGCGGAACCGCTGCCGGAGCAGGACGGCAAAAGCCTCGCTGCACAGCTAGCCGGCGGCCCTGATCAAACTGAACGCAGTGTCTTAAGCGAATTTTTGGACAGGTCAGCTTCTCATGGCTTAACTCCAAGCAGAATGATCCGTAAGGGAAAGTGGAAGTATGTCGCTTATGCGGGCTTTGAAAACGAGGATTTAATGTTTGATATTTCGGCAGACCCCCATGAGCTGCACAATTGTATTTTGGAACACCCCAAAGAAGCGCTTGAACTTCACGATGAAATATACAAAGATTGGGATATTCCGGGTATAATAAAAAAATCACAGATCATGTTCAAGCACATGCATTTGTTATCCCGGTGGGGCGCCGCAGTAGACGTACCGGAAAGCGAACGATGGCTAATTCCGGAGAAGGCAAGACAGCTTCCGGTTATATAAAAAGGAATACATAATGACTATAAAAGAACGGTGGAACGCGGCTATACACTTTCAGCCTGTCGACAGGCTGGGATTTTGGCCTAAACTTGACAAGGCATATTCCAACCGCTGGGGCCGTAATGCCCAGGAATGGCACAATGAATTCGGAACCGAACATCCGGAAGGTATAGGGAACGTATATAAAGAAACACGTAAAAAAACCGGATACAGAGAAATAAAAAACGATCATGAACTCATTAACATCTACCAGACAACCGGGGGAGAATTGCGCCAGGTTCAGCGTTTTGATGACGGCTCACAAGCCTGGCACCCTGTTGAATTTCCGATTCATACAAAAGCAGATATAGAAGCGATGACAGGCTGGTATGCCGATGACAGTATTGAATTTGACAAAGAAGCCTATGAACGTGCAAAAACACAATATAATAAAATCGGGCAAAGCGCCTATACAACGTCAGGTATCGGACATTCTCCCCTCCAGCATTTTGTCGAACGGCTGGCCGGTATTGAGAGGGCGCATTACTTGCTTGCCGATTATCCGGATGAAGTACATGAACTATTTGCTGTCTTTCACGAATATAATTTAAAAAGGATAAAATTCGAAACTGAACACAGTCCGGCAGAATCGCTCGTGCTGGTTGAAAATACCTCGACCACCACAATTTCACCTTCTCAGTACCAGTCACTCTCATTTTCCGGTATCAAGGAGTATTGTGACATTGCGAAAGCCGGCGGCAAGGACATAATGATCCACATGTGCGGGCACTTAAAGCTGCTCCTGCCGTATCTTGCCAAACTGGGCGCATCGTCATTTGAAGCGTTTACCTCCCCGCCGCTGGGAGCTACAACCCTGCTCGATGGCAGGAGCGCCTGCCCTGATGTTTGTCTTATTGGCGGTACGAACGCCAATGTCTGGCTTTGGCCGGCCGGTAAAATAATCGAATATATCGAACAACAACTGGAAGCACTGCCAAGCCACAGGGGGATAATAATGTCTTCTGCCGGAGTCATGCCGCCGGCTTGCGCGCCTGAAACCATCAAAGCAGTCAAGCAATGGCTGGACGGCTATACGCCAAAGTTACGTCAATAAACAATTGAACAACATACAAATAAATTTCGATCAAAAGCTGGAGAACCAGCTCAGGTTTATAATTGAAATTGACAAGGCCAAAAAAATAATCCGCAAATCAAGGCTTTTCGATAACAGCCGTTTTGAGAACGATGCCGAACATTCCTGGACCATTGGCATAATGGCTGTTTTATTAAAAGATTACGCGGATTTTCCGGTAGATATCGAAAAGGTAATTGTTATGCTGCTTATCCATGACATTGTGGAAATTGACGCCGGCGATACATTCCTGTACGCAAAAGACAGAAGCGAAGCTCACGATAAAGAAAAAATAGCAGCCGAAAGAATTTTTGGAATGCTGGAAGACGAACAAAAAAAATATTTTATTGGCTTATGGGATGAGTTCGAAGAGAAAAAAACCAACGAGGCCAAATTTGCAGGTGTGTTTGACAGGCTGGAACCATTGCTGCAGAATTATATAACAGAAGGCTATACCTGGAAAAAACACGGTGTAACGTACGATATGGTTATTGAAAAGAATCTGCAAATCAAAGACATATCAAAAAAACTCTGGGAGTTTTTCCTTAAACTGCTGGATGACGCGGTTGAGAAAGGTTATTTAAAACGCTGAATTTACAGATTGACGGGATAAAATTTAAATTAAAAGCGCCCTGGGATTTTTCGTTCCTTAATAATTACGGCAGGGTGTTTAAGGTATTCGATGATCAGGACTCCGGTAATATTTGTTTTGGCATAATAAACGGCGATAAAAAATATTTTCTAAAATTCGCGGGAGCGCCAACTGCCAGGGCCAATGTAAGCCCGGCACAGGCAATTGAGCGGAACAAAAGAAGTGTTTCGGTATACCGGGATTTGGTGCACAAAAATCTTGCGAACTTAATTAGCACAGAGGAAACCGGCGGCGGCTTTGCGATGATCTTCGAATGGACAGACGGCGAGTGCATGGGCAAAATGTACCCGCAGTCCCGGGAAAAATTCATGCGGATTCCGGAGAAAACAAAACTGCAGGTTTTTAATGATATACTGGCCTTCCATGATCATGCTGCCAAAATGGGATATGTTGCCATCGACTTTTATGACGGCAGCATTATGTACGATTTTATTGCCGGCAAAACAGTAATCTGCGATATTGAACTATACGAAAAATCTCCGTATGTAAATCAAATGGGGCGTATGTACGGCAGCTCCCGTTTTATGTCGCCGGAGGAATTCAGCCTCGGCGCCGTAATCGACGAAGTAACAAATGTTTACACCATGGGAGCAACGGCATTCGCGCTGTTCGGCGGCGAGACAGACCGAAGTTTTGAAAAATGGAGACTGAGCCGGGAACTGTACGATGCTGCCAAAATTGCGGTAAGCGATCAAAGAGATCAAAGACAGCAATCGATAAAACAGTTCATCAATGAATGGATAAAAAATTAAACCCCTCAACACGAATAAATGGTCAGAAAATTCTGCGCAATAACGCGAATGTGTCGGCCGGCGATTCGTGTCTGACCGCTGTCACATCAAATTAAAAAAGCGCAGCAAAAAATGCCTTAATCCCGGTGTATCCATATCACTTGTTATTATATTTATCATTTTAATATATATTTAACAATATTAAGCAGGAGAATTAAATGAACAAACGCAGCGGCTTCCACACCAGAGCGGACTGGGAAAATTTCGATGTCAGCTCAATAAACCGGGAACCTGCCCATACACGTTGGGGCGCCTTTGAAAACGAAAAACAGGCGGCAGCATGCAGATACGGTTCATCAAAATTTACCAAAAATCTGAACGGCGTATGGCAGTTCCGCCTGTATAAAAATCCCGATGCTGTAGATGATTTTTACAAACCGGATTACGATGATAAAAATTTCGGCAAAATTAATGTGCCCGGCAACTGGGAGCTCCAGCCGCAGAATACACCTGTCTTTGAAAGATCCGGCAAACCTATTTATACCAACGTTGTATATCCCTGGGATCTGGAAGAGGACGAAAAATACGCGGTCACGGCGAAGAACGGCAAACGCGTTCCCCAGCCGCCCTTTGTCCCAAAAGACAATCCGACCGGCTGTTACCGGACGCGTTTCGACATGAGCACCGATTTTGACAACAGGGAAACTTTTTTACGTTTTGAAGGCGTTGAGACCGCTTACTACGTCTGGGTCAACGGGAAACCGGTCGGGTACTCACAGGACAGCAAACTGCCTTCTGAATTCAACATCACCGAATTTCTTGTAAAGGGCAGCAACCTTATTGCCCTGGAAGTAATCCGTTTCGCGGACAGCACTTACCTGGAAGACCAGGACTACTGGTATTTATCCGGTATTTACCGCAGCGTTTGGCTTGTGTCAAAGCCGGTTTACCGTATTGTTGATTATAAAATTACGGCGCTGCCGATTTTACCGCCAATGCCCATTATGCAGTCTGTGTCCGTTTTGTCGCCGGGGCAGTTTGTTAATCCGGCAATACCGCAGACGATTCCTGCGGAAACCGATGCGGTCTTCAGCATAGACGTCTCGGTTTCCAGGGCGCCGGGTTTCGCCGGCTGCAGAATAAAGGTGAGCCTTTACGACACGGATAAAAAAATCGGCGAAGCGGCAGCAGAGGTGGAAGCGGAAGCAGGTTACCGCACAGACGCAAAGCCCACGGCGAACAGTGCGCGCGCAGCGTTCAGTTTAAAAAATATTAAACAATGGTCGCCGGCAAATCCAAAACTTTACACGGTTGTAATAACGTTAATCGGAGCGGACGGCAAAGCAGTTGATTTTGAAAGCTGCCGGACCGGATTTAAAGTTCTGGAGATCCGCAAAGGCGTGCTGTATCTCAACGGGGCAAGGCTTGTTGTTAACGGCGTAAACCGCCACGATCACTGTTATAAATACGGCAGGGCGGTTCCGGCTGCGCATATGCGGGAAGAAATAATACAAATGAAGCGGATGAACATTAACGCGGTACGCACCTGCCATTATCCTGACGCGCCGGACTGGTATGACCTCTGCGACGAACTTGGCATTCTTCTGGTCTGCGAAACCAACCTGGAAACCCACGGGGTAAGCGGCATGCTCAGCCACAGACCCGAGCTGGCAAAGGAATATGTGGAACGCGGCCAGCGCATGGTTGTCAATTACAAAAACCACGTTTCGATATATTCGTGGTCGCTGGGAAACGAGAGCGGAACCGGCGCTAACCACGCGGCAATGTACGGTTTTATAAAAGAATACGACAGCACCAGAGTTTGCCAGTACGAAGCCGGCGCGCCGGGGAAAAACATCTCCGACATCCGCGGGAACATGTACGCGCCTGTAGATCACATACTGGAAATGCTCGCAGATCCGAATGATGACAGGCCTATTATTCTGGTCGAATATCTTTATCAGATAATGAATTCCGGCGGAGGTCTGCAAAAATTTTTATGGCTGACGTCGCAGTTCCCGCGCTTCCAGGGAGGATTCGTATGGGACTGGCAGGATAAAAGCCTTCCGGCCAAAACAAAAGACGGCAGGGAATTCTTTGCGGTTGGAGGCGACTTTAACGAACCGTTCGTAGAAAAGGGCCACCCCGTTTTTATGTGCTGCAACGGAGTAGTACTGCCGGACCTAAAATGGAAACCGGTTGCTTACGAACTCAAGCAGGCATACTGCGCGATCCGCATCGAAAGAAGTAATTTGCAGGCAGGACGTAGCGGCAGTACCGGCGAAGATAAATTTATCGCAAGCAGGCCGGTCAATCTTTGCGGAGATACAAAAGCGGAGGCACTGGACTGTTTTGCGGTAATACGCGAGGACGGAATAATAATCGCGGAAAAACCGGTAAGACTTCCGGATCTGCCAATCGGCGGCCGGCAGTCATTTGAATATAAATTGCCCATTAAAAAACAACCGGGAAAAGAATATACAATAACCTTTTCGTTAAAGCAAAAAGAAGATACGTTTTACGCGGCAAAAGGCACAGAAGCGGGAGCGTACCAGTTCTTGCTGGAACAGGTTTCGGATTTGCAGTCCGCCTCCGCTTTGGTTAAACAAAGTAATTCTTTAAAACAGGGTAAATCCAAACAACAGGATAAATCCGTAACAGAAAAGCAGACCGTTTTTGTTTTCGACAAAGATGACAGTTTCCAAATCAGCATACCCGGCAAAGTCCACGGCCGGGTAACAAGCGCGATAATCGATAAAAAAACCGGCCTGCTTACGGAATTCAGAAAAGCAGAAGACCATTTTATTAAAACAGGGTTTATGCCGACGCTTAAACGGCCGCTTACAGGACTGGACTGCCGCAAAGACTGGGGCTGGTATAACGAATACGACAGAACCAGAAATCTGGTACACACTATTACCGGCGCCAGATTATTTACAGAAACAGAAGCCGAGGGCGCAGACGCCGCAGCTGGCGGGAACCGCATCGCTGCTGACGGCAGGAGCCATCTCGGCACCCTGGCAGCCGCAGTCCGCATTGAATTCAGTTTTGTAATGGGAGATAAAAAAAGCCCGCCGATAAACGGAACCCTGGCTTATACTTTTAACGCAGACGGACGCATGAACGTCGATTACCGCATGCGCCTGGACCAGACATTGCAGGCTGTTCCAAGAATCGGCCTGGAGATGGTACTGGCAGAAGGTTTTAAAGACGTCAAATATTACGGGTACGGCCCAACGGAAAACTACCCGGACCGCATGCTTGCCGCGGTTCTGGCGGTGCACGATTCTTCAATCGAAGCCCAGCATTTCCCGTTTATACCGCCCTGCGAGAACGGCGGACACGAGGGAACCCGCTGGTTACAGTTCGGCGCGGACGGCAGGGGAATCAAAATTGAATCCAAATCCCCTTTCCATTTTGACGTTCACTTCAATACAGCCGATGATTACATCAGCGCCGCCCATGATCACGAACTGATCAGGAGAAAAACAGCCGTTGTCCACATCGACGCGGCCCACGGACCCATTGGTTCGGATATGGCCTGGAGCACGGTCATGCCTGCCGAACACGCCCTGGGCGGCGGCACTTACAGCCTGAACTTTGATTTTTTAATCTGGTAAATTAATTTACCAGATTAAAAAATTTTTGCCCAATATCCGCAGGATCGCCTCGGTAAAAAAATAGTCTCCGTAAATAATGGGGACTTCCGTATCGGCGGGGCCGCCGTGGTAGGAGCCTGTACCCTTTCCCATTATGCCGTCGGTTTCTGTATTCCAGTCGGCAAAGTTTTTTTCGCAGGTGCGCAGCAGCTTTATTGCGGCGTCGTAATACAGCGGCGCTTCAAATTCACCGGTCTGGTCAGCGAGTTCCAGAAGGCCGCAGGCGCCGATCATTGCGGAGGTAGAATCATACTTGACCGGCTCGGCCGGGGCGCGGAAGTCAACCAGGGGCAGCCATTCGTTTTTTGCGGAATTGGCAATAAAGTAATGGGCGATCTTCTTGGACGTGTCCAGGTATTTTTTGTCCAGTGTATGAAGATAACTAAGGACAAATCCGTAAAGACCCCAGGCCTGGCCCCTTGTCCACGAAGATCCTGACGCGTAACCCTGACCGCCGGGAAGTTCCAGACATTCGCCGGTTTCCGGGGAGAGTATTGCGATGTGGTTGCAGCTTCCGTCGGCACGGACCAGGATATCATTTGTAGTATGGGCGTGGTTTTGGGCAATCATTTTAAAACGCGGGTCATCGGTTTCCCTTGAAGCCCAGTAAAGAAGGGGAATGTTCATCATACAGTCGATAATAATCCAGCCGGTCCGATCGCCGTTCCAGGCGCGGATAAACCTGCCAGCGGGATTGTAGCGGCCTGCCAGAAGATTTGCGGCGTGCAGGCCGCGACGCCTGGAATCTTTATTGCCGGTAAGCCGGTAATCGGCGACAGCGGTATGCAGCCACATAAATCCCAGGTCGTGGTGCAGCCCTTCATACATTTCAAGGGCTCTGTCAAAACGCTTAATCACCGCCTCCGCTGTACCGCGGAAAACTTCATCCTTTGAAGCGTTATACATCTGCCACAGCATTCCCGGCCAGAAACCGTTGGTCCACCAGAATATTTTTTCCGGAGTTTCCAGGTCATGGTAACGGCCGTCTTTTGGTATATAAGGAATCCAGTCGCCCATCCTGGCGCACTCGGCCTTAAGTTTTGAATTAAGTTTTTTATAAATCCCGTCCGCCCATTCCCTGTCAGCAGCTTTAACCTGGTATGCCATATTGCCCCCCGCAGCGTGATTTGTTTTATATAGTGTCTGTCCATAATGTAGACACATTATGGACAGACTACCTTGAATACCGTATTTTCGTAGCCTTTAGGCGAGAAAATATAAGGTTTGTCTGCAAAGTAACCGACTTTGTAGACAAACACTATTTATCATTTTTAATGAGAATTTGTTATATGTCAATGACTTTGTTATTGGCTTATTATTGGATTTTTTTGGATTTTTTTTTGAAAAATATGGTTTTTAAATATTTGCGCGTTATATTAATTTGCAGGAGATGATTGATTTTATATCCTGCCGATTTTTCGGTTCGGCAGATAAACGTAATTACAAAATAAATCGGCAAGGAGGGCCAATGGAAAATCCGCCCGAAGTTTCAGGGCCGGTGTTCTAAATAATGAACACCGGTGTTTAGTTCAAACAATTTTTACATTCTGCAAAGATTTCCCAAATTTCTGCATTTGCAGATATTCGTAAAATTAAACCGAAAAAAAATCGGAATAAGGCCGGAAATAATCCGGCCCTTTTTTTTATCTGTACACGCCGGCTGTTGCAAACGCTGATAAAATACATCGTTAACTGCGCTGATGGTTTTAATTTTTTATAAAAAATAATATATTTGAAACAATTAAAATTTAACATTTAAAAAAGGAGTTAATCAATTGGAAATAAAAATCGCCGCAGTTTTTATTCTGATGGTCCTGGCAGCCCAGTTCTGCGCCGCAAGCGCAATGGCGCAAAAAGCGGAAAACATCGCCAATATCCAGGGCAAAGACTGGATACTTGAGCAGGTAAACAGCGGACAGGCTTCTGTCCGAATCGACAGAGCAGGAAGTACGGCAGATGTTTATACGATCAGATTTGATGCTGACAGGATCAGCGGCGCGGCCGCGCCCAACCGGTACTTCGGCCCGTATACTGCCGGAGATGGCCTGGCCGTCTCATTCGGTATGATTGGCAGCACCATGATGGCCGCCCTGTTTGAACGGACGGACCTAAGGGAACAGGATTATTTTAATTACCTGCAAAAAGCATACCGCTGGAATTTAAGCAGCGAAAAACTGGAACTGTATACGCTGGACGCTGACGGCAATGAAGCGGTTCTGGTATATAGTCTAAAATGAAATCCAAAAACGCCGGGCTTAAAACACTTGCCGCAGAACTGGAAAGCCTTATCCCGCAGCTTGATGCCGAAGGACTGGAGTACCTGATTCAGCAGGCCAGGATCCATCTGTACAATATGCAGGTGGATGAGCATAACAGGTCGGTAATAGAAGAAGCCAATAAAGCAAATGCCGCAAAACCCGTTTCCAAAACAGCGGCAGATAAAACCGCAGCCCGGACAGCCGGATCAAGTACAGGATTTACAATCAGGGGAACAGAGAGCGGATCAAGTTTTTATTTTCACTATAAAAATAACGACGTGATGTTCTCCCGCGGCGAAATGCTGCGCCTGTCAAAAATTGTGAACGGTCCGGGCACCGATTTGGAAATCCGGGAAAGGCTCTACAACTGGTTCGACAGGGAGAGAAGGGATATATTTGCGCTCGCCAACATGAAGGACAAGTTTGACGAGCGCCTTAAAGAACTGGTCAAAGTATTAAAAAAATCACTGGTTCAATCTAAAAAATAAAAAGCTTCATTCTGAACAGCCCCGGACGCACCTTATATTCTTCTCTGGTATCCGGACCGCAGGTCGCCGTTCCTATTCCGCGCTGTGCGATGTCAATTGACAGGAAATATTTTCCGTCCGACTTCTGCGTTAAATCTGCCAGTTCCCAGGTATGGAAGGCCTTCCACATGTTCTCCTGGCTGTAGCGCGAAACACCGATGTTAAAAGGCGTTTCCCCGCGGACAGTAATATTTGCTTCGGCAGGATTGGAAGAAAGCAATGTAAAAGCGCGGACGCCGCTGCGGTTGCCGTTTTCCTGCGGCACAACATAGGGCGTCTCAAATTCAGCAATACCCAATTTATGGCGTCCAAGGAAAACTCCGGCAAGCCTGTCCGGATAGGATTCCTCCGGGCCAAGACCCAGCCAGGAAATTTCGTTATAAAAGGCAGGGATCTCCGCCATAATACCGACTTTGGGAAGGTCCGGCAGTTCTTGATCAAGATCAAAAATTATTTCCATTACCATTGGGACGCCAGGTGCGCCTAGCGTAGGTCCGGTAACTGTCAGCGAATATGTTCCAAGACCGGGCGCCGCCATATATCGCTGATACTGGCCTGACGCTTTAACACCTGCAAGCAGAGTTGCCGATGTACGGACAGCCGGCTGGCCGTCAAGGAAGGTTTTTTCTTTTTTCTCATTTACCGTCTGCATGTGCAGCAGGTCAAGTCCAACCCAGGCGCCCAAAGCCTTGCCCTTGTGGGTCAGTCTCTCCGCAGATTCACCCTTGCAATAGAGGTCGGTCTTAAGCCCGTCGTTCTGCGTCGGCACGCGGTACAGCGAAGGTTTGAACAGGGCGCTGAATTTCTGCAAATCGTCTTCGTTAAGTTTTGTACCGGCAATAATTTGGGAGTGAACCCGTTCTTCCTTGAGCAGCCTGTGAGCGTTGGCAACAACATGGCCTTTTTGTGCCCAGGGTGTGTCTTCTTTAAGAACAAATTCCGCGCGGAAGATTACGGCGCCTTCAAAAGACGGGAGATCGATCCGTTTATCTTTGGCAAAATCAATTTCGGCTTTTTCGCCGGGCCTTAGCGCGGGAAACTCCATGGTTCCTTCAAGAATTGTATTTGTGCCAAGGGAGTTGGTTTTTGCCTCAAAAAATTTAAAACGCAGCAGCAGATGATCGAGGCTGCTAAAATCGTAGCGGTTTTCTGCGATAAACCCAAAAGGCTTACCCGGAATTCCTGTGAGCCGCACCGGAGCATGGACCTGTTTGCATTCGGCCATTCCGGGCTTGAGACCCTGGTCGGGAAAGATGAGGCCGTCGCAGACAAAATCGTAGTCGGTAGGAAGGTCGCCGAAATCGCCGCCGTATTTCCAGTATTTGACGCCTTCTTTTGTGTAAGCCTCAAATCCGTGATCGCGCCATTCCCAGATAAATCCGCCCTGCAAGCCGTGATGCGTTTCAATTGCTTTCCAGTAGTCGGCAAGGCTGCCGTTGGAATTGCCCATGGCATGGGAATATTCGCACATAATCAGCGGTCTAAAATCACTGCGGTAACGGACATAGTCAACAATATTTTCGATAACCGGGTACATGGGGCAGATTATGTCAGTGACGCCTTTACCCTGCTCCCAGTTGTCCAGCGGATTTGACTTGCTCCGCATGGTTCCTTCGTAATGTACAGGTCTGGACGAATCATAAAAACGAATCCAGGCAGCGCCGGAGTTATGGCTGGCTCCCCAGCCGCTTTCATTGCCAAGCGACCAGACTATAATGGCGGGGTGATTCTTGTCGCGCTCAACCATGCGCTGCATACGGAGTACAAAGGCATAAGCCCAGCGCGTTTCGTGGCTTAATTGATTTTGGTAGCCGTGGCTTTCAGCATCGGCTTCGTCCCAAAGGTAGATACCGTAACGATCGCAGAGTTCGTACCAGCGCTCATCATCCGGATAATGCGAAGTCCGTATCGCATTGAAGTTGTGGGTCTTGAGAATCTTGATGTCCCGCACCATCTTTTGGGTAGAAATGGTTTTACCGGTTTTTTCGTCATGCTCGTGGCGGTTGGCGCCCTTGATGTAAACCATCTTGTCGTTGATCAACAATTCCCGGTTGGCGATCTTTAAATTTCTAAAACCGGTACAGAAAGCCGCAGTCTGCAGAAGTTTATTGTCACGCAAAAGCTCAACGCAAAGTATGTACAGATTTGGAGTTTCGTGAGTCCAGGCTTTTGGATTTTCCAGAACAAACTCGGCACACGCGGTATTGTTGTTAAGCCGGTAATCGGCAAAAAGCTCAATGCTTCCGCTTAAAAGGCTGCCGCCGTTTACAAGGTCTTCTGCTTTTTTCTTTGCGTCATCAAGACTTGACGGAAGACTAAATGGATACAGATTGTACTTAATTAAAAATGGCTTTTCATTTTCATTAATTACTGTTCCGGAATTTCCTGAGATGCGGAAATCAGGGAGGTTTCCGCCCAGGGTAACGGAAAGATCGATTTTACCGGTCTTGTTTTCGCAGCCGGTAATATGGCCGGGCACTGCCATGATATCTTTGATGTAACAATCCTGTGTGCAGTACAGGTAAACGGTGCGGTGAATTCCTCCCAGCCACCACTGATCCTGATCTTCGACATAGCTGGCGTCCGAGTAACGGATCACTTTAATGCAAAGCAGATTTTCGCCTTCTTTGACAAAGGGCGTAATGTCATATTCGGACGGCAGGCGCGATATTTTTCCCATTCCGGCGAAAAGGCCGTTAACGTAAATCATGGACACGCTCTCTGCAGAACCGACATGCAGTACAATGCGCTTGCCTTTCCACGTTTGCGGAAGCGTAAAGTTCCGCCGGTAAAGTCCGGTCGGATTTTCCTGCGGCGCGTGGGGAGGCGATACCTTGAAGGGCATCTGGACGTTTGTATAATGGGGCTTGTCAAAGGTGTTGTTGAAATGTGAATCACCGCCCTGCCTTGTCCATGTTCCGGGTACTGTTATATTGTGCCAGGAAGAAACATCATAGCCGGGATTGATCCAGGCGCTTAAACCCTGGCCGGACTTCTGGTCCGGATTCTCCCTTCTGCCGCCGACAACAAGACTTTCCCCGGCCGCCGGAAGATCTTCGTACGGGCCTGAGATTAATTTAAACTTCCACGGATTTGACGCGGCTGGCGCGTAAGGCGGACTGTCCAGACTCATGCAGAACTCATTATTGACAGGACCCAGGGCATCAATATCCGGGGTTTGCTGTCCGCGGTATTCCGGGCCGGCTATCACGTCAGCGATGGCGTTCCGGCTGCTGGTAAAGGGCAGCAGGGGGCTGCTCATGGGAAGACGGTTGATTTCCTGAATTTCCGGGTTTTCCCAGACAGGCAGTATTTCTTTGTTCTCCATAATATTTACTGGTTCTCCTTTTTCCTGCCGATAGACAGAAGCAGATTTAGAACGATTCCGACAATGGCGGCTGTCGCGATGGCGGGAAGATTCGCGCCAAAGAAGGGGATCATGCTGTTTGGAAAACCATAGGTCCCGCCCAGGCCAATAATCAAAATGACGGCGATTACCGAGAGATTGCGGGCGTCAAACATATCAACTTTTTTGTTGATCATAATTGCGATACCCTGCGCGGCAATAACGCCGAAAAGGAAGATGCAGGCGCCGTTGATGACCGCGCCGGGAACCGTGTTGATAAGGTTGGACAGCGGGCTTACAAAGGCAAGCAGCATCGCCATAATGGCAGCCATTCCAAGCATTTTTACGGAGAAGTTTTTTGTAATTGCCATGGTGGAAATATTTTCACCGTAATTGGTTCCGGCCGGGCCGCCGAACAGTGACGCAACCATATCTCCGATACCGTCGCCGATAAGGTTCAGGCCCAGCAGTTCCGCGATCTTGTACCGGCCCTTGCCCTTCTTTTTTGCAAGATCATTAATATAAATATCAAGCTGAAAAACATGCGCGGTTGACTCGGGTATGGTCGCGATGGCTATGGGCATAATGGCGATCACTGCCGCCAGGTTGGGGGCCGGAAGGGTAAAATGGGGAACCGCGATAATACTGCCTTCAAATACATGAGTAACATCAATCAGTCCAAGCGGAATGCTGACTATATACCCCACGATAATTCCGAACAGTATCGGCAGCTGGCCAAGTACGCCTTTCAGATAGATTGAAAAACCTATTGTTGAAAGCAGTGTAACAATTGCCACGATCCAAAGTTTGTTTGAAACCGGGTTCAATTCTCCCCCGCTGAATCCGGCAACCTGTGCCATCGCTGTTCCGGCAAGGGATATGCCTATGACCAGCGCGATGGAGCCTGTTATGGTCGGCGGAAGTACCTTTTCGATTTTATCCATACCGAACCGGTTGACTATAATTCCGGCTGCAATGGATACCAATCCCGAACATATAATCCCGAACTGAGCCTGGCTGATCAGTATGTCAGGCGCCACCTCGCCAAACTTTCTGGCGCCGGTGATGGCTATAACCGCCGCGATATAGGAAAAACTGGAACCGTAATACAGCGGAAGTTTTCCTTTTGTAATAAACAGGAAGCAGATCGTCGCAAGTCCGCTGGCAAAGATGGTAGTAGAAACATGGAACCCGGTAAGGAGCGCAACCGTAACTGTCGCGGGGAACATGACCAGTACCTGCTGAAAAGCAAATACAATCAGCTTGCCTAGTGACGGCGTTTCATCCGGTAAATACCCCATTACGCCGGTACCTGTTACCGCAACCGCAGGCCGGTTCCCTCCGGCTGTTCTCTTTTTCTTGGACATTTATATTCCCCCTAATGGATTAATAAAAAAATGGCGCCGTTAAAAGGCGGCGCCGCTATATAACAGAATTCCTTAACACCTTAAGAGAGGCGGCAGCGTCCGCTTCGAAATCTCCGGCCGGTTTTCCTTCCACGCTCATGGTTCCGTTGTAGCCAATCTGTTTTAACGCGTCAAAGAACGCGCGCACGTCTTTGTCGCAGACAGTCGGATAGGCCCGGCCTTCCAGAAGCGCAATATGCGTATGTCTTAATTTTTTTACGGCAAGCAGGTTGTCCATCGGCTCATTTTCCTTAAGCATATGGAAAAGATCAGCCAGCACTTCTACAGAAGGATGATCGGCAGCGGCGGCAAGCATGGCCCCTTCCCTGACAGAATTAATACAGTTGGTTTCACCCTTGTTGAGAGGTTCAATCGCAATAATAATTCCGTACTTCGCGGCGGTTTCGCCTATAAGCCTGGTCGCCGCGATTAACTGTCCAAAGGCCTGCCTGTACGGCATTTCCGCCGGGAAAGCCCTGCTGCGCCCGCTGCCAAAGACAACGGTTTTACCGCCCAATTCCTTAACCCTGGAAAAGGCTCTTTCCAGATATTTTTTGGTTTTTTCAGCATCGGCCTGGGGTCCTACAAGCTGGATGGTTCCGGGGAACAATACGTTAAAACATTCGATTTTAACGGGACTTGCCTTAACTTTTGAGCTCAGAGCATTAAAATCCGCTTCGCTCATTGATTCCGTACCGGAAACATTACATTCTATATAATCAAAACCAAGCCTTGCTGCCAATTCAAGGTTTTCCGGACCGGTGCATATACCGAATTTCATATTATCCCCCTGTCTTCCTGCTTAGATATTTATAACAATTATATACTAAATTGTTAATAACAAAAATATGCATAACAAAAATATATGCCCCAAAAAATTCTCTGGGGTCCTGTCCGGGAAAAATACGCATGCCCCTCTCACGGATCTCAGTTTTATTGGTATAAACGCCTTTATTCCTTGTTTATATTATTGATTCCGTAAGACGTTTTGGCTTTTATTCCCGGAGACCATAGGTCGGGCCATGCGTATTTTTCCCGGCCACCCCTCAAGTACCTTATTGGGGCATATATTTTTGCCATTGTCAGTGTTTTAATTTTCAGTGTTATTACTCTATAAAATATTTACGATAAGGCAGAACTGTATACCTTAAAAAATTTATCACGGGGTGTCAGAGGAAAAGCCGGGTCGCGGCCGAGCGGCACGGTTTTCCTCTGACAGGACCCCAAAAATTTATAAGGGTATACAGTTCTGTATTAAAGTATACAGATCTTATTGTAAATAGATTACAGTGATGCAATACTGGACCTGGAGGGAGACATGGCAATTAAATCAGTTTTAATCGCGGGCGCCGGAGCTATCGGGCTTTTTGTCGCGGAAACAATATATAAAGCAGACCCGGGCTGTGTTTCCATACTGGCCAAAGGCGAACGCCTTGAACGTTACCGCAAAAACGGACTTAAGGTTAACGGTAAAAAAATAGACTTTCATCTGTCCCAGGGTAACGAGAAGGTTGATTTTATCATTGCAGCGTGCAAATTTCATCAGCTTGATCAAATAATCGAAGACATGACCCCTGCTGTTGGTAAAGATACAATTATCCTTTCGCTGTTAAACGGAATTTCCAGCGAGGACATAATCGGGGCAAAACTGGGCAGGGAACGGCTGCCCCTGGCAATGATCATCGGTACGGACGCTTTTCATAAAGGCGAAGAAACTACTTACAGCAATAAAGGGATTATCCACTTTGGAGACGCAGAAGGTAAAAACGGCGCACGGGAACAGGCCATCGCGGAGTTTTTTGACCGCACAGGCGTATTTTACGAACTTGAGACAAACATGAAGCGGGCGCTCTGGTATAAATACATGATGAATGTTGGGGTTAACCAGGTTACCGCAATTCTGCGCCTGCCTTACAGGGCCATAATGACAAGGGGCGGTCCGGAAGAAATACCACAGGCGAGGCTGCTGATGGAAAAAGCAATGGGTGAAGTAATTGCCGTCGCGAACGCGCAGGGGATCGATCTTGATGAAACAGATATAGAAAAACAGTATAATACCTTAAACGGCCTTAATCCCGCCGGTTTTACATCTATGTGCCAGGATGTAATGGCCAAACGTAAAACCGAAGCTGAGATGTTCAGTCTGGCATTAACGGAACTGGGAAAAAAATACGGAATTAACACTCCTGTAAATGAAACACTTTTTTTGCTGTTGAGGTCGATAGAGCAAAATTATTAAGAGAAAAATTTTTTGAACGAAAAAAAATTATTAAAAGCGGAGAGCAATATGGCTGATTTAAATAAAAACAGGCGTTTAATCGGAACAGTTATTCCGGTGGGAGCCCTGCGCGGGAACGAAAGTTTTGGAGTCGGGGAATTTCCGGATCTTGTTGGGTTCGGCGAATTATGCAAAAAGATGGGGATAGGGCTGATTCAGCTTTTACCGGTCAATGACACAGGTTACCAGGAATCCCCTTATTTTGCGCTGACAGCTTTTGCCCTGCACCCGCTGTATCTGCGGCTCAGCGAACTCCCGCAGGCGTCGGGCTTTGAAGCAAAAATTAAAGCAGCCGGCGCGAAATTCGAAAATGAAAAGAGATTCCCCTACCAGGCCATACTCAGGGCAAAAATGGCCCTGCTGCGCGAGATATACGACGCCGGCCGCGGCGAAATTGAAGCCGGCGCTGTCAGCGGCCCGCTGGCAGCCTGGATCGAAAAAAATCCATGGGTTAAGCCGTATGCGGTATTCAGGCGGCTCAAGGAAATAAACGAAGAAAAAAGCTGGATGGACTGGCCCAAATACAAAAAGGCCGGCAGCGAAACAATTGAAGCCCTCTGGAAAGATCCGGCGCTCCGCAGGGAACATATTTTTTGGGCGTGGATACAGGAAGCTTTGGACAGGCAGTTTGGCAGGGCGGTAAAAAGCCTGGCCGGCATGGGGATAATTCTGGAAGGAGATCTGCCTATTCTAATTAACGAAGATTCCTGCGACGTCTGGTCTAACCCGGATATTTTCAACCTGGATCAATCGGCGGGAGCGCCTCCGGACATGTACAGCCCCGATGGGCAGAACTGGGGTTTCCCCACGTTCAACTGGAAAGCCCAGGCCGGCGACAATTACGCCTGGTGGAAAGCCAGATTAAAAACAGCGGAAAAATATTACGGGGCCTACCGTATAGATCATGTGCTGGGATTCTTCAGAATCTGGACTTCCAGCCGCGATGATATTTCTTCGTCATCAGCCCTGGGAAGGTTCATTCCTTTTGTACCGGTTACCGCCGCTGACCTGGAGGAATTAAAGTTCGACCAAAGCCGGATCCGCTGGCTAAGCAGGCCCCACATCCCGACAAACGAATTCTGGGACGCGGTAAAAAACGGCTGGAACGGCAGCCAGGGCGAACTCAACCGCGCTATGGAAGAAGCCTTCCAGACAGTCCTGATAAGAATAGGCCGGGAAGAATTATGGCTGTTTAAGGATGAAGTCCGTGGAAGCAGGGATCTGGAAGCGCTTAATCTGCACCCGGCGGTCAAATCCTACCTTATAAAAGTCTGGAACAACAGGCTGTTCCTGGAATACGAAACCGGTTCTTTTGTACATACCTGGTTCTACAGGGATAGCAGGGCTTACCAGTCACTTTCAGAAGAGGAAAAAGAAAACCTGGAAGCGCTGCTGCAAAAGCGCCAGGAGGAATCGGAAAAAATCTGGGAAAAAGAAGGAAAGAAACTCCTGTCCGTCCTTGCAGCTTCTTCAACAATGCTTCCTTGCGCCGAAGATTTGGGCGCGGTTCCGCCCTGCGTTCCCAAAGTGCTTAAGGATCTTGATATATTGGGCCTGAGGGTAGTGCGCTGGTTCAGGGACTGGGACAGGGATCACCAGCCTTACATTCCGTTCGATGAATATCCCGAACTGACTGTCTGCACACCGGCTGTCCACGACAGTTCCACCCTGCGCGAATGGTGGGATCGGGAAGCGGATCAGGATCAGTTCGCGAGTTTTTTAGGATTCCCGTCGCTGCCCAGGGTTTACAATCCGGGAACGGCAAAAATCATGCTTTCAAAGATCGCGGCCGCAGCTTCCAGATACAGGGTTTTCCAGATTCAGGAACTGCTTCACCTGTCCGGCAGATGGTACAACCCCAATCCGGCAGATGAACGCATAAACGTTCCCGGCACTGTAAACGAGTTCAACTGGACCTGGCGGCTTCCGGCCACTCCGGACGAGATCGCCAAGGACACGGAGCTTATAAAAGCGGTAAACGATCTGGGCCTGATAAAGCCTGCCGTAAAAAAACCAGGGAAAAAGCCGGTAAAGGCAGATACCGCAGGCCAGACCTCTGCCAGGACAGCAGGCCAGGCTCCCGTGCAGGCTGCCGCCAAATCAGCAGCCAAAAAGAAAAAATAAATTCCGGGCCGGGAAAAAAATCCTTTACGCGCAAATTTTTCATGTTAACTATTTTTTCGTGTTACCTATTGACATCCTTAATGTTTTTAATTATAACCTGAATAATTAAACACTTAATAATTAAGGTATTAAGGATGGACGAAAGACTCAGGAATGAGTTCATTAATACATTTTTGCGGCTTTTAAAAACCAAACCCAGGTTCCCGGCCCGCAGGTGGCCCAGCTGGGGAGCTATGTTCATTCTTAAGAAACTGGAGGAAGACGGCAATGTAAACGGTATATGCGAGATGCTGCACATCACAAAGCCCGCGGTTACCTATATACTGAACTCGCTGGAAAAAGAAGGGTATATTACCCGCAGCATAGATATCAGCGACAGGCGCCGCATTGAGATTAAGCTGACCGGAAGGGGCAGGGAGCTTATAAAAATCCATATCCAGTCATTTGAAATTTTTATGAACGAAGTGCTTACAAGATTCGGCGAGAACAACAGCAGGACTTTTATCCGGCTGTTCAACCGCCTTGCAGATATCATAGAGGAATTAAAGGAAGAACAGTAAAATGTCCAAAAAAATACCCGTTGTTTTGATTATTGTATTATTGTGCGCGGCAGCCGCCGCTGGCATCTGGCTTACAGCCGGCAGCAAAGAACCGGTCGCCGCAAGAACCGTAACTGCGCAGCCCGCAGCCGCCCCCGGTGTTTACACCTATAACGCCAATATTACCAGCGACAATATGCAGAATTGTATATCGCCGATGGCCCTTGAGCTTAAAAAAGTCTACGTTGATGTAGGCAGTACGGTAAAAAAGGGCGACCTGCTTTATCTGCTGGACGACAGCGATGTAGCCGCGGCCATGTCGCAGGCGCAGGCCGGGATTCAGCTTGCCCAGGTTAATCTGGAAAGAGCTGAACTGGCCGCGGATACTACCGCGCAGATAGCGTCTAAATCCGCTTTCGACGCGGCGGAAGCAGCCTACAACGAGGCGAAAGCAAACCTCGACAGGATTTCGGCCCTGCAGCCGCTGGGCGGAATCTCGCAGTCGGATTACGAGAAGGCCAGAATCGCGGTAGTTAACGCCGAAGGCCAGTACAACCAGGCCAAAAACAATATCGATACCATGGGCCAGCAGTCGTCGCAGAATGTAAGGGCGGCCCAGGCCCAGCTTACACAGGCAAGGGCAAACTACGATGCGGTGCAGGTTAACGAAAGCAAACGGCGCGTAACCGCGAGATTTGACGGCATGGTCGCCGACATCTGGGCGCACGAAAACAACGATATCGGGGCCGGCCAAAAAATAATGGACATAGTCGACTATGACAGTTTGATCCTGGAAATAACGGTAGACCAGTTCGAGATTAACCGCTTCAGGATTTCAGAAAAAATACCGGTTTACATCAATGCCCTGGATATGACAGTCAACGGCACAGTAACAAAGATTTCCAATCAGGCAATCAGGACAGGCGAAGTTTCCAGTTTTGCGGTAACCATCGGCCTGGACAGGAATCCGGCGCTTAAAATTGGGTTATCCGCGGAAGTAAGGAAGAATGTCCAAGATAATTGAATACCTAAAGCCGTATTTGGGTATACTGGCGATTGCCATAATGCTCCTTGTTGTGCAGGCCATGTGTGATTTGGCCCTGCCGGATTACATGTCCGACATTATCAACAAGGGCATAATGAACAACAGCATTGACTACATCCTGCAGATTGGCGGCAAAATGCTTCTGGTAACTCTGCTGGGCGCGGCCTCTTCCATAGCAATGGGCTACTGCGCCGCGACCATTGCGGCAGGAGTTTCGCACGACATCCGTTTTGACGTATTCCAGAAAGTACAGGGATTTTCAAACGCGGAAATCGACAAATTCGGCACAGCGAGCCTTATTACAAGAACGACAAACGACATAACCCAGATTCAGATGATGCTCCTTATAGCAATCCGCATGGTTTTTTATTCTCCGATACTGGGAACCGGCGGAGTCATAAACGCGGTTTCAAGATCCACATCAATGACCTGGATCATCGCGGTAACGGTAATAGTGCTGATCGGATTCATAATGGTCATGTTCGCGTTTGTAATGCCCAAATTCAGGATAGTACAGCAGCTTGTGGACAGGCTCAACCTGGTTTCCAAGGAAAACCTGCAGGGCATGCTCGTAATAAGGGCATTTAACACACAGAAGTTCGAGCAGGACAGATTCGACGTCGCCAACAGAAACCTTACAGAAACCAATCTTTTCCTCAACCGCGCCATGGCCATGGCAATGCCGTTTGTAATGCTCATAATGAACCTGACAATGATAATAATAATCTGGGTTGGCAGCACCCAGGTATCGGCGTTCAAAATGGAAGTCGGCGACATGCTGGCTTTTATGCAGTACGCCATGCAGATCATTATGTCGTTCCTTATGCTTTCGATAATGTTCATTCTGATTCCGCGCGCCGCGGTTTCTGCGGAAAGGATCAAGGACGTTCTGGAAACAGAAGATTCCATAAAAGATCCGGTCAAACCCCAAAAATATAAGGAAGATTTTACACCGGTAATAGAGTTTAAAAATGTAAATTTCCGCTACCCGGGCGGCGACAACAATGTGCTGGAAGATATAAATTTTACCGCAAAGCAGGGCGAAACAACGGCCATAATCGGCGCGACAGGAAGCGGCAAATCAACACTGGTTAATCTGTTAATCAGGTTTTACGACATAAGAGACGGTGAAATCCTAATCGACGGCATAGACATAAGAAACGTCGGCCTAAAGGATTTAAGAAAAAAAATAAGCTATATACCGCAAAAAAGCCTGCTGTTCTCCGGCACTATCCGTTCAAATTTATTATACGCGGATCAAAACGCCCCGGACGAGGCGCTGGAAAAGGCAGCCCGAATTTCGCAGTCAACGGAATTTATCGAGACAAAACCGGATAAATACGATGACATTATCGCCCAGGGCGGAGCCAACGTTTCCGGCGGACAGAGGCAGCGACTTTCAATCGCAAGGGCCATTGTAAAGAATTCACCGATCTACATTTTTGACGACAGTTTTTCCGCCCTCGATCTAAAGACCGACGCGGCGCTCAGGGCGGCTATAAAGAACGAATTAAAAAACACGACCCTCTTTATAGTGGCCCAGCGGATCAGCACCATCAAAGACGCGGAACAGATCATTGTTCTGGAAAAAGGAAAAATCGCCGGCATAGGCAAGCACAGGGATTTATTAAATAACTGCGAAGTTTACAGGGAAATCGCCACTTCCCAGCTGAGTGAGGAGGAGCTTTTGTTATGAGCGATCAAAAATCCTCCTCCGGAACCGGCAGAATAGGACGGGCCAACGCGGGCCGCAGCAGCGAAACAGGCCGTAGGCGCCGCGGGGGCGGAATGGGCGGCCCCATGGGAAGAATGGGCGCGGCTCCGGAAAAAGCAAAAGACTTCGCCAAAACCATAAGGAAACTGGTCCAGTACCTTATGCCGTACAGCAAAACAATTATCGCTGTTTTTACACTGGCGATTTTATCCGTAGTATTTTCCATCGCGGGGCCCAAGATACTCGGAAAGGCGACAACCAAACTTATAGAAGGCCTTATGGCGTACTGGACCGGCACAGGACTTCTGACAGACTTTGGATACATTGGGCGCATCATCGGCCTATTGGTCGTACTCTATGTCTTTTCTTCAATATGTTCCTACGCGCAATCTTTCCTTATGTCCCGCGTTTCAATGAGCGTTACATATAATCTGCGCAAAGACATATCCGCCAAAATACCGCGGATTCCGCTTAGTTATTATGATACCCGTACCCACGGCGAAGTACTCTCGCGCATCACCAACGACATTGACCTGGTTTCCACAACACTCAACCAGTCGCTTACCCAGCTTATAACGTCGGCGACAACGCTGGTCGGCGTCTTTGTAATGATGGTCTCCATAAGCGGCCTTATGACTTTCGCGGCGCTTGTCGTAATTCCGTTTTCCATGGGGATAATGGCTTTTGTCATAAGCAAGTCGCAAATCTACTTCAGGGGACAGCAAAAATGGCTGGGAGAGGCAAACGGCATTATCGAAGAAAATTACAGCGGCCACAACATTGTCCAGGCTTTTAACGGGGAAGCCGACGCGGTAGAGGAATTTGAAGGAGCCAATAACGAACTCCAGAAGAACGCGACAAAGTCAATGTTCATTACAAGCATACTGCAGCCGATCATGATGTTTGTCGGCAATCTGGGTTATGTAATGGTCGCGGTATTGGGCGGCTACCTGGCGTCTGTAGGCAAAATTTCCATAGGCGACATCCAGGCCTTTATTCAGTACATGCGCAATTTTACCCAGCCAATAACCCAGCTCGCTTCAATTTCCAATACCCTGCAGTCAACGGTCGCGGCCGCGGAACGCGTGTTTGAATTCCTTGACGAGCCGGAAGAATCGCCGGATAAACAATTAATTCAGATTGAAAATCTAAAAGGCGATGTGTCATTCCAGCACATGCACTTTGGTTATAACCCGGACAAAATAATAATCAATGATTTCTCCGCGGAAGTTAAGGCCGGGCAGAAGGTAGCCATTGTCGGACCGACAGGCGCCGGCAAGACAACAATCGTCAAACTGCTGATGAGGTTCTACGACGCCAACAGCGGCCGGATTTTGGTGGACGGAAACAATATCTATGATCTGCCCAGGCCGGAACTGCGCAATATGTTCGGCATGGTACTGCAGGAGACCTGGCTTTACAACGCCAGCATTCTGGAAAATATCCGTTACGGCACCTTTGGCGCAACCGACGCAGAAGTAATGGCGGCGGCCAAAGCGGCGCACTGCGACGAGTTTATACGCGCGCTGCCCGGCGGCTACGGCATGGTGCTTAACGAAGACGCAAGCAATATCTCGCAGGGGCAAAAGCAGCTGTTTACAATTGCACGCGTAATACTGGCCAATCCCAAAATCCTGATACTGGACGAGGCGACAAGTTCCGTAGACACACGCACCGAGATCCTGATCCAGAAGGCGATGAACGAGCTGATGAAGGGCCGCACCTCGTTTGTCATTGCGCACAGGCTGTCAACGATAAAGGACGCGGATTTGATTTTTGTAATGAAAGACGGCGATATAGTCGAGCAGGGCAATCACACGCAGCTGCTTAAAGCAAACGGATTTTATGCCGATTTGTATAATTCACAGTTTAATAAAGGAATCGTGGAATAATTATGGAAAACAAGGAAGCAGAAAAAAAAGAGACCGAGAAAAAAGCGGACGGGAAAAAAAGCAAGATTAATCCCAAAACCAAAAAAGTCATCGGCATTGCCGTAGTCATAGTTGTGATTGCCGGTTTGTGTGTCGCCGGTTATTTCTTCTGGACAACGATTACCTGGCTTACTACCCAGAACGCAAAAGTAACGGCGACAACCATCAACATTATACCAATGACCGCGGGAAGGCTTACGCGCTGGACAGTGAACGAAGGCGATATGGTCACAGAAAACGAAGTGATCGGGCGGGTTGAAAACACAAGCTACCTCCGTTCACCGATAAACGGCCAGGTCGTAAAATCAAACGCCGTCATCAACCAGCTTGTATCCCAGGCCTCCGTAATCGGGGTAATAGCCGACACATCCGACATGTACATCCTGGCCAATATTGAAGAAACAAAAATAATGAAGGTACACGAAGGCCAGAAGGTTAATGTTGTACTGGACGCCTTCCCGCGCCGCACCTTTGAGGGCATTGTCGCGGAGATCAACATGCTCACCCAGGACGCTTTGGGAGGTTCAATGAGCCTGACCACCTCCGGTACCTACGTTAAAATAACCAAACTCATACCGGTAAAGATCAGGTTAACAGGCGATGTTGATTTGGCCCAGATTCTTGGCACCAACGCGACGATCAGCATAAGGCTGCGCTAGCTGCCAGGCTGCGTTAACTGCAAGGCTGCGCTAAGTAAAAAAAACTTTTTGCGAGCTGCCAAAGAATTTTTTCTTTGGCAGCTTTTGATTTATTATTTTAAGAATCTTTTATTTTAAGAAGTTATTTGCGGCTGCTTCTGCAATGCCGGCTTTTTCCCATTCAAGACCGCCCAGTTTATCAAACTCGGCAACCCATGCTGTCCAGTTGGCCTGTGTTAATTGCCTCTGGCCGGTAAGGAATTCCATAACTCCCTGCTCATAAAAACGTTTGAGGTCGCCGTTCGGCAGCGGAAGAGTATCAACACCCATCACATTAACCCACGGACATGCCTGCATTTCGCGCAGGGTAACAAGGGCGCTCATGGTTTTACCGGATGTGGGGGCCTTATAGGTCGGATACCTGGAAACCAGTTCGGCGTCGGTATTGCGCTGGATATAACCGCGGAGCTGGATTAACGGAATAATTTCAGGCTGGGTATAAGCTTTGGAAGGATCGGGCAACCCTGTATCAAGCGGAACGCCTGCGGAATCCAGATTATAATTTACGCCTTTTTCTCCCCAGCCCAGCAGGTAATAAGCCTCGTCTGTTGCCATCCATTCAAAAATTTTGGCAATAACGGGGGATTTGCCTTCTTTGGCGGCTTTGGCGGAAACCGAAATTATCCCGTATGAACCGGTATAGGTTCCTACAGCGGATTGACCCTGGGGTCCTTTGGGAGGATTGAGTACTATCCAGTCGCCGTTGGGGAAGTTCTTGTCAAAGGGAGCGTAGTTGGATTCGGATGCGTAGGCTGAATGGTTTTCCCTCATCAGGCCGAACCGCCCCTGTTTCCATGACGCCCTAAAATCATCCCTTGTATAGCTAATCCAGTTGGGATCAATGATTTTTTCATCAATCATTTGCTTTACATAGGAAAGCGCGTTAAAATAGGCCGGCTTGCGTACGTTCAGTCCAGCGTCGGCTTTAGTAAGGTTCCAGGTTCCGGCAACACCAAAGGCTCCAAACAGCGGATCCATCCGTGTGCCAAGGCCTTCCGAACCGGAGGTAACGTCAAGAAAAGCGCCATAACCGTAAGTATCGGCTCTGCCGTTGCCGTCGGGGTCATTATTGGTAAAAGCCCTCATTACACTAAGGTATTCATCGGTAGTAGACGGAACTTTTTGACCGGTTTTGTCCAGCCAGTCCTTGCGGATAAGCATTCCTTCGTTCATGGGCTGTCCGCCGCCTGCATACGGAATTCCGTAGGATTTCCCGCTGATAGTCGTAAAATCGCGGCCATCAGTACCCGCGTACAGCCTGGTCCAGTTGGGAATCAGAGGGTACATATCATCAACCTGGGCGATTGTTCCGGTAGGAACAAGGGGTACCAGGTTTGAGCGATCTATCCACAGCATATCCGGGAGACTGTTGGCCGCAGCGGCCGCGTTTGTTTTGGTAACGCGATCGCCTGCGTTGCTGGGCAGCATTGTCAGAACCCAGTTTACATTCAGCTTGTCTTTTACCATCTGGAACGCTTTCCAGTTGGCGGGGGGCGGCCCTGCTTCGCTGGAAGTGGGAATGTACCAGAACTCAACAGTTACCGGGCCGGTTTGCGCGGCCCCCTGCTGATCCGTTCCTCCGCTGGCAAAGATAAAAGATCCTGTCAGCAAGATAAGAATCACCAATAAAAACAGTTTACCTTTCATTTAAACTCCTTGGTATATTTGCATACTAGTATAATTTTAATGGTTATTTTATTCAATTACATCTGATATTAATAACATTGAAAAAAACGCTGTTTTATGTTAAAATAAAACAAATGTACGTCAGGGAAATTCAGCCGCCAAGGGCCACGCCCATTGATAAGGGAAAGCAGGTACAGGGCACCTGGACAGAAGCTTTTGATGAGGTAAATCTGCTTGACATACGCAAACCTTACCGGTTCCCCATACCCAGGGGATTAAGAGACTCCAGGATAAAGGAATGGGAATCATTTTTAATCCAGGATGACAAATACCTGCTGTTTGCCGTTTTGGCCAATATCAAGGTCTGCCGCTACGCTTCGATAATTCTGTATGACAAGGAAAATAAAGAAAAACTCTGGTTTAAAAAATTAATACCTGGTACAGGCTGGCATCTGCCAAGATCCCTAAAAAACGCATCGGTAGATTCAAGGTCCTGGGGATTTTTCTTCAGAATACACAGCTGGCTTGATGCCCATACAATAAAACTGGACCTGGATATAGAACCGACCCGCAAAAGGCCTTCCTTTACGGCGCACGCTGAGTTCAACCTGGCTGAAGAACCCGGTCAGCCGATGGTTCAGCCGCAGGCTGTTCAGCCTGAAGCTGCTCAGTCTATAGCTGTTCAGCCTTTAACTGTAAGTCTTATGTACGCGGAAAACCGCGGCATGTATACATACAAAACCATGGCGCCTGTCAGGGGAGATATGGTTTTTGGAGGAAGGCATATTTCCCTAAACCCGGCCAGGACAAGCGGGCTCTTTTGTGATTTTAAGGGATTTTTCCCGTATGGAGGGAATTCGCAATGGTGCGGCGCGCTTTTCCTGGATGCTGCCGGCCGCAGAATCGGTTTTACCGTGTCTGAGAACCCGGCCAGGGAATCGTACGCCAATAACGAAAACTGTCTGTGGATAGACGGCGTTCTTACCCCGCTGCCGCCGGTTAAAATAACACGCAATGCAGAAGATGAACCGGAGTGGATTATTCAGGATATGGAAGGAATGGTTGACCTGGTATTTACGCCCGTTGTTCAGATAAGGTATAAACTGAATATTCTCCTTTCGCAGTCCTTTTATGACAGTCCGCCGGGACTTTTTAACGGAATGATAGTAAGCTCAAAGGGAGAAGAAATTCACCTTAAAAATGTATACGGACTTGGAGAAAAACTGCATTTGCAGGTATAAAAATTACAGGTATTAAAAATGGCAAAAAAGGAAAAGGCTGTTTATGCCCCCGGTGAACTTGGCAAGGTCAGGGACAAACTGGGAAATATTGACAACAATGAAGCCAAACGCATGGCCAATGTTCTTGGAGGAGAAGTCGGATACGAACGGACAGAAGATCAGGAAAAAACCAAAAATAAACCCAAAACCAGACACGAACGCGTTAATGTAAAAATCGGCGGCCAGCCAATGGGGCGGACTCCTTCCCACAGGGTCGAACTTGCCCCGGAAGAAGAACAGGCGCCCAAAGAACAAAAAAATACAAACCCAGGCGACGATCCTTCAGTATATAAAAAACCAGGCTACTGGGAGCGCATAAAGATGGACAGGTACGCGGGCCAGAGCCAGTTTGACATCAAATCAGGCGGGCAGGTAATTTTTTCCATGCTGTCCGTTCTTGGAGAAATAAACGACTTTGTAAACCCGCATTTTATAACTACCAGGATGAAGGAATATTACAGGCAGCTTGAATTAGCGACAGTGTCAACGCGTTCAATGTTTCCGCGCAACAACATAAGGCGCAACGAACGCATGAAGAAGACAGCTCCAATGGCGTTTGCCGTCCTCGATACAATACGCTACTGGAACATCGAAAAAATCTCCAGCGAAATGGCCAGGCTGCAGGCCCGCCCCAGGAATGTCAGGGTGGCCGACTGCGCAGAAATTATAAGAATGGTTTACCGGCCGCTTTTTATCCTTGAAAAAATGGATATGGAAGCCCATATAAGGACAGCCTACAAAATCCTGTACAAGGCCCTTTATATAGAAAATCCCATGGACGCCCAGAATAAATTCCAGGATCAGATAAGGACAGCCCTGTCATCGTTTGCCGATGTCCGCAGGGATGTTCATTTTTTAATGTATCCGATCCTGATGAAGTCGATCTCCTCAAAATTTTATACATACGAACAATTTTTTACCGAGCAAAGAAAACGCATTATGGCTTTTCTCAAGGTCAGCGAAACCGACCAGATTGATCCAACACAATCAATAGTTCCCGTTAATACCGAATCCGCAAATACCCCGCCGCCGGAAGACGAGTTAACCGTTATTGAGGAAGAGAAGGAAGAAACACCGGAGGAACAGACAAAACGGACCGCATCGGAGGCCGAGAGAAAAGCCCTGGACCGCGGGCTGATTACACTGGAGGCGCTTTTCCCAAACGCCGGCTGGGACAGGATGTCCACTTACCCGGACCTGTATCCGTACTTTGTCGATGTATTTGATCTGCGCAAGGGCCTTGTAAACATAGCGCCCACAGATCCCCTACAACAAATTTATATTCATATGCGGATTATCGAGGAACTTTTTTACGGACTAAGGTTTGTATCGTTCGGAGCGGTGCGCGGGCCGGACGGCAACCCGGAAGAGATAAGCGATAAACTTACAGAGATCATCAACAACTGGCATTACTACACGGAAATGAGTTTTGAAAAAGAATACCTTCCCCGCCTTTCTGAATATATCCGCCTGCTTGAAGGATCTCCGGAGGAATGGAATTCACCGTACACAAAAAAAGTTGTCTCGGACCTGCACTGGACCAAGCGCCTTTATTACCTGCCATTTTATAAATTTGAATCAATGTCGCCGCCGCCGTTTCAGAAGAAAGACATAGTACAAATCTACCCTGAAGTAAAAAGACTAAGGCGTTACCTTGCCGCTGTCGGCGCAGGCATCGAAATGGGGAACCGCTCAGGCGGCGCGGAAAAATTCGCCCGCTGCGAAGGAATAAACAACCCCTGGGAACCCTACAACTTCCAGGTGCCCAATCCGCTTTCTGAAAGGCTCAACGCCCTGCTTGCGCCAAAAAACAGAACCAACGCTTCCCTGGTATTCTTTACGCTCGCCGCGATAACTGTTCTTGATTACCTGGTCAATAACGAAGAAAGCTGGGCTTACGAAAACAGGCCCGGCCCGCTGTTCCGCAGTGTTGACGGAGAAGGCATTGTACCGCTGACAGGCATCGACACCCGCATTGACGCGGAAGCTTTATTTAAAGCCTCGTTAAAAAAACGCCAAAGCGCAAGCGGCCAAAAGCCGCAGTAACCAAAAAAAATTGCATTTATCTGCGGCTATTTAGAAAGATGAATTACAAAGACGGAAAATGGGCAAAAAAAATAACCGGACTGCAGCGCGATGACGGATCCTGGGGGTATTTCCATTCACTGTCAAATCCTGTTGCGGCAAACCGGATGACCACAGAGCAGGCGCTGCGCAGGCTGCAGGCTTTGGGGTTTACAATTGACGACAGCGTTATTAAACAGGCAGTCAATTACCTTGACAACTGCTTAACCGGAAAAACCAAACCGCCGGATCGCGGAGAAAAAAACCACAACTGGAAAGTATACACAGAACTGATGCTGTCAGCATGGATAAGGATATTTACGGATAAAAACGCTGGGGCAAACCAAACCGCGGCAAAATGGCGTGCGATAATTGAAACTTCTTTTGCAGGCGGCAAATACGATCATGATAATTACATCAGGAACTTCGAAAATGTTTTAAAAATTAAATTCAATCCCAGGGCCGGCAGACTCGCCGACTTTGTACACTTTTATATAGTTTCGTTATTGACCAATACATTGGATAAAAAAATTGAGCCGTTATTTTTTAAATATATTTTGGAACACAAAACGGGAATTTATTATGTATACGGGAAAAAATTAACGGACCTGCCAAAAATATTTCAATCAAAAGGAACAGATAATTATTTGGCCGCAATTGAATTACTGGCCAATTATAAAAATCCGGAGTGCAAAAAACAGCTTGCATTCATTGCCAAATGGCTTAATCAAAACAGGCTGGAAACAAATAAATGGGACCTGGGCAAACAGGCAAAGGACGATATCCATTTGCCGTTATCGGATTCATGGAGGACAGCGGAATCCAGGATACAGGACTGCTCGTACAGGATAGGATGGTTGTTAAATCAAATTAAATATGTTGAAAATCAGTGAAAATGTCCCCTATTGCGTTCAATAGAAATGTCCCCATCCAGTTAAAAATCAATAGAAATGTCCCCCTGCCAAAGGAGGACATATTTATTACTCAATCATCAAACA
>WQZG01000024.1 GCA_009780855.1 Treponema sp.
GGGATAACGCTAAAAAGACAATAGAAGACGGTGCTTACGGCGGAAAAGGTTCAGAAGCGCACAAAGCCGCGGTAGTCGGAGACACAGTCGGCGACCCGCTCAAAGATACAGCCGGTCCGGCTCTTAACCCGATGATTAAGGTTATCAACCTGGTATCACTGATCGCGGCCCCGGTTATCATTGAAGTTAACCGCGGAAGCCCTGCTGTCATCGTAGTAGCGCTGCTTCTGCTTATTGTTATCGCCCTGTCGATCACCTATTCAAAACGCGGCGGATTTAACAAGACAAGCGAAGCTGACAAGGAAAAGGCATTCTAGTATTAAAATTTTATAGCCATAAAAAGTAAAATTTTATGGCATAAAGCAAGACCGCCGGCTAACAACCGGCGTTTTTTTTGCGGTATAGTTAATCAGTTAATACTGATAAATCAATTAGTATTGATAAATCAATTAATATTGATTATCCATAGCCTGGAATTTTTCGCGGACCTGCTGCAGCAGACCCAACTCGCGTTTGATTATTTTTTCGTAATCCAGCGATTTATTTTCAATCCTATAGGCCTCATCTTCCCAGTATTTTACCCGATCCAGATAAAGGAACCTGAACCGCTTATCGTTTGATTTCTCTGCCCAGTCCTTCGCGTCATTCCAGTAGAAAAGAGCCGCGTTAAAACATTTTTCCGCTGTATCCAGGGCTTCCAGGTTTATATCTTTCCAGGGCGCGTTGTAAAAATAGGCGTTGCGTTTATTCCATTTATTGCCAAGCTGGATATATTGTTCTATTAGTTTAAGATTGACATCCATCATAAAAAGGTAGCGGTATTTTTCCCACTGGGTTTCGTTTTCAATAAGGGCCATAGCGTAAAGCGGATTGCAAAAGTCTGCCTGCAGCGCTTTTTCCAGGTAATAAATATTTTCCATGGTATCGTCGGGATACTGGTTGTAGTGAAGGTGGAAAAGCCGGTAATACTGCTCCTTATAGGTCGCATAATAAGCGCTTACAGAGGCGCCGGGCACCAGAGTCAGCAGCAGTATGACCAGACAAATAATTGCTTTAACGCCGGATTTCACCTTCTGAATATCGGCATTTTACCAATGACTCTCCATACTTGAGCGCTGACTTCTTCTTTTGACAGGGAAGCGTCGATTACCTCTGCCCTGGTCATGCCGGAATATTTCTGCATTACCGATTTGTAGCGCTCCCGGACTTTTAACTGAAACTCGTAAGTTTCGTAAATTTCTTTTTGACTGCGGCCGCTTATGCGTTTTTGGGAAGTTTCGGGGTCGATGTCAAAGAAAAGGACCAGTTCCGGCAGCGGGAAACCCCGGTTTAAAACCAGCGGGAGATCTTCTCCGCAGGTAATTCCCTGGTATACCAGGGACGAAAAAAAATACCGGTCACAAACAACAAGTTTACCCTGTTTGCATTGTTCTTCAACTCCGGCCGGGCCGTAAATATGCTCGTATCTGTCGGCAGCAAAGAGACAGGCAATTGTTTCGTTTTTTAACGTGATTTCTCCGCGCATACCCTGCCTAATAAGGCGGCCGACCGGGCCGTCTGTCGGTTCGAAAGTTTTATGTATGGCCGGCAGCGGCATATCTGTGTTCATTGACAGGGTATGTTCAAGCGCGGTTAATTGGGTTGTAGTACCGCTGCCGTCGCCGCCCTCAAAAACAACAAAATTCGGCAATATTTCCATAAAATATAGCATATCCTGTGTGCTAATTTATGTAAAGTTTTGTTATAATATTATAATTATATGGCGCGATTTAATAAGGCCGGTGAAAAGTCCGTTCCGCTGCGTTTTGCTGTTATGCTGCTCATTTTTCTGGGCCTTATCGCCGTTACCTTCGCTCTGCTGCGCCCCCTGGAAGCCAGGGTCCGCCGGGGAATTACCGGATTGCGCGATGGTTTTATTGAACAGGTTACCGGTCTTACCGGACTGGAAATTGAATACGGCACCGCCAATCCATCGGTTTTTGGAAGCCTGGATATTAACAATATCCGGTTAATCCGGCCGGACTCCTCTGTTTTTTTGTCAATTTCCAGATTACGCCTGTTTTTTTCCATTTGGGATTTATTAAGGGGCAAAATTGATTTGGGATTCCGGTCCATAGGCATAGACAGGCCTGTATTTTCGCTGGATCTGGAAAAAGATACTGGTTTGTTAAGTTTCCTCACTTCCGGACAGTCTGCCGGAGTTCCCGGTCAAAATAATGGTTTCCCTGTGCCGCAGGATTTTCAAATCCGTATCCGCAGCGGTGAAATAAATATACAAAATGAGATTTATTCCTTTGCGGTCCGGAATTTTAATCTGGAAGGAAACATTCTCGATGACCGCCTTGATTTTAATACACGGTGTAATGTTACAGGCATTGTTAATTCCATGCGGTTTGCTTCGGCGAATACAAAAGTCAGCGGCGAATTGAATCTCAAAAATATGGAAGGCAACGCCACCCTCAATATTCCGTCGGTTACAGGGGATACATTCAGACTGCAGCCGCTGTCGTTCAGTTTTTTGTTAAAGGATTCCAGACTGGAAATACAAAAAATTTATGACAGGCTGCCCCTGGATTTGGCGGCTGTTTGGGATTCCGGCGCGGGCAGCTTTTCTGTTACTTTCCAGGGGAATAATTTTTCCCCGGCCGATCTGGCCGCCCTGACGGGTTCATTAAAAAATTATAATACCTGGATGACCGCCAGATTATCCGGAAGGGCAAACCTTACAGCCTCCGGGAACGGAGTTGATTATTCTGCGGAATTTAACGGGACCTACGATCGGCTGGGAGCTTCCATGGAAATATCTGCCGCGGGAAACAGCAGGGAAGCGGTTTTTAAACGCCTGCATCTGGCCGCATCCATGGGAACCGCGGATTTTACCGGAACAATAGGATTCGCGCCGCTGGCGCCAAAAGGCGTACTGACATTTACAGGGGTAAACCTGGCCGGCGCTGATACGGGGAACGCCCCCGGCAAAAACGTTTTTAACGGACAGCTTGAAATTACAAGTTCCGGCCAGGAAATTGATATATACGGGTCCCGGATCAACTGCGGCAGCCTGGATCTCTCCGGCCTTGCCGCCAATATTACCAGGGAAGAAAACGGCCTCACATTTCAGTGCCGCGCCGGCGGTTCCGGAGTATTAACATCCGGCGATATCAGCGCCGGTGATATAATTATCGACGGATCAATGGATTACAATCCGGGGCGGGTCCAGGCGAGCCTTAGGCTTGATTCGTTTCCGGTGCAGGGAATTCTGGATTTGGCGGATCCGTTTGTTAATATTTTAACTGTTCCGGACTGGCTGCGCAATACAGCAGAAAATGTCCTTGTTTCCACCGAAATTTTTTTTACAACCGATTATGAGCATATCCTCTACAATGCTCCGGCGCTGGAAATTGAATATGACGGCAGCCAAAAAATTTACGCGGAAGCTTCCCTGTCCGGGACCGATCAGCGTTTTGAGCTGGACAGGGGACACGTTGACTATAACGATGGTTCTGCCGGCCTGACCGGATTTGCTGATTTTTCTGACTCTTCCAATATTTCGTTTACTGTATCCGCCTCGGTGCAGAATATAAATTACATGATCAGCGGGGTTATATTGGATATGGCATCAATAAGCATCCGGGGTTCCTACGGACTGGAGGCGTTCTTCAGCTCCGCCTCCTCCGGCGGATATTCAGGATACTTCCAGGGAGAAAATATTCCGATCCCGATCAAAGACCAGAACGCTTATTTGTCATTTATGTTTTCCCTGCGTTATGATACCCCGTCTTTCTGGTCGGCGGGTATTGATCGTTTTGATCTTGTAAACATACCAACACAGGGCTCCCCGGCTGCAATAAGATTTACCGGCTCGGCCGACCAGGACGGAGCAATAATTCCCGGAATTTATTTTGAAAACGATCCTGGATTGTTGTCAGGAACCGCGGATATTAACTGGGATCCCGGGTACAGTCAGTTCAGTCTGGTTGCCGGAATCGGCAATCCTGACGGCAGCGAACAGTACAGGCTCAGTGTCGGTTACAAAAAAGACGGGGGCCTGGAACTCGACATGAGCGCGGACGGGATGATCCTGGATCGGGTAAACCAGAATCTGGTAAACGGGACAGCGACCGGATCATTGCACCTGAGCTGGGAATCACTGAACTCCTTCAGGGCAGAGCTGTCGGTCCCCTCATATTCTTTCCAGGCAGCCGATCGTATGCTTAGGGGATCTGTCAGCGCGGTTTTGGATCAGTCCGAATTAATTCTTAGCAATGTAAGGCTTTTTTACGGTTCCGGGCTGGAAGCGGACATGCCTTATTTCAATTTTAACCGTGAACTTGGCTCTGCCCGGACTAGCGCGGATGCACATGGTTCCATAGGCGGTATGGCAGTGGATTGTTCACTCAACGGCAGCGCCGAGTTCAAACCTGTAGCTTCCTGGCTAAATTTGTCCGAAATTTTTGATTCATTCCGCGGAGTTATTTCCGCTGACAATGTCCGCTACAATAACCAGACACAGCAGGAACCTTTTATGTTTACATTTGCATCGGTAAGGGATGTAAACGGACTTAATGTTTCGGTGGACGGCGGTCCCAGAAATATGGTCCGCCTGCGGTGGAGTCCTGTCCAGAGCGGCGGAGGAAACCTTTATGCGGCCCTGACAGCTCCCTTTCCAATCAGGGGTTCATTTACCGGTTTTCTGGATTCCAGGACCATTGATATTAGCACGCAGGATTTATACGCCGACATGGGATCTCTCTGGAAATTGATTCCCCCCAATGAATACATCGCTTTTCCGGGCGGGATAGTCGCGGGTTCCGTACGTATAACAGGGTCATTGAGGGATCCCGAATTTTACGGGTCCGCAAAGGCAACCAGCCTAAAAATCCAGGTGCCTGGTTATCTGCCGCAGGATATAAGGCCCATTCCGGTAACAATTACCATGGAAGGAAACGAAATGAGGTTCGGCCCTGTATATTCTGCGGTCGGGGACGGTTACGGCAATGTAACCGGAGTATTTGGTTTTGAAAGGTGGATTCCGCTTACCTTCAGGCTGGATATTCAGGTGCCACAGGATTATCCTATTCCGGTCGCCCTAAACCTTAACGGCGTGCATGCCAACGGCAAAACATCCGGCAACCTGATACTCGCCATGCAGGATAACATTTTTGATGTTTACGGGGATCTTGTCATTTCGAATACGGAGATAACCCTTAACGCGGCGGAAATAGCGGCGGCCCGCGAAATACCCCAGGAACATACCGGACCGGTTTCAACAATGGTTAATCTTATGATCACCAGCGGCAGGCAGGTTGAATTTTTCTGGCCCAGCGTTGAATTCCCCATACTGCAGGCGTACGCGGATATGGGGTCCGGAATCCGCGTAGTCAGCGATGTGGTCGCCAAACGTTTTTCCCTTACCGGAGACATAAAGCTGCGCAGCGGGGAAATTTTTTATCTGGAACGTAATTTCTACCTAAGGGAAGGCACCCTTTTCTTTAACGAAAACGAAAGCCGGTTTGAACCCAGGATTACTGCCAGGGCGGAAATCCGGGATCAAAGCGATGACGGACCGGTTACCATTTCCATGGTTATTGACAATGCGCCGCTGCACGAGTTTACGCCCAGATTTGAATCCAACCCTCCGCTGTCCCAGTTCCAGATACTTTCCCTTATGGGGCAAAACCAGACCGGAAATCCGGCCACAACAGCCAACGGCACAAATGTCCTTCTCGCGTATACAGCCGACGCCCTTACCCAGTTTACAGTTATGCGCACCCTTCAGCGGGAAATCCGGAACTTTTTAGGACTGGATATGTTCTCTGTAAGGACCAGATTGCTGCAGAATTTCCTTTTCCAGGCAACCGGCCTGCAGTCCGGCGGTATTTTCAGCTCCGGAACCGGTAACTATTTTGATAATACCACTGTTTTCTTAGGTAAATACCTGGGCCCGGATATTTTTTTGGAGTCAATGTTCTCCTGGCGCTACGATCCGGCCAAAACCGATATGGGAGGTTTAAAGCTGGAACCCGAAATTGGCCTTGAAATGCGGAATCCCCTGTTCGACGTAAAGCTGAATATGCTTCTGCTTCATCCGGAAAACTGGTTTATCAACGATATTACATTTTCCCTTGCCTGGAGATGGTCATTTTAATGTTCTATTCTTTTTTGATAAATTTTGATATAAATCACCAAGGAGCATAGATGCGCAAATTTTTTGTTTTGTTTTTGATCCTTGCCGTTGCCGCTGCGGCATTTGCACAGGATTCGGACGAATGGTACCAGGGAAAACCGATTAAAAATATTGTTTTTGAAGGACTTAAAAACGTAAGGCTGACAGAACTGGAAGGCATTACCGATCCTTTTATCGGCCAGCCTTTTAGCGACGATACTTATTGGGAAATTCTTGGCCGGCTTTACGCGCTCGAATATTTTGATACCATTAATCCTACCGCCATGCGGGCGGACGCCCTTGGGAACGAAGTAATTATCCGTTTCCAGGTAACAGAAAGACCGATTGTTTCCAGGATTAACTTTATCGGGAACAACGCGCTGCGCAGGAATGAACTCCTTGATCTGGTCGCCATTAAAATACACGATGTCGCCACACAGGTCAAACTCCGCCTGGACGAAACTGCGATTGTTAACAAGTACCTGGAAAAAGGTTACCCCGACGTAAAAGTGCGCTCGGAAATGCAGCCGGACAGCGCCAATACCATTGCCGTAAATTTTTACATTGATGAAGGGGATAAAATCACAATAGACGAATTCCGCTTCGAAGGCAACGAAATATTTTCTTCCAGGACACTGGAAAAACAGCTTTCCATGAAGACCAAAAGCATTTTCAATGACGGAGCGTTTCAGGAATCCAAACTTACAGCGGACAGGGATACACTGGTCAGTTATTACCATGACCGCGGGTACATTGACGCCGCGATTGTAGACGTTGTCCGGGAAATTAAAAAAGATGACAAGGGCAACAACAGCATGGCCATTACCTTCAAGATTTACGAAGGACGGCTGTATACCTTTGGCGGAGTTACATTCGAAGGCAACCAGATTTTTTCCACGGAGCAGCTTTCCGCGCAGGTTTATTCCAAACCGGGGGAAACGGCCAATGACCGCAGGATACAGGCTGACCTTGCAAGGGTTCAGGATCTTTATTTTGAAAGCGGCTACATTTTTAATTACATTGATCCCCAGATGATCCGCAACCCGGAAAACGGGACAATTTCCTATAATGTGGTAATTGTCGAAAGGGGAAGGGCGCACATAGAAAATATTATTATCAGGGGAAATGATAAAACAAAAGAATCCGTAATACTGCAGGAACTTCCCCTGGAACCCGGGGATATTTTTTCCAAAACCAAAGTCATGGACGGTATGCGGAATTTAATGAACCTGCAGTTCTTTTCCAACGTTGTACCTGAGCCGGTTCAGGGAAGCGTTGACAACCTTATGGACCTGGTAATCAACGTTGAGGAACAGCCGACCATTGATCTTAATTTTGGACTTGCGTTCTCCGGTACCGCCGATCCCTCTGCTTTCCCGGTTTCTGCCCAGATAAAATGGAACGACCGCAATTTCCGCGGCTCCGGCAACGCAATCGGCGCCGAACTGATAGCCTCCCCGGACACCCAGAGCCTGGCATTAAATTACACACAGCGGCGCATTATACCAACCTTGCCGCTTTCCGGTAATTTCGATCTTACTGTCCAGCATTCCATGAGCTACGCCGCAATGAACAATACCTATCCCTTCTTTTACAATGACGACCGCGACAAGGATATTGCCTATCCGGACGGTTTTAACAGTTACGATGACTATATCAAGGCCGGCAAAGTACCGCCCGATGAATACATGATGCCTTACGACCAATGGCAGATTTCCCTCGGAGTCGGATCCGGCTACCGCTGGCTTACAGCTCCGGGTGTATTGACCCTTTCCGGCGGATTGCGCATCGGTATGGTAAGAAACGTATATAACAGTGATTTATACAGGCCTTTTGATCCTGTTTTGAGAAACCAGAACAATATCTGGAGTCCTGCCACTTCGCTGACTGCGTCCATCTCGCTGGATCAGCGGGACATATATTACGATCCGTCCAAAGGTTACTTCGGCTCGCAGCGTATAGGTTATTACGGAGTTCTGGATTTTGAAGAAGAACATTATATCCGTACCGATACCAAGGCCGAATGGTTTGCGACGCTCTGGGATTTGCGGGTTTCTGATACCTGGAATTTCAAGGGAGTTTTTGGAATACATTCGGGACTCTCGTTTATTCTGCCGCAGCCCGGATGGAGCAGCCCCAGAATTGAAGACGCAAACAGGCTGGCCGTAGACGGAATGTTCGTAGGCCGCGGCTGGGATTCAGAATACAGCTGGAAGGGAAACGCCCTTTGGGAAAACTGGGCCGAACTAAGGATTCCGCTGGTACCCAATGTAATATCCTGGGATTTCTTCTTTGACGCCGCCGGTGTCAAAAACAACCCCGCGGATTTCTTTTATAATTTTGCCGGCGATGACGGAAGAACAAAAGGCAGCAACACTTTCTTCCTTAGGTTCAGTTTGGGAGGAGGCATACGCTTTGCATTGCCGCAGTTCCCAATCAGGTTCAGCATTGCCAAAGCGTTCAAGATTGTGGACGGTAATATACAATGGCAGTCAGGCCCAATCGGATACGATTCCAACAGGCCGGATTCCGGGTGGAGATTTGTATTCTCCTTCGCCATGCCCACATATTAAAGGAGAGTAACATGAAAAAGAAATTTTTTATTATTTTGATAATTTTTTTGGGAATTGGTTTTTCGGCAAGCGGTCAGCAATTGACAAGATTCGCCGTTGTTGATCTGCCAAGGGTTTATGTTTCTTTTTTCAGGGAATCCAGGGCGGTAAGGGATTTTGAGGAACAAAGCGCCAAGGTGCAGAGCGATATTGACAAGATGACAGCCGAGATCCAAACCCTCAAGAACCAGCAGATTACAGCCGATTTCCAGGGTGACCAGACTCTCAGCCTGCAGCTTGACAGCGAAATCAACCGCAAAACCGAGTACCTCAAGGAATATTATAAACTCAAGACCCAGGAACTTGAGACCAAAAAAAACAACCTGGCCTCTTCCAATTCGTTTCTCGAACAGGTATATGACGAAATCCGTTTTATCGCGGAGAGCGAAGGGTATTCCATGGTGCTCAATCTAAAGGAAAATACCGGTATTCTCTGGTATAGTCCCACGGTAGATATCACCGATAAATTGATTCAGAATCTAATGGCAAAAAACCAGCGTTAGACTTATGGCTTCCGGTTTGGCGCCCAGCCCCATGCTGGATCAATACCGTAAAATCAAAAGGGAGCATCAGGGAGAAGTCCTGTTCTTCCGCCTCGGCGATTTCTACGAAATGTTCGCCGAAGACGCCCTGGAAATTTCCTCGCTTCTCAACCTTACCCTTACCAGCCGCAGCGGACAGCCCATGTGCGGCATTCCCTACCACGCGGCCCGCGCCTATATCGCAAGGCTGTTAAAGCTCGGCAAAAAAATTGCCGTATGCGAACAGATGAACGAGCCTGGCCGCGGCCTGGTTGATCGCAGGGTCACCGAAATTATAACTCCCGGCACCACAGTAGAAGAAGACTACCTGGACAAGGGAAGTTCCAATTATCTTTGCTGCCTGGCTTCCTGCGGATCGTCGTTCTCTTTTGCATATATCGATCTCTCTGCCGGGGACTTTTGCGCTACATCATTCCGCGCCGGACAGGATTCCGGTGACAATGATATCTCCTGTTCGGAAAAAATCCGGCAGGAACTGGAGAGACTGGACGCCAGGGAAATAATTATCCAGGAATCCCTGCTGTCTGATTTCCCGTTTCTGGCGGCGGCCCTAAAGGACCGGCCAGGCCTGGTTTTGAACCGCTGGGCTGACTGGCTTTTTGACCGCGATCACAGCAGGCAGAGACTGCTGAACCAATTTGGTACGGCAACTCTGGGAGGATTCGGTCTTGAAGAAAATTCCCCCGCCATAATCGCGGCCGGGGCCCTTCTGGATTATCTGGACGAAACCTCCAGAAGCCTGATCCCGCACATAAACTCGATTACCGTTTACACTGATTCGCAATATACAGGCATTGACGAATCCACCCAGCGTAATCTTGAACTGATTAAGAACCTGCGCAACGGCGACAATTCTTTTACGCTCCTTGAAGTTATGGACGAAACCAAAACAGCCATGGGCCGGCGTCTGCTTAAAACAAGAATACTTCATCCGCTTATGAACGAAGTACAAATCAATGCCAGACTGGACATGGTTGATTTACTTTACCGCAGACAGGATAAACTTGCCCGCCTGCGCGACTTGCTGACCAGAACAGCAGATCTCCAGAGACTCCTTTCACGCATAGCCATGGAAAAGGCGCACGGCAAGGATTTGGCAGGCGTAAGGAATACGCTGCAGTATTTTTTTAAAATTGAAGAAGAATGCAGGGACCTTGGAATAAAGTACGAATCTCCGGAAGCAGGGCTGCTTGATAGCAATGCTGCCGGCTCGTCTGTTGCCGATAACAGCGTTACAGGCGGAGCGGCCGCCCTACAGCGCCTTGTTGAACTTGCGCAGATACTGGAAAAGGCGCTGCCGGAAGACCCGCCCATACTGCTCACAGAAGGCAGCCTGATCCGCGGCGGTTATAGCCCGGAACTGGACCGGCTGCACGAATTGCAGGACAGCGGCCGCAAACTACTGGAAAATTATCTGGAAGAGGAACGGCAAAATACCGGCATATCGAGCCTCAAAATACGTTATAACAGGATGATTGGTTATTTTTTCGAAGTAACCAAAGTGCATCTGTCAAAAGTACCTGCCCATTTTATCCGGCGCCAGGGCATAACCGCTGGAGAACGTTTTACCACCGACAGGCTCGCGGGGCTGGAATCCGATATTAACGGTGCATCCGAGAAAATTATCGAGCTGGAAAAAAAGCTCTTCCTGGAAATCCGCGAAAAAGCAAGGGCCCTTCTTGCCGAACTTCGCTCCGCTTCATGCCGTATCGCGGAAATTGATACAGCCCAGTCCCTTGCAAGGTCAGCCTCAATCCACGGCTGGAACCGCCCGGTTCTTGACGGGGAAAATAAACTGCGCATTATCGAAGGCCGGCACCCGGTTGTGCAGGCGCATCTGCCTAGGGGTGAGTTTATTCCCAATGATGTAATCCTTGAGTCCGGCGGCAATGTATCTTTTGCGCTTATTACCGGCCCCAATATGGCCGGTAAATCCACTTATTTGCGGCAGGCCGCGCTTATTGTAATTATGGCGCAGGCCGGAAGTTTTGTCCCGGCGGAGCAGGCGCTTGTAGGAATCTGCGACAGAATTTATTGCAGGGTAGGGGCCTCGGACAATCTGGCCCGCGGCGAATCTACTTTTCTTGTTGAAATGAACGAAACCGCATATATACTGCGCAGCGCTACTGTAAAGAGTCTTATCATAATGGATGAAGTTGGCCGGGGAACAGGCACCAAAGACGGGCTCTCCCTTGCCTGGGCCGTTACAGAAGATATATTAAACCGGATTAAATGCAGAACCCTTTTTGCCACCCACTACCATGAACTGTCCGGCATTAATCATCCCTGTCTTGCCAACCGTTCCATGGATGTAAAAGAATCAGGCAATGATGTAATTTTTTTGCGCAAGCTCAAAGAAGGCCCGGCCGCGGAATCCTACGGTCTGCATGTAGCCCGCCTTGCAGGCCTGCCCAAACCTGTCCTTGAACGCGCGTCGGCTATTATGGATGAACTGAACAAAAACCCTGTATACTCAATTAAGGATTCGGGTACATCATTGCAGGTAAATGAAAAACCAATGCGTAAAAAAGAGGAACCGGCCAGCCGTCTTGCAGAAAAAATTGCCGGCTTGAACATTAACACGCTATCTCCGCTGGATGCGCTTAATCTTTTGGCCGAATATAAAGATGAGGCGTCGGGCATTGTCACCGGCGGCGATGGCGCGGATCGCGGTTATGCAGGCCGTACCGCCGCAGGACGCACAGCCTCGGGCAGCGCGGCTGCCGGCAGGAATGACGGTCCGGGATTATTTGATTAAGGAGTTTAACATGGACACAGTACTGGTATTGTTTGAAACAAACGATGAATTCCGCAGGGAAGCAGCCGGAATTTTCAAAGGTTATGAAGTTATTTACGGGGAAAAAAATGACACATCAGATGTCAGCACGGAAACAGCCAAAAACATAACCGTAATTTTTGGCAATCCAAAGGCGGATTTTCTCAAACTCTGCCCCCGTTTAAAATGGATTCAGCTTGGGAGCGCCGGCGCAAACGGTTTTATAGACGGCGAACTGAACAAGAATGTTCTTCTGACATGCGCGTCCGGCTGTTACGGGCACGCGGTATCCGAACATATGACCGCGATGACTTTGGCGCTTATGAAGAATCTTCATCTTTACCGCGACGCGCAGTCTGCCCAAATATGGCAGAGCCGCGGCAGGATTAAAAGCATCCAGGGATCAACGGTTGTAATCGTCGGTATAGGGGATATAGGTTCAGGTTATGCCCGGCGCATGAAGGCCCTTGGCTGCTATACTATCGGCGTGGATATTCTGCCGTATAAAAAACCGGATTATCTTGATGAACTTCTGTCCATTCAGAAACTGGACGATGCGCTGGGCCGCGCCGATGTCGCCGCGCTTGCCGTACCAGGTACAAAACATACCGCCGGCCTTATGGGAAAACACCAGTTCGCCAAAATCAGGCGCGGGGCGATTTTAATAAACGCCTGCCGCGGCATTGTAGTTGATACCGAAGCACTCTGCGGCGCCATTGAATCAGGTGTCCTTGGAGGAGCCGGGCTTGATGTAACCGATCCCGAACCGCTTCCTCCCGGGCACAAACTCTGGAAATTTGAAAATGTTATAATAACACCGCACGCAGCCGGCGGCAGGCATCTGCAGCAGACAGCCGATTACATAATGCAGCTTTTCCTAAGGAACGCGCGCAGTTTCCTGCAGTCCGGACCGATGGAGAGTCTTGTTGACTTTGAAACAGGATACCGCATTCCGGATAAAGCTTTACTTTGTTAACCAAAAAAAATTATTATTGGTCAGCATAAAATTTTTTTGCGCCGCTGTAGATAGCGGCGATATTCTGTGCCGGGACGTCTTTTTGAATACAGTGCGCCGGGGAAAGGATATATCCCTGCGTGCCCATAATCGAAAGGATTTTTTTGACTTCGTATTCCACTGCCTCAGGCTGCGCGTACGGGAGCAGCTTCTGGGTATCAACGCCGCCCCAAAAAACCATCATGCTTCCGTAATCTTTTTTTAAGCGTTCAGGTTCCATCATATAAGTTCCGGGCTGGATCGGATTTAGTATATCAACCCCGCATTTTTTAAGATCCGGTATAAGCGAATAAACGCTTCCGCAGGTATGATGTTCGTAGAATGCCGCGGTATATTTTTTTGTATGCGCAATGCGTTCAGCAAAATACGGCGCGATAAATTCATTAAACATTGCCGCAGAAACAAAAGTTCCGGTCTGCATACCAAAGTCATCGCCGGAACTGGTACAGTCGATCCAGGGCCCAAGTTCGCTGTAATAAATTTCTATGACTTCCTTTTGGTAATTCAGTATGCGTTTGGAAAAAGCGTGGACCAGCTCCGGCTCCGCGGCCATGCGGTAAAGGTAATCGTCAAAACCAAAAAGCCAGCATCCGATTTCAAAAACACCCAGAACCGGATGGGCGGCTATTACAGCGTAATCGGTTTCCTCATGCAGGCGCCTGGCCTGTTCTCCCCACGCGCATATTTGTCTGCGGTCAATATCTGATGCCCTAGGCATTGGGTAGGCCAGCATTTGATCGATGGTTGCATCCCTTAGCGGATTAAAACAAATTTCGAAATGGCCGTTTATTTCCCTCTGGCCAATACCGTAACTGTTGTAATGAATACCGCCTTCAACCCGGTTATGCACGGTTTTGGGAGTCGCCATTCCGCCGGCCATGCGCGTATCAATGTCAAAAAATTTAAGTATGCGTTCATCAATCGGGAAACTGCCCTGATCCGCTCCGGTAAAGCCCAGGTAATTTTTAAGCGCCTCTGTAGTCTGCGGGTAATCGATCAGGGTTTGGGGGCAGCCGCAGAGATCAAAAACGGCCCTGTCCGCTGCCTGATGGCTTGCAGCCAGTTTAAACCGCTGCCGGTGCGTCATGCGCATGTCTATCCTTATTCAAAAATTTCATTGTAAATAGAACCGTATTCTTTCTTTAAAAAATCCCGGTAAATAGATAATTCAAACGGAGGATTCCCGGCAAGGTAATGATTGGCGCCGCTGTATGCTGCATCGGTACATTCCCACTCAATAAGGTAAATCTTTTTTTCTCCCTGGCTGTACGGGACGCTGTCAATTTCAAAAATCCCCTGATCCGGACAGGAGGATTTTCCGCACAGAACAATATCACCGGATTCAAAGTCCTTGACTTTATAGCTGAATTCCAGGTTTCCGGCTCCTGACAGGTTTGAAGCTGTAAGTGTCAGCTTCCAGTTTTTGGGTTCGGTAAATGTCAGCAGGAGGGGCTTCTGGCTTTGCCGTAAAAAATTAAAGGCGAGTTTTTTATTGTAAAAATAATCCGCGACCGCGTCGCTGAACTGCGGCCAGCAGTCGATTAAGTTCCACCAGATAATTCCGGAACGGTGAGGCTGGGTGCGGAACAATTCAACAAAAAATTTTTTCGCCTCGGCCTGGGAAATCTGGCTTGCAAGAACAAAGTCACTGCATTCCTGCGGGATGGCCGAGAACAGTTCCCCAATCTGGCTGGCCATTAATTCGATGCGGTAAACATAATTGCCTTCCGCGCTGGTTTCCGGAGACGCCGCGTGAACAATCCATTCATCATTGACTGCGCCTGTTTGGCTGTCCTTCCAGGGCCAGATTTTTTGCGGCGATAAAAAGCGTCTCATTGATTTTAACGACACCGATCCATGGTAACCGATTTCACTTGCAAAATGGCACAGCGAGTTTTTGTAGAAATCGCTTTTAAAATAATCCCTTGGCCCCCAGAGGTGGTTTTCCGCGAGGTTCCCGTGCTCAAGTTTCCAGGCGTCAGTGTCAACAAAAGGCGAACTGGGAAGGTAGGGCCGGGCCGGGTCCTCGTTGTAAACAGCGTCCGGCAAAACTTCCCTTGTAATCCGGTTAAGGTTGGGGTCCCTGCCAAACCCGTCATGTTTATGCCCCTGATCGCATTCGTTGTCCCCGGACCAGAGTATTATTGAAGGATGCTGCCGCAGCTGCCTTATAACACTGACGGCCTCATCAAACATGACCTTTTTAAATTCATCATCTGTGGGGTAGATGCCGCATGCCATCGCGAAATCCTGCCAGACCATAATTCCCATCTCGTCACATTTTTGATAGAACAGCGGGTCTTCGTAAATATTTCCTCCCCAGCAGCGCACTGCATTGCAGCCGATGTCATCAAGGAGTTTCATTATCTGCGGAATCCTTTCCCTGTCCCGGGAATGGAAAGAGTCAGCAGGCACCCAGTTGGTACCCATAATAAAAACCTTTTGGCCGTTAACCAAAAAATGGAAAGCTCCGCTGTGCAGGGTATCGGTGGTTCCGGTCCGCACCAGTTTTACAGTCCTGAATCCGGTTTTTGTTTTATAACTGTCAACGGCTTTTCCGTTTTTTAAAAGACGTATTTCGATATCATAAAGATTGGGCCTGCCGTAATTCTTTGGCTGCCATAAAAAAGCGTTCTGAATGTCAAACCTTATTTTCCCTGCGGTAAACCAGACTTTTGATGATTGTAAAAATTCACTTTCCCCGCATTTACCGCTTATGGAAACCGTATAATCACAGGCGCGGTTATTGCCTATATCAATTTCGTAAAACAGTTCGGCTTTGACCGTCCTTCTGTGCGGATCTGTGCTTACGGTCATAAGGTAACATTGTTTAAAACTTTCCGGCGGACGAAGGTAAATTCCTGCGCTCCGGTAAATTCCTGCGGAAACAAGCCTGGGCGTAATGTCCCATCCGAACATGGACGGCGCCTTGCGCAGGCGCAGACACTCGTAATTGTATTTTTGGTGTTTATTGCCTGCAGAAACTTTATTTTTTCGGGCCTCAAGAACGCATGGCAGTATGTGTATTACCAGGGAGTTCTCTCCGTTAACAAGGCCCCCGGCGTTTATGCGGTGGGTGACAAACATATTTTCTGTGTGCGCCAGAAACCTGCCGTTAAGGTAAATGTCGGCGATAGTATCAATTCCCTCAAAAACCAGTTCCGGAATTGTGCTCCCGGACGCGGGGCCTCCTGACGAGGCGCTCCCGGACGCGGCGCCTTCATGGATTATACCCGGCGCCGTTTTATAATTAAATTTTTTTGCGTATATGACGTGGCAGTCTTCCCATTCGGACATTAACAATGCGTTATTCGCATAAAACGGATCCGGAATTATACCGGCCCTTTCCAGGTCTATCTCAAAGTTGCCTGGTACCGCTGCGTCAATGAGCCAGCAGCCATCGCCGTCCCTGCCGCCGTTGTTCCGGCTGCCCGCGTTAATTACTTCATCGTAAGCGCCGGAGAAAGCCATTTTCTCAAAATTATTTTGGCGGATAACCAGAAGCTTCCAGTTCCCGTCCAGGGATTGATCAATTTTATTGTCCATTTTTTCTCCTGAAATATTATCGTATGCGGCAAATGCGTGTCAGCGTTACCTGCCGTGGGTGTAGCGGAATTTATCCGGAAAAACCGGCGAGTAATCCCAGCTTATACCGCGGGCCTTGTTTGCTTCCCTTACTATCGCGCGGCGTTTTCTGCTTTGTTCCAGATACTCCTGGACTTGTCCCGGTGAAAACCTGGCAAGCAAAAGATTTTTCAATTGATTTTCTGTTTCCGCGTATTCCTGCAGGCCGCTCAGGTTTTTCCTTTCCCCCGGATCGGCAATTACATTAAATAGTTGTGTCTCGTGCTTATAAATATAGGTGTATTTAAAATTGTCTTTCCTTATCATAAAGCACGGCCACATAACGCCTTCCCCATGGTACTCGCTGTAAATTTCACGTGCGATCGCGGGCGCGCCCAGATATTGCATCAGGCTCACAGCGTCATTTGCAGGCGCGTCAGGGCGCCTGGCGCCGGCAAGGTCAATCATCGTCTCTCCGATATCAAGCAGCGAACATGGTTCTTTGATTATTGTTCCGGAATGGTTTTTGTCCGGGAAACACATGATAAGAGGTATACGCGATGACCATTCGTAGAAGCAGCGTTTCTGGACCATGCCGCGTTCACCCAGCATATCGCCGTGATCGCTTGTAAAAATCACAACGGTATTTTTTTCAAGTCCGGTATTCTTTAGAATTTCAAGCAGCTCTCCTATCTTGTCGTCAATGTAGGTTGTCAATGCGGCGTAACAACGCCTTAGCTCCAAAAGGCCTTCTGGTTTTGTAATGTCATATTTATCAAGCCGGTGGAAATTTTCGGCAAGTGATTTATCCATAAAGGTTTTTTCATCATCGCCGTACTCAAGCGGGCGCGGTATTTCCATTTTTACATCAGCATACTTATCGTAATATTTTTTTGGCGGCCAGAACGGATCGTGCGGGTGGTGGTAGGAAACACAGAGGCAGAAAGGTTTTTCCTGCGGTCTCTTTGGCACCATTCCGTAAAGATATTCTTTTGCGCGGAACTGTGTTTCTTCATCGTAATTAATATAGGAACTCCACTCTGCAGGATGACATAATTCTTTTGTATAATTTATTGCGTTGCCCCACGGATCCTGCATCAGCCTGGTTTCTTTATTCAGAAATTTTGGAAGCCAGGAATAGTCGGCCGGGTAGCTGTCTGTTGTCAGTCTTTTATCCAGGCCGTGCATCTGGTCAGGGCCGATAAAATGCATTTTACCGGTAAGTACAGTATCGTAACCTGCAAGAGACAGATAATGGGCCCAGGTCGGTTCTTCGCTGGAAAATGCGTGACCGTTGTCAAAGCAGCCCAGGTCATATGTATATTTGCCGGTCATAAAACTGGCCCTCGCCGGCGTGCACAGCGGGTTGGGGGAGTAGGCCGCGTCAAACCTGATGCCGGCAGAGCACAGTTTATCAAGGTTCGGTGTAATGACTTGTTTGTTACCGTAAGCGCCGACCATAAAAGGAGTAAGCTGATCGGCCATTATTATTAAAAAATTAGGTTTATCCATTTTACAGCCCCGCTTTAATTTACAGCTGCGCGCTGCTTAGCAGCCCTGCTTTCTCCAGCTCCCTGCGCATATTTTCAATCTGGGCGGGCGGCGAACATTTATTTGGTAAAAACGGATTGCCCACATTGCGGCCAATCAGGTTGGCATAGTCTTTGGCGGCAACCGGGAAACTGGATTTATCCATGGCAAGCCTTATGGGATTAAGTAAAAATTGCGCCTCCAGTGAACCTTTATAATTGCCTTCCATAAATTTTTTATATATTGAACAAACCGGGCCGGGTAAAAAATTAGCTGTTGTGCAAACCGCTCCGGCGGCTCCGGCTGCCAGCGATGAATAAATCAATGTATCCTTGCCGGCGAAAACTTTAAAATTTACATCCCGGTTCGTGCGGATAAATTCCATGGTCTCTGTCATATCGCCGCTTGAGTCCTTGATGCCGCAGATATTCGGTACAGTATGCGCGAGTTTTTCAACCAAAGCCTGGGATAAAGGATAGCCGGTTCTGCCGGGATTGTTGTAGACTAACACGGGTGATTGCGTGACCGCACACGCAATAGTTTTAAAGTGTTCAAATAATTCATCATCGTTTGGTTTTAAAAACATGGGCGGCAATACTGAAACGCCCTGCGCTCCTGCGCTTAGACCAAGACCTGCAAGGCGTACGCATTTACTTGTCCTTATGGCCCCGATCCCCATATATACCGGGATCCGGCCCTTTACCTGGCCAATAATTATTTTCAGTATAACCCGCATCTCGTCTTCTTCGAGCATGTAGAATTCGGAGTTTGAACCAAAGGCAAGGATTCCGTTAATGCCGCCTGCAATCATAAATTCTATATGATCGCGCAGCGCGCCTTCGTTTATTTTTTCTTCTTCGGTAATCGGAGTAATAATGGGCGGGATAATTCCCCTGATAAAATCAGTATTCATGATAATAATTATATTATAGTACCGTAATTTACACTACCATTCCGACACCATTCCCGCGGCTTGCCCTGTCAAGGGCCCTTTCAAAAACCAAAATACCGGCCAGCATGGAAAATAAGGCAAAACAAAAAACCACAAGCAGATCACTGCGCACAGCCGGGTTTTCCAGTCCCTGTCCGTTGAGCATGACCAGCCGCAATCCCTGCATCGCGTAAGTATGGGGAATAAGGCGGGAAATAAATACGAGTCCGGCGGGCAGAACTGTCAGCGGATAATAAATACCGGAGAATATCCTGGCAAGTACATCAACCAGCCAGGTAAAAGGTTCCCTTCCCTGTTTTACTTCCAGATTAAAAAAATTACCCGCGCCCAAAAGCCCAAGGCCAAGACAGGTAAATATAAAACATAAATAAAAACAGACAAGCGGTATTATAGAAATATTGGAATTTATTTTTACACCGGCGAATACAATTGCCGCGATCAAAACCGCCGCCTGGATAATAAGCTGGAAAAAAAATGTCCAGATAAAACGTCCGCAAATAAAAGCCCATATTCCCCTGGGAGAAGCGTTATAAACTTCCAGCCGTTTATCCCAAAACGCGGTGTTAATACTGGCGAACGGGAGGTTAAGTATTGCCGATGAGTTCTGGAAAAAAACAACCCCGATTATCATATAGGAAACAAAGTCTCCGCCGTAGCCTGCCAGCGAAGACGCGGCGTAATCTTTGAGAAAAAGCGACACAAAAAACCACATTCCGGCGGAGACAAAACTTTGAATTACGGCAAGAACAAAATTTGACGGGTAAAAACGCAGGGCCCTGTATTCCAGCCTGGCAAATGACAGGGCGGATTTAATAAAAGAAATCATGCGCCGCCCCCACAGGAAGCGCCGCCGCCCGGAGATATACCGCCCCCCACAGATGCGCCGCTTTCTGAGGCGGCTCCGATAGCATCCATAAAAATATCTTCCAGTGTAGGTTCAATGGTTTCCATGCTGTTTATCTGCACGCCGTTATCAAGCAGGCATTTTAATATAAAGTTAAGATGGGTTTTTAATTCGGCAGCCTGAATAACCAGAGCGCCGCTTTTGTTTCCGGCCGGCTGCAAATCCGCGGTAATTACAAACGGCTGCGCTTTTAATGCGCCGGCAGGGAATGTATCCAGGCCGCTGCCCCTGACAATCAGTTCATCATAACGTTTGAGATCATGGCGCAGATTTTCCACAGTTCCGCAGCTTTTGATTTTTCCCTTATGCATTATGGCGACGCGTCCGCAAAGTTCTTCCGCCTCAAAAATATAATGGGTAGTAAGTATAATTGTAGTCCCGAATTCCGCGTTGATTTTTTTTACAAGACCGCGGACTGTTTCCGCGCCGGCAGCGTCAAGTTTTACAGTAGGTTCATCAAGAAACAGAATGGGATTATATACAAGGAGAGAACGCGCGATGGCCAGCTTTTGCCTGTTCCCGGCAGATATGCTCATGGGCCAGTGGTTTTCGTATTTTTTTAAATTAAGAAATAACAGCATGCCATCAATGCGTTTTTTTCTTTGGGATTTTTCCAGGTTGTATACAACGGCCCAGAATTCCAGATTTTGGCGCACAGTCAGATTATTGTCAGTCCCTATGTCGGCAGTAGGCGCGACCAGGCTAACCTTGCTCCGTATAATTTTGTGATCGCGGTAAATATCATAATCAAGAACAGTTCCGCGGCCGCTGTCAGGTTCCAGGAGCCCGGCCATTATCTTGATAAGGGTAGTCTTGCCGGCCCCGTTGCTTCCCAGCAGCCCAAAAATTTCCCCCTGCTTAATTGAGAGGCTCACATTGTTAACCGCGCAAAAAGGTTCTTTTGTTTTTTTTACCTTATATGTTTTAATGATATTCTGCAGTTCGATTATATTTACTGCCATCTTGTCAGGGTTCCTTCCCGCCGGGCTTTTTCGATTCCCTTTTTATACATGAATAAACCAAGCGGCAGAAAAAATACGCTCATCGCAGCCAGCACCATAATGTCCAGCGCAACCGGATTAATCTGCGGCAGTACAAGCTGGAGCGGCAGGACCGGGACAGTAGTATCGCCTCCCGGAATCATAAGCCTGCGCAGCGTGTCAATTGCGTAGGTATGCGGAATAAAACTTCCGAGTATCTGCAGCGGCTGCGGCAGTACGGTTATTGGATAATAATAACCGGCCGTCAGCGCGATTATTACATCCTGAAAAATAAATTTTACCGGTTCAGTCTGCTGCTTGAAATTAAAAAGATAAAACGAACTTCCGCTGATCACGCCGATCCCCAGCGTTGAAACAAGAATAAAAAGCAGGATTACAAGGAGTACCAAAGGTTTTACAAAAACAAAAACAGCGCCAAAAAATAACCAGCCGAACAGCAGAGCCAGCAAGCTTCTGGGGTAGTCGTCAATAACGCCGCGGAACATAACCCCCATAAGCGGGGTAAAATAAGAAAGCGGACTCAGCAGATAGAGATCCATTGTACCGCCCCAGTAGATCCGTCCGACCCGCGTAATACAGTCGCCCAGATTGGTATAACTTATAAAATGGACAAACAGCCCAAGCACAACAAAACTTACATAGTTATTGCCGTAGGGGAAAAAATTTATGTCGCTGCCTTTGGTAACAAGGCTTAGCATAAAAAAAACTATGGTAGTAAATAGAACATCCAGCACCCACATGATCGCATTCATTTTGTATGACCACCAGATGATAAACTCGCGTTTGCTGAACATTAAAAAAGAATCCCATTCCCTATGCAGCATTCATATCATCCTTTTGTCCAAGGTAATGTTCGTACATTTCCCGGAGCGTAAAATCCGCCGGCTTAATGCTGCGCACTGTAATATTTTTTCGGATAAAATATTGCACCAGCTCATTGAGGGAGAATTCATTTTCCCTGACAAAAAATTTTATAACCTGAACTTCCCGTTCGCCTTCTTCTGAACCCGGACCCGCGGACTTTACACGATCTGCCCGTATAATGCCGGGCAGAACAGGATTCAAATCTGTTCCCTGTTCCGCATAACTGACTTCATAAATCCGCTGGCCCGCGAACGGACTGCCCAGTTCGTCTTTGGTACCTGCGGCGATAATTTTACCTTTGGATAAAAAAATAATGCGTCCGCAGATTGAAAGATCCTCCGGGTTATGGCTCGCGATAATGGCTGTCCGGCTGTCTGCGGCGCCGGATTTTATTAATTCCCTTAAATTTTTGGCTGAAGGTACATCAAGGCTTACGGAAGGTTCATCATAAAAAACAATTGGTCTGTCAATGACAAGCCCTCTCGCGATGGTAACTTTTTGCCTCATCCCCGCGGAAAGCTGGCTTATGTATTTATCTTTTTCCGCAGTCATGCCAACCGCTTCCAGCACCTGAGCGCTTTTTATTTTAAGAAATTTTGCCGGCAAACCAAAAAGGCTGCCGTACAGGATCAAATTTTCCAGGACGCTTAACTGCCATTCCAGGCCCATCCATCCGTTGGTGCTTATATAGCTTACCCTGCTTTTAATGTACCTAATGTCACTTCTGCCGTCTATTCTGACTTCCCCGCCGGATGGATACAAAAGCCCGGAAAGGATTTTAATTAAGGTTGTTTTTCCTGCGCCGTTCTCCCCGTAAATTCCCAGTATTTCACCGGGAGCCGCTGTAAACGAAACATTATTCAAGGCAAGCAGCGGCGCTGCCCGGTTGCCTGTAAGACTCGCGAAATTTTTTATCCAGAGATAAACTCCGGAGTCCTTGTTAAAGGAAACTCCGCGGTATTGTTTGCTTACGTTTATTAATTCTATCATGTAATGGGACCCGGATTAAAAACCGCCATGTCATTAAAAAGCCTGTAACGTTCTGCCCAGGGTTTATATTTGCCCGACGCGGTATCAATTATCATGTTAAAAATTCTCTGCCCGGTTTCTTCGATGGTTTCTTTTCCTTCGATGATGGTACCTGCGTTAATGTCAATCAAATCGTCCCACATTTCCTTCATCAGGGTGCGTGAACTTACTTTTATCACGGGCGCGGCCGCAAGACCGTAGGGAGTTCCGCGGCCTGTCATAAATACTTCCAGTACCATGCCGCTGGCAAGCTGCTGCGGCCCGCAGACTATATCGCTGGCCGGTGTTGCCGCAAAAACAAGGCCGCTTCTGGATGGCCACTCTCCGGGTGACAATACTTCAGCAATGGGAGCTGTCCCGGACTTAGCGATTGAACCAAGTGTTTTTTCTACGATGTTGGACAGGCCGCCTTCTTTATTACCAGGCGATGTATTCGATTCCCTGTCAACTCCGCCGGCTTCCAGATAATTATCAAACCAGCGCATTTCGTCCGCAAGTTTTTTGGCGGTATTTTCGTCAGCACAGCGGGCGGCAATGAAACGCACACCGTCGCGGACTTCGGTTACCTCGTAGAACATTACCGTAGCGCCGCCGCTTACCAGAAGATCGCTGGCGTATCCTGCCGCAGGATTTGCGCTTATGCCGGAGAAGGCGTCGCTGCCGCCGCATTGCATTCCGATGCAGAGCTTTGACAGCGGCAGCTCTGTCCGCCTGCGTTTATCCAGGACGGCAAGTTTGCTTTCCGCCATATTCATCAATGAATCGATCATTGATTTATAGCCGCGGCATTCCTGTAAAACCACAAGGTTCTCCGCGGTGTTTTCTCCGGCGTCCAAAAGCATGTCAGGCGTCAATTTTTCGCAGCCCAGCGCTACTGTCATCAATTGTCCGCCAAAATTGGGATTCCGCATAAGGTTATGCAGCGACCTGATCCAAATGCGGGCTTCCCCGGCGTTGATGGCAACGCCGCAGCCGTATATGTGATTTAACACAACAATATCGTCAACATTGGGAAATTGAGGCAGCAGTTCTTTTTTCATCCTGTCAACGGCGTTATTTAAAACACCATTTACGCAATGCACAGCGGGCATAATGCCTAAAATATTGCGGATTCCTGCGAAACGTGCTCCGGGTATGTCATAACCACAAAAATTCTTAACCGGCGGGACCGGCAGTCTGCTGTTAATGTCGGTACCCCAGCCCATATTTTCCAGATCCGGCATACCGGGCAGTTCAAGCATGTCTTCGTTTATCCATTGTCCGGGCCGGACATCTTTTTTTAAATAACCTATAACCGATCCGTAACGTATAACCGCGCTGCCTTTTATTAATTGAACAAGGGCAACCTTGTGCCCCTGCGGAATTGTCTCCAGCGCAACAAGACCGTTTTCAAAAACAGTTCCCCCGGGAGCTGTATCCGGGGGAATTGCTACATTGTCTTTTTTTTGAATTTGAATTAGCCGCATATTAATAATTATGAACTGGTTTGTTTTTTAAGTTTTTCCAAAAGTTCGATTACATCATGGTATTCTTCCATAAGGTTCCTGTACATTTCTTCTGCCTGGGTGATCATGCCGTTATTTTTTATTAATGGTTTTTTACTTAGGCTGAAAGCATTCATAGTGTACCCCCATTAATGTTATAGATTTTCCGTATTGATTAAACGTTTAAAATTAATTTTTGTCAACGCAATTTGTATATACTTGCCGCAATTTATAATTTTTTTTATCTGACCATGCAGGGCCGTTTAGGATCGTAATTCCATCCCGGAATCAAAAACCGCATCGCGGCCGCGTCATCCCTGGCGCTGCCTGACACGCAGTTTTCGTTATACAATTTATTTGCGGCAAAAATCCTGTCCATATCGGCTTCGACGCCCAGACCGGGAACATCAGCTGGCGCCGCGATCCTGCCGTCAATTATTTTTGGCGGATTTTTTGTAAGCCGCTCTGTTCCTTCCTGCCATATCCAGTGGGTATCCACAGCGGTTACCCTGCCGGGAACAGCGGCCGCGGTTTGTACAATCATTGCCAGTGAGATGTCAAAATGGTTGTTTGAATGTGAACCCCAGGTCAGGCCCAGGCTGTCGCAGAGCTGACCAACGCGTACAGCGCCGTCCATTGTCCAAAAGTGGCAGTCGGCCAGCGGAATATCTACCGACTGCAGCATTATTGAATGGGCCATTTCCCGCCAGTCGGTGGCGATCATGTTTGTCGCGGTCGGGAAACCGGTTGCCCTGCGGAACTCTGCCATTATTTCCCTGCCCGAATATACACCCTCCGCGCCGCAGGGATCTTCGCAGTAACTTAGAATTCCCTGCATATTTCTTACAAGAGTTATTGCTTCTTCAAGCGTCCACGCGCCGTTTGGATCCAGGGTAATACGGGCGTCCGGGAATGCTTTTTTAAGCGAACTGACAGCCTCCATTTCTTCTTTACCGTTAAATACTCCGCCTTTTAGTTTGAAATTTTTAAAACCGTACAACTTGCAGCTTGCGCGGGCAAGTTCAACAATGGATTCTGAATCAAGCGCTTTCTCCCTGCGCAGCCTGTACCACGGAACAGAAGAATTTTCTTCGCTTATATAGGGCAGATTGGTCTTTTTGCGGTCTCCGATATAAAAAAGATAACCAAGGGTTTCAACACTGGTACGCTGCTGTCCGTTCCCGAGCAGGGCAGCCGCGGGCACTTCCAAAAATTTTCCAAGCAAATCCAAAAAAGACGCTTCCAGACAGGCAAGCACATGAACCCCGGTCCGGCCGTCATAAGTTTGGTTCCCCCGGACATCATTTTTATCCGCAGACAAAATGGTTTTTATTTTATGCAATGTATTTTTATAATTACCGATGGAAGTACCCAAAATATCTGCCCGCACCGTTTCCAGCGCAGACCGGATTTTTTCTCCGCCAGGCGCCTCGCCGAGACCAATATTACCGGATGAATCTTTTAAAATTACCACATTTCTTGTAAAAAACGGTCCGTGGGCGCCGCTTAAATTTAGCAGCATTGAATCACGGCCGGCGACAGGGTAGATGTCTATGGATTCGATAAAAGGAATTCTCATGTAAAAATTATAAAAAAAAATTTGGAAATTCTCAAGCAATACGCAACTTAATATCATATATAGTATATGAAGTTGGAAAATATGAAATTAAGGAGTCTGAATCAGTTTTTGAATCAGTTATGGTACTATCTGCGCGAATATTTTTTCCCGCGCGGCTGCGGAATTTGCGCAAAAACTTTGTTTTCCAAAGAAGAAGCGTGGTACGGCCTTTGCGGCGAATGTATGCAGAAATTGCTGGCTGCCAACGCAGATACCTCCGTAAACGCAGGTACTTCCGGGAACGCAGATACCTCTGCGAAATCTGCGCCGGGCCGCTGCGACTTATGCGGCAGGCCGCTGATCTCCGAAATCAACCGGTGCCTGCCGTGCAGGGGAATCACCGAAACCGAAATGCCGGTGTATGACAGACTGATTTCGCTATATCCCTATACCGGCAATTACCAAAAACTCCTTGAAACATTTAAATTCAAAAAATCTCCCGGAGCCGGTAATTTTCTCGCAGTACAATTATTGGAGGCATTAAAACTGCTTCCCGTATCGGATCCGGACAACATCATTCTTGTGCCGGTTCCGCCCAGGCCCGGCAAAATCCGCAAAACCGGATGGGACCAAATAGTCATGCTGGCAAAACTTGTAAAACGAAGCAATAAAAAAACTATAATCTGCCGCTGCCTAAAGAGGCAAAAATCACTTAGCCAAAAAAAACTTGACCGCCGGGATCGCAGAACCAACCTAATGGGCCGTATCCTTGTCAAAAAAAAGGCCCCCGCCGAGTGTGTTTTGTTTGATGACGTAATAACCACAGGTTCCACCATGAACGCCTGCGCTGCGGCCCTCAAGCAGGCCGGGGCGCAAAAGGTTTACGGTATATGTTTGTTTTACGATTGAATGGGATAAATGATTTTTTTTTCAATTTTCCCATATACAATTATATATATTCTTTCCTGCTGTTTTGAATGATGCGATGTCACCATTATAAGATACATCAACCTTTTTTCCATTGCATGTTACATTGGGGGCATTTGCACATTTTATATAAGCAGTATCTCCGGCAACACTTTCCAGCTGTGCCGTAACTTTATTATTTTTGCGGGCAGCAGAAACGATAAAACCTCCCTGTGCACGCATTCCATTGAAACCGATATTTTGGTTTTTAGGCCAAAAAGGAAAAAGCCGGATTATGCCGCTTTGGCTTTGCAGAAGCATTTCTGTGACGGCAAGGACGCCTATGTATTTATTTTCTACTGCCCGCCAATCGTACCATATATAACCGGTGTGTCCCATGACTTCTTTGGGTATGTCTCCATCAGCGAGCATGTAAGAGCTGAATTGTCCGTATGTCAGGCGGTGGGACAACAGCACTTTCCGGATGGATTCGAAATGTTCCATTACACCCAAACGTATTGCAGGAACTATGGATGATATTGGATGTACAATGGGTACACCTGGATAAATCAATTTCTGTTCCAGTTCTGAATAAAATGGGTTCATCAAATCTGTCCGCCGGATCATATCCCGTAATGCCAAAGTAAGCGTATCATTGCCGTCCCCGTCAACATACTCGCCAGGATATACAATCCACCCCCCGCCGCCCCAGCGGCTATAACGGGCTTCATCAGCGCGTTTTTTAGGTTCTTCATGCGGCCAATCCTTATCAAGAGCTATCCATCCCTCTCTGTTTTCATCAATACCATGTTCGATGGGCGGAATTCTTGAACGGGCTGTTTTCCACTTACCCTGCCAGTCTTCATCAATGCCTAAAATTTCGGCTGCTGAAATTGCTCTGTCAAAAGCCTTTTTAAACATGCATAAATCACTTATTACATTGCGATTCCCCCGGAAATCCTTCATCCAGCCAGGTTCCTCAAGCCTTATTGAAGGAAATATTTCATTTGTTTCGTTGCTGTATTTTTCCAGGTAATTGAAATAAAACTGCGCTGCTTTTTTCAAATACGGATATCCGCGTTCGCGAAGCCAGGTTTTATCTCGCATAAACATCCAATGCCACCACAATGGCTGTCCCATCCATCCGGTAACCGCAAGGGCGCGTCCCATATGGTTATTAATATTAAAATATTTATGTGACATGATCGGCAGGTAAGACAAATCACAATAAGCGCCATCCAAATTGAAAATAAGCTTTGCCTGGTATTCAAACAAGGGCAGTGTATCATTTATGAAATCAGCATATACATCAATCCATTCGGCATGATTGGTAGGTAATGCAGTACAATACCATTTTTGAAAATTGTGGTTTGTATGTATATCTCCATGCCATGGTTCGAAATCCTGCACCATGACATTTCCGCCGCTTCCCAAAGGCTTTGATTTGCGGCTTTGCGCGCAGCCAAATGCAAAATGGTTGCGATACCAAACAGATTCCAGTTCCTTGTCATCCAAAGCGATATTTGAAGTATCCCAGTATTTGGCCCATGCCGATTTATGGGCTGCAAGAATTTCTTCATAATTGTTTTTGCGGTTTGACAATGACATGGCGCGTTCACGGGTTGTTGCGGGGTCACCATCACGATCTGTTGTAACGCCCATACAAAAAACAGCTGACTTACCGGGATCAAGCGCACAATACTGCCTGAAACGCCAGACGTGCTTTTCCACATGTCCTGCATCAACACCGTCGGAATGCTCTGGGAAAAAAGGAGTTAAATACCAATTGAAAGTTTCTATATCAAAACCTGCAGGTATAGTCTGCCGGATGATTCCTTTTTATGACGATAACGTTTCAAGAACAGGCATGGGTATTGAAGCATTTGCCTGATCCGGTTCTTTCTCGGCTATTATGGCAAACCATGGTGTTTGCCCGTCAGATTCCACATTAAGCCAGAAGCAGTTTTCGTTTTTTTCGGCAAAGGCATTTATTACAAGTTCGCCCCTGCTGAATTTAAAACGAGTCGTTAAAATTCCTTCAGCCAAAGATACACGGGTAAAGACTTTTGTGTTTGACAAACCCGGATGGTATAAATGTATACAGCCCGCGCGTTTTGGCGCCGGTCCGTCCAGATGCGGCTGAGGCATATCAACCAGGCGATCAACATAATAATCCGCAGTCCTGGGATCGCCGGTTCTCCAGACATTATGCAAATCCCGTTTCTTTTCATTCATCATACTGATTAAGTCATCGTGCTTCAGGACATCCTGTTCGGGTTTACCTTCAAATCGGGCATCCCATATATCCGATTTTGCCAGAGTAATTTTTAATTCATGCGGGAATATATTTACACTCGCACCCATATCGCCATTGCCCATTTGAATTGATTCATAAGGATGAGCCAGCGTACCTTCGATTTGATAATCATGCAATGAAATACGATCACGCCAATTGTAATTCATTTAAATTCCTCCTCATGATAATTTAAATATCCGCATTATGTTCCCGCCCATTACCAGTTTGCGGTCTTCTTCCGAAAAATAATCAGATAAAAAAGCATTGTATGCAGATACATCAGAATGCATAATTGAAAAAGGCGTATCACTGCCAAAACTTACCCTGGATGATCCCAGTATCTTAATTGCTTTGACTATGCTGGTATAGCGTACGGCACTGCCGATTAAATGCATGTTTTTACATTCCCCGGCAAATTCGATACAGGCAGGTGAAATTTCCGGCAGGGATACTCCTCCCATATGAATAATAAGTATTTGCAGTTCCGGAAAGAGTTTGGCTATTTTGGCTGCGCGGAACGGATGTGTAAAATCATATGCATCTGCACCGATATGAAAAGCAAGAATTTTTTTTGATTTTGCAATTTCTTCGATCAGCGGCATACTGATTTTTTCATCATCAATCGGGAATGAATTCTGGGCTCCGTTAAGCTTGACCCCATAAAACCCGTATTCGTTCAAACATTTTCTTATTGTATCTTTGCCTTTACTGATACCGAAATGGGGATCAACCCAGCCAAATCCCAATAACCTGTTTGGATATTTACGGACAGATTCGTAAATATATTTTAGTGAATCATTTATCTCGCGCATATAGGGAGGAAGCAGCCAGCATATTGCCTTATCAACACTGCTCTTGTCCATCTGATTAATCAATTCCTCCGCCCTTAGTGCATTAGGTTCATCTATTGGTGAAATATGAGTATCTGCGTCAATTATCATGATTTTCCTCCTTTAAAATTATTGAATTATCCTTTTAATGATCCAATCATAACTCCCTTTACAAAATGCTTTTGTGCAAAAGGATACAGACACATGAGCGGGACAGTGGATAAAATTATAATTGCGAACTTAAGGGTGTTCTGAATGCCCAACAACTGCTGTGCGACATCAGGATCAGTCATAATATCGCTGTTGAATTGGTTCTGAACAAGGATTTCCCGCAAAAATAGCTGGAGCGGATATAGCTGTTTGTTAGATAGATACAAAAATGCGTTAAAATAACTGTTCCAATGTCCCACTGCATAAAACAGGGCAATAACAGCTATAATAGAATTGGACAGCGGTATAAGTACATGAAAGAAATATTGTGTATCGGAACAGCCGTCCAGTTTGGATGCCTCAAGCAGTTCTCCCGGTACGCTCGCCTGAAAAAAAGTTCTTGTTACAATCATATTATAAACTGAAATTGCTCCAGGCAGCAGCATCGCAAAAACGGTATTAAGCATCCCTAGATTTCTCATCAAAATATAGTTGGGTATCATTCCTCCCGAAAAAATCATAGTAAAGGTGAAAATAAAAGTGAAAAAGCCCCGGCCATAAAGACCCTTGCGCGAAAGCGGATATGCACATATAAGGGTCATGAATACATTGATTGATGTGCCGCAAACTACATAAAATATGGTATTGCGGTATCCAATCCAAATACTCTTGTACTGTAATACCATTTTGAAATTAAATAACGTTGGTTCTATGGGCAAGAGCCAGACTTTACCTGCAGTTACGGCGCTTGCAGTGGAAAATGATGATGATATTATATAAATCATTGGATAGAGTACAAGTATTGTTAATATGCCGATAAGCAAATATGCAATCAGGAAATATAATGTGTCCGAATTATAGACTTTAGTTTTCATATATAAATTACCAAAGACTGGTCTCGCCTAAACGGCTGGAAATCATATTGACTAATCCGATTAAAACCATATTTATTACCGAATTGAAAAGACCGACTGCGGTGGAATATGAAAAATCACTTGTTCCTGTTAAACCTATTTTATATACATAGGTTGAAATCACTTCGCTGATGGGCAGGTTAAGGCTGTTCTGCATAAGGAAAACTTTTTCAAAACCGATACTCATTACTGATCCCATGCGCAATATTAATAAAATGGTTATTGTAGGAATAATGCTTGGAAAGTCAACATGAATTACCCGCTGAAACCTGGAAGCTCCGTCAATGACAGCAGCTTCATGCAATTCCGGATTAACGTTGGCTAAAGCTGCCAGATATATGATAGATCCCCATCCGAATTCCTGCCAAACCCCGGACAAAACATACATAAATCTGAAACTTTGCGGTTTTGCAAACAGGTCTGGTGGTTATATGCCAGTTATGGTCTTCATTAGTGCGCCGTACAAACCTGTGTTGGCATTCAAAACCTGAAAGAGCATACCAACCATAACCACAACAGAAATAAAATGCGGTAGGTTTACGATAGTCTGTGAAAATTTTTTAAATTTTTGAGAATTTAAACTATTCATTAATAATGCAAAAATGATAGGAATTGGAAATTCCAGAATTATGGTGGAAATAGAAAGTATTACTGTATTTGAAACAACCTGTTTGAATTGATATGATTTAAAAAATTTAACTAAATTTTGTAATCCAATCCAGGGACTGCCCCATATTCCCAAACGAGCCGTGTATTGCCTGAAGGCGATTTGGGCGCCCACCATGGGTATATAAGCAAAAATAATAATATAAATAAATGGGATCAGCAGGAACAGGTACAACTGCCAATCATTGCGCAAGCGCTGGTTTATTTTCATTATTCTACCTGTTCCTGCACATGTTTTACTTTACTTGTACATACGATCGTAAACTTTCTGAACAATATCTATCATTCTCTGAACATTGATATTATTCAGTTCATTGATATAAGTATTCCAGGAAGCATCAATATTCAGGTTTCCTGAAAGGAACGCAGCGGTTGATGAATTCAAGTATGTTGTCAGATTATTAAATAATTCAGTAACTTCCTTGATTTCATCGGAAGTATATATAAGTTTAGGAATGAATTCCTTTGGTTTAACGCCATCTGACTGATACATAACGCCAATCCTTGCATTTATACCTGTTCTTCCCGCAGGAACATCAATCGGCATCATAACCCCTGCATTATCGGCATAATTCCTGAAAGCAGGCCCCTGATCACGCCAGCTTGAATTGGCTACTTTTGTTCCTCCCCAGAAATTTGCATCATCATAAGCCAGTACGCTGAGCGGATATCCCGGAAACATCGGTGCATATTTATCCTTGGCGTTCGGCACGTTCTCTGCAAAATCCCAATCAATCCCTTCAGCACCAAAACGTGTTGAAAAACCATTGACCCGGCTGCACATAAAATCCCCGACACGGAATGCTGCATCTACATCCTTGCAGTTTACGGAAACCATCATGCCGATTTGGGCGACTGACGGAATAAACCTTACATAATTGGCTCCCTGAGGTCCTTTTAGCGGAAGTGCGGAATCGTACAGCATTCCAGCCGGATTATTGGCATTTACATCATCAGCATTGTACCTGACAAATGAAAAAACAACCGGACCATCCTGATTTACCAGGGTGACCATTTGATTTCTGTCCTGTGTCAGGGTTTCTGTCGGGATTAAACCATCTGCAAAAAGGCTCCTGATAAATTTTAAACCGTCCCGCCATTCGTTTGTATTGTATGCAACTCCGATTTTACCGTTTGTTACTGTCAGAAGTCTGGAATCTCCGGCATATACAAATGAATTCATTAGCCAGTTGAACCATACACAATAATCCCCCTGGGAAAGATCAAACATACCGGTTAAGGGAATAATGTTATTTTGACCATTGGGATTGGATTTAACAATTGCTTTGAGAAAGTCAGGATATTCAGCAGTTGTGGTCGGGAATTTTAAACCAAGATTGTCCACCCATGGTTTATAATACATATACTTGGCATCCATTTCATTCAGAAGCGATTGATTATAAACGGGACAACCATAAATTTCACCGTCAGGAGAGGTTATATCAGAAAGATAATTCCTGCCCATCCTGGTAAAAGTTTCCTGAATCGTCGGTGATTTTGAAGGATCTTTATAATACTTTGTAAGGGGAACAATCGCCCCTTCCTGGGCCCATTGAAAAACTACAGCATCACCGGGCCGTGCTAAAATAATATCCGGCAGTTCTTTCCCGCCTGCCATTACCATCAGATTCAGCCTGTTGACAAAATCCGTTGAAGGTAAAACGACAAAAGATAAATCAACATTTGCGTTTTGTTCTATTAATTTTGTCTGTAAATTAGTCTTATAATCTTCTATCCGGAGGTTTTCTGCAATAGCAACACTCAATTTTGCGGTGCCTGAACTGGTCCCGCCGGATGATTGTGAGGCACCACCACCGAAAACCATTGCACAACATAATAAGACCGTTAAGAAAAACAGTATTTTTTTCATAATTCCTCCCTGGAATAATAAATTTAATTTTATAATAAGAGTGGTATTCCATTACATCAAGAAAATAAAACGAAAAAATCAATGTAAAATCAGAAAATCAAGAGGAAAAAACGTAAAATATTCATGAAAAAACGAAAAAATCAATTTTTTTAGGTTTATTATATAAATTATCTATATAAAGCATTAATAATTGAAAATTTTAGTGTAATAAAATTATAGTTTTTTTTTACAAAATGCTTTAAAATAAGGATGAAACCGCTGGATTTTTTTTAAAAAGTGGCAGGGGGGCGGAGGAATAATAGAATAGATGAAAATAATTCATCCTGTATTATTCAGATATATATTAATTTTCTTTCTCTTTGCCTTTTTAATAATACTTTTATTTATACCGGTTTACCTTTATATTTCGGATTTTACCCTTAAAAATGAACTCTCCCTGTTGATAAACAAACTCCATAATGGAGTTGATATTGTTGATTTCACGATAAATAATATAAATAACACAGCTTTTATCCTTAGAACTGATCAACGGTATAGTATATTCAAATCCGAACCGCATGTTTTAAGGGATTATACGGGTATCAATCCGTATCACCTGACCCAGCTGCGAAATACTTTCCAGATCCTAACATTACCGCATTCAATTATGACGGATACGGGAGTAATATTTTCAAAAGATGTTGTTTTGACTCCTGATCGCATGTTTTGCTATTCCAGGTATTATCATTTTTATGACCAGTTCCTAAGCTGTGGAAATTATTCATATGATGAATGGCTTGGATTATTAAATTCAAAAAATTCATACATTCCCGCACAAACCTATACCAGTTCTGATCATGGAACATATGAAGCTATTACATTCGAAATTCATTGGCCTGGCAGCAGTTATTTGGATGATAATACTTTTTTTTCAACAATGTCCATAAACAAGCTGCTTCCTTTATTATCGGATCCTGTCATCACGGAACAGGGCCTAATAAAAATATATGATATAATGGGTAATTTATTATATGAAAAAAATAACAATACACCGGGCAAATACCATATAATATCGGAAGAAAGTCTGACCAGCCAACTTCGTTTTGAAATTGGAATTCCGGATTCCATCATCCAAAAACAAATAGCCCATGTAAGGAATCTTATTTTATTTTTCTCTTTCCTTGTTTCAACCATTATTATTTCACTTTCATTGATTTTTGGCTGGCACAGCTACACACCGGTACACCGTTTCCTTACACGAATAAATGGTACAAATAATATCCTTTCTGAAACAGAAAAAGAAGAACAGTGGGATTTTAAAAAAAGCCTGGGGCGTTTTTATCAGGATTTGGCAAATGCAATTTCCACAATTGATGTCAAATTTGAAAAATCATTGCAGATAATTAATCATCAAACCGAACTGCTGCGTTCTCAAACATTGGAAAAAGCTCTTGGAAAAGGTATTTACGATATTAAGGAAAAAGATGAATTCCTGATGTTGTTTCCGGATTTTCCGGGAAAATACATAATCGGTGTAATCCGCAATGAACCGCAGGAAAATATCAGTTTGGAAGAAAGGCTGACTGCACATTTTCTTTTATTGGGCCTCGTAAGAACAAAATTCAATAACATATATATCCAGAGTATTGAAGGTGAATTCATCATACTTGTTCTGCCAGTCAATAACGACAACAGTCAATCCTGGAATTCATCCATGCTAGAATTCCAGGATATATTATATAAACAACACAACCTTGTAATTCATTTTTTATTAAGCGATGTATATGAAAATCCGCAGGACCTGCCAAAGATATGGCAGCAGTTACAATATTTCCATGTTATACCTGTTCCGGTGCAACAGCCTCCGTTCAGTATCCATTCCATGGAACTTTTATACAATACATTGAGAAATGCAAACATAACTGGCGCACTGCTGATTTTACATGAATGCAGTTCCCGCCTGCCGGAGCCTGAAGATCCCGTTCTTTCGGAATTGACATGGAATATGCTTTTCAATGTAGTTGTGCAGTTAAAAATTGAATATCCTGAAATGCTTGGCTCCATAAGTGTACCTGTTTTTATCAAAAGACAGCAACAGCTTCTTTTTGAGAAACAGTTTCCGGAATGTTTCCGGCTTATCTGTGAAAAAATCAGGAATATGAAAGATAAAAATGAAAGCAAATTGGGAAAGCAAATTTATGCATATATAAACGAGAATTTATTCGATCAAAATTTTTACCTGCCCATGGTAGCAGATCATTTTAAAATATCTCCGCCTACCCTGCAAAAGCTGATCAAGAACATTACTGGACAAACATTTCTTTCATATGTAGAGAAACAACGACTGACAAAAGCACGTGAACTGCTAAGTACCGGCGAATATTCCGTTAATGAGGTATCTAAACAATGTGGTTTTGGCAATACGAATTCATTTTATAAAGCTTTTAAGCGAATTTATGGTTTTACTCCCGGTGTAATCAGATCTGATAAAAACTAATTCTGAATACATAAATAAATCCTACAGTGCTCATACACTAGACTTCCCCGCTGATCCATCTTGGTAAACTCCACAATAATCGTGTATTATCATTTAGGATAAATTTATGTGCAGTTGTAATAAAGGTCTTTTAGCATGAAAAAACTCCCCGGCATATTACTTTGTCTTGCAATAGCGGCCCCGGCCTGGTTCCTGGGAAAACAGGTTCCGCTTATCGGCGGGCCGGTCGCCGCCATAGTCGCAGGTATCCTGATTTCACTTTTTTTCCCGGGCCTTATCAAACTTAAATTTGGCAGGGACTTTGGTTTTACCGACGGACTAAAATTTACTTCAAAAAAACTTCTGCAGTACTCCATCGTACTCCTTGGTTTTGACATGAATTTATTCAACATTTTACGGGCAGGACAAATGTCGCTGACTGTTATGGCTTTTACATTTACGGCGGTTTTTTTTGCGGCCTTTCTGGCGGGCAGGGCGTTTAAACTCTCGGGGAACACGACTGTACTTATAGGCGTGGGTACTTCTATTTGCGGGGGGTCGGCCATTGCCGCTGTCGCTCCTGTTATTAGGGCCGAGGACGAGGATGTGACAAGGGCAATCTCGACCATTTTCCTTTTTAACCTGGCTGCGGTTTTTATTTTTCCTCCGCTGGGCCGTTTGCTTGGCATGGACGATATTAATTTTGGTATATGGGCCGGAACCGCGGTCAACGATACTTCGTCGGTGGTTGCCGCGGCTACATCCTGGAGCAATGCCGCCGGCAGCAACACTGCCCTTAATTTCGCGACCATAGTAAAGCTGACCCGGACATTAATGATAGTGCCGGTTACCCTGGTACTGGCAATTTATACCGCAAGAAAATCCAAAAACGCCGATAAAGGAAATTTCAGTTTTGTTAAGGTTTTCCCGTGGTTTGTATTGTTTTTTATGGCCGCAGCTATAATAAATACCTTTTTGAACCTGCCGCCGCAGGTATCATCTTTTCTGTTCCAGACCGGTAAATTCGTAATCATTATGGCCATGGCGGCAATCGGCCTCAATACCAGTCTCAAAAGCCTTTTTGCCCACGGCGTCAAGCCGCTTCTTTTGGGTATGGTCTGCTGGCTGACTGTTGGCGTTGTCGCTCTTATTGTGTTAAAATTCTCTCCGGGATTATTTTAAATGTATTTTAAAAAAAGGATAAACCATGGCTACTATCAGGCAGCGAATCAGGAATGATTGGCAGTTATATAAAAAAATCTCGCAGACCATTGTAAACCTGCCGCATTTTATTTCTGTTGTGGTTCTTGTAGGTATGGTTTTCCAGATCTTCAACACTAATACAGGCCATTACAATCAGAGATCCTAACGGCAACGGCAAGGCCGACGAAATTGTTATGACAGGTACATTCAGGGCCATAAGTCCCAGCAACTGCGGGGGATGGTTCCATTTCCTTATGACCCCATTTATTTACGTAAGCGGCAACCCCAATCTTATAAATGTAGATAACGGTACAGTCAGCGTACCGTACAACAGCGAAGCCTGGAGATCCGGCCTCAAATATATCTGCAGCCTTTTTGCGGACGGCCTGCTTCCCATAGAAAACCTGACCCAGGATAACAATCAGGTCAATACCTTATGCAATTCCGATCCTGTTAGGGTAGGAGCTTTATTCCGCACGTCATCCAGCAACATGAGTTCGAATCAAAGGCAGCAGGATTACGATGTGGCTCCCCCTCTTATCGCGGCCAACGGCGATCAATTTTCCGCTTATGTTAAACCTTCCGCGGATATCGCCTTTATGATTTCGGCCAACTGTAAAAATCCTGAAGCTGCTTTTAAGGTAGGCGATTATCTTAAATAATATTAAATGCTGAAGTTTTTAAATGCTTAAGTTTGTTTGATCTGACCTTGACAAAACATTTAAAAATTTCGTATTCTATCCATAGTATAACATCCCATAATAGTAAAAGGGTCTTCTAAAGACCCTTTTTTGTTAGGCCTGCATTTACAGAAGAGGGAACTGATGAAGTATACTCCCCGGGTAACCGGAGACGAAGAAAGTGTCCTGCTGGACAGCCTGGAGCCTGTCGCCAAAGGACTTGGAATGGCTGTCCTGGAACTTTCGCTGTGCAGGCGCAAGGGCAGGGGTTCTGCCGGCAGCGTTCAGGTAAAAGTTACTGTTTATAAAGACGGGAATATGGGCGTTGACGACTGCTCCCGTTTTCACAGGGCGATTTTGCCAAGGCTGGAATTGGCTTTTAACGGACAGGATCTGAGTGTGGAGGTTTCATCGCCGGGAATCGGACGTTTGATCAAGGACGGCAGTGAGATGGCCTATTTTATCGGACGGAACATCAGGTGCTATTGCAGCTGCGGGACTGCAGGCAGCGGCGGAGCCAGAGGACCAGGAGAAGCCGCCGCTAATCAGGATGGTTCAGGCTGGACAGGGGGAAAACTCCTGGCGGCGGACGAAAAAGGGGTGACTTTGGAAACCGCGAACGGAAAAATCGTATTGCCTTACGGAATTATCGCCAAGGCAAAACTTCAGGAATTTTAAAAAAAGAAACAGGAGGATAGACCGTGGCAACTGATATGTCGGAAGCGATTCGCCAGCTTATTCAGGACAGGGGTATGTCCGAGGAACTTATTTACAGGACTATCGAAAATACCCTGCTGGCTGCATATAAAAGAAAATACGGAAACTCAGATAACGCTATCGTAAGGATCAGTGACGACAGGGAAGTCTCCATATATGCCAAAAAGAAAATTGTGGACGGGGTTTACGATCCTGTCAGCGAGATTGATTTGGAAGAAGCCAGGGATTTAAATCCCGAGGCCGATATCGGGGACGAACTTTTAATCGAAATAGACCCCAGGGATTTTGACAGGGTATCGGTGCAAAGCGCCAAGCAGACAGCCCACCAGTCTATAAGGGAAATTCAGAAGGACAGTTTATATTCAGAATATAAGGACAAGGTCGGTGAAATTATCATCGGCTACTACCAGCGGGAGCGCAACGGGACGATTTATGTGGATCTGGGCAAAATGGAAGGCATCCTTCCAAAAAAATACCAGTCTCCCCGCGAAATTTATCACGTTAACGACCGCATCAAAGCCCTTATTACCGAAGTCAACAAAACTCCGGCCGGACTCCAGGTCGTGCTTTCCAGGACCCATACTGATTTTGTAAGGGCGATTTTTGAGCTGGAAGTGCCTGAGGTTTACGACAAAACTGTTGAAATACATAAAATAGTCCGGGAGCCCGGTTACAGGACCAAGCTGGCGGTTTATTCAAACCGCGAAGATGTTGATCCGGTAGGCGCCTGCGTAGGACTCAAGGGCGTTAGGATACTGGCGGTAATCAAGGAACTGGAAGGGGAAAAAATCGACATCTTAAAATACGACCCCGATCCCAGGCGTTTTATCAAGAACGCGCTCTCCCCGGCGGAAGTCCGCGATGTAATCATACTGGACGAGGCCAAACACCAGGCCCTTGCTGTTGTAAACGAATCCCAATTCTCCCTGGCCATCGGCAAGCAGGGCCTCAATGTCAGACTGGCCAACAGGTTGGTGGACTGGAACATTGATGTAAAAACCGATGCCCAATTTGAAGAAATGGATATCGCTGCCGAGTCCCGTCGCGCGGTTTCCGAGCTTTTTGGCGATTCAGAAACTTACGGCGAAGAAATTTCACGGATATCCGAACTTCCCGGTGTGGACACAGCAGTTGCAAAGACCCTCCTGGACAACAATATTGACTTTATAGAAGATTTCCTTGCTATCCAGGATGAAGAACTTGCAAAAATTACCACAATCTCAGCCGGACAGCTTGAAACTCTGCGTAAACTCATAGAAGAATACGTTGAAATAGTTGAAGAAGAAGAGGAACCGGAACCTTTGCCGGAATCCATACCGGATTTTGTCACTGAAGAAGCAGCCGCAGAAACCGAGGAATACCATTGCCCGGAATGCGGCGCCAAAATTACAGTGGATATGACCACCTGTCCGAATTGCGGGATAGGGCTGAGTTTTGAGTACGAGGATGAGTAAGGCATGAGCCTCAAGGAGAATTATGGCTGCGGAAACTGACAATGTAGTAAAACCCAAAGCAGAACTGATCAAGAAAACTCAGACTGATCATGAAACTCACGAAGCTAAGACCCAGGCGGGCAAGTCCGGACCGGCTGACGGTTCTCTGTCCAATGCGTCAGCAAATACCGCTGCAAATTCTGCGGCAGGTTCTTTGGCTGCCGCTTCCGGCAGCGCTTCCGGTGATCATCCGGAACGCCGTAAAGTTATTGTTGTTAAAAAGAAGCCCGCTGCATCAGCCGCGGTAACATCTGCTGCGCCGGCTGCCGCTGCAACCGCTGCCGCCGTGTCTGCAGCACCGGCTGCTGCGTCTGCTGCGCCAGCGGCTGCTGCACCCGTTGCGGCTGTTAAAAAAATGCAGCCTAAGGTTGTAGCAGCAAAACCGGCCGAACCGGAAGTTCCCGTACAGGAAGTAAAGCCTCCAGAGAAAGAAACAGTAAAAGAGATTGAGAAAGATAAAGAAGTCGTAAAAGAAAAAGAACCGGAACCCGAGACCGTAAAAGAAATTGTTCCGGAACCTGAGCCGGTTCCAAAAGCCGCGCCAAAAGAACCGGTTCCGTTTACAATTACCCAGAGGCCCGCGGCTGCCGCAGGTAAAGTCGGCGGAAAATTTGTCGGTCCAAGGCCGGTAAGACCTGCAGAAAGGCCCGCGCCGGCGGCTCCCAATAAACCCGCGTCCTTTGCAAAACCGGGCGGTTTTAACAACAGCCAGCCCGGCGGCGCCGGAGGTACAAATCGTTTCCCGCTCAGGGAAGGCACGGGCCGCCCATTTATACCCGGCGGTCGTCCTTCCGGAGCTCCGGGACAAAACAGGCAAGGTTTCCATCAGGGCAGCCCAGGCGGCCCGCGTCCGGGTTACGGCCCCCGTCCGGGCGGTCCGCGCCCGGCAGGCGCGCGTCCGGGAGGCGGCCGTGTGCTGCCGCAGGGAACAGCTCCCATTCCGGAAGGCAAGACCCTTGGCAAAAAAACATTCAAGGCCAAAAAACCAATTTATACCCGCAAGGAAAAAGAACTGGAAATGGAGGAAAAACTCCTCCAGACCAAGAAAAAAATTACCCAGGTAGCCAATCCCATACCCAAATCAATAGAAATTATGGAGGTTATTTCCGTTTCGGAACTGGCCCGCAAAATGAACCTCAAGGCTTCAAACGTAATTTCCAAACTGATGAGCATGGGAATGATGGTCACGATTA